>JANWKU010000032.1 GCA_025451215.1 Terriglobales bacterium
CATCATTAGAGAATTCCAATCTAAAATCTGCCCTCGGTGTTACCGAAGGTTTCCAATGCTTTTTGGTTACCCTCTGGTTACTCTGCCTCGGTACACATGGAATGGTGCAATCAAGAGGCCGCTTTTCGACTCGGATGGCAGAACTCTAAAACCTTGCGAATCAGCGCGGGTATGCGGAGAAAGTGGTAAGCGAATGCCCTCCAGTGTCAGGGTGGGGAAAACACTTTCCCAAAAGGTCATTTCGGATTCTTTGGGAATACAATCCGCGTTCAGAGTCCCGAATTCGGCGAAGCACGGCCATTCCGAAATTGAACAAATTGTTCTCTAAATCTCTGCATACCATTTCAGGAAACTTCGAAATGCAGCGCCGCGATGGCTGTATTTCGCCTTTTCCTCTGCATTCAATTCCGCAAAAGTTTTTTGTATTTGCGGGAAAAAGAAAAATGGATCGTAGCCGAAACCGTTTGAGCCTTGCCGCGCATCCAGAATGATGCCTTCGGCCTTTCCGTGGAAAACGGCCAACGTGCGGCCATTGCGCGCGGCGGCGATGACGCAGACAAACCTGCCCGTGCGTTGGGCCGCAGGAACGCTCTTCAAATTGCGCATCAGCTTTTCGTTATTCGCTTCGTCGTCCGTGTTGCTGCCTGCCTGACTGGGATCATCCGCCGCGTAGCGGGCAGAGTGGACGCCAGGCGCGCCGCCCAGTGCGTCCACTTCCAAGCCGGAATCATCGGCAAGCACGATTTCATCGATTGCGGCGCGGCTGTATGCCTCTGCTTTCTTGCGGGCGTTGGCTTCGAATGTGAGCCCGTCTTCCACCACAGTGGGAAGCTGGGAAAAATTTGGGACTGGTTGGATTCGTATGCCGAGAGCAAGAGCGGCACCTGCAAAATCGCGCAGCTTGCCGGGATTGGAAGTTGCGATCAGTATTCGCTCAGGAACGGACATGGATTTGCCTTCCGATGATTTCCTTTCGCGAAAATTTTCTTTGATACACAGCCAACAGCAAAAGGAATACCGCAGTACTTGCCGAAACGATTTCTCCCAATGTGCGGTCCCAGGTTTTTGTAAATCGGATTTCGACGTGGTTTGTTCCTGTGCGCATCGAAACCATCATTTGCCCTGTCTCGGGATCAGTTTCGGAAGGCGTGATGCGGTCATTCAGGCGGACTTGCCACGCTGGAAAATTGAATAAACGTATCGCCATCTTTCCGGGATCATTCGCAGTTACAGTAAATGACCTTGTCTCAGGATCCCAGCGGTGCACAGCAATCTGCGCCGATCCTGCACCTTCATATCTGACATCTGGAGCGCCTGGTTTCGCCGCTGACGCATCTCCCCGGGCTGGGACATATTCATCCGTCCCTTCGTAGCCAACGCCGCTCGTCTGGTTATCGAGCATTTCCGCAATGTCGGCGGCATTGTCCCACCATGGAGCTTGCACTGTGTGCCACACGCATCCGACGGCTGCCAGAAGGAGTAAATATAGCGCGATGCGGGGCAGCCATTGCCGACTCGCGCGCGCGGCGAAAATGGCAAGGGGCACATTCAGACAAAGCAGCCAGCGCCAAGGGAACTGCAGGAAACGAAGTTCCGGCAGGTAGCGCCAAAATACGCTCGTCACAGAAAACATGGAAATAGAAAGAGCGACACTCCAAATTGCCAGAACAGAAAAAAATCGCGAACGCGGTTTGTGGCGCAACACCAGAAAGGAAGTGACGCATAGAACGATCACCTCGGAAAGAGCCACAATGGAAATGAGGTGATTGAAAAGATTGTGGTCAGGGTCCGCGGTTATCGCGAAAAGAAAATTGTCTTGCGCGCGATATCCTTCCGAAAGGACTTGAGAAACGCTAATCCATTTCTGCTCGTAAACGGCTGGTACAAGATAGAACCCGGCCAGCAGTGGTCCCAGCAGGATTCCCGCCGCACCTTCTGCTAGACCTCGAAGGGAGCGCCGGGAAAGCGCGAGCACCGAAACGAAGAAGGCTGCGGAGTAGGTAACCATAACCGCCGAGGGAACATTGATGAGCCATGCCGCAGCGACGATCAACGCCAATGGCAGGATTATTTCCTGTGTTTTTTCCCGAGGCCGAAAAATTACCAATATCAGCAACGGGAGCAGCGCGCCTGCCACAAGTTCCGCGAAGGCGCTTCGCCAGTAAATAATCACCAGGAAATATGGATTGGCGGCATAGAAGACTGCCGCATAAATCGCTTCAGTTCTGCCTAACCATTCGCGCGCCAGCAGGAACATGCAGAATCCGGAGGCTGTAAGCGCAAGCCAAACATAGGACCCAGTCACTAGCGTCCAAGGCATGAATGATCCCAAAAGCGCGCCAAGCGTCCATGAAGCTGGAGGATAAAATATGAATCGCGCCTCCCCGTATCCATAGTGTGCGAGTGCTGCCCACTGCGGATGCAATATCCCAAGTTTCCATTGCGCTAATACTTCCATCCATGAATTCATGTGAAACTCGAAGTCGTGGCCGGAAGGAATGCCCCGAAAAAAGAAAGGCGCGATTGCTAAAAATGCGGCGCAGGAAATAGACAAAAAGGGAAGGAGCAATTCTCGGGTGGCGGAACGGAACTGATGGGAGGGATTCGCTTTGACCTCTGGTTGATGTGAAGAAATGGAATCCAGTTGGGCTCGCTCCCAGTCGTGGTGATAGGCCAGAGAATACAAGAAAAAGGAAAATGGCTCTACTGTGCTTTTTGCCGCGCACGGCGAAAGGCTGTCATTAGATCGTTAAAGTTGGTTCGGCTGCGCGCGCCAAATACGGAGATTTCACGGCACCTACGTGCGCCAAGAATTTACCAATAATTCATGGTCTAGAAACCTTGTAATAGGGCCACGCGCCTAGACTGTTCGCATACGAGGTGGAAACACAAGCCCGCCAGGGCATGAATGCCTGCGTGAGAGACGGCACGCGGGCATTTCTGTTGTCTATTTGGTGTTAGGAATTTGCGACAGCTTCGGAGTTGCGCTGCTTGCGGAGTTGTTCCAGAAATTCTTCTTGTCCAAGCGATTCATGCCCGCGTAAAAGTTCCAATAAAGGATCGTCAAAATCATCGTGCGCGGTATGATTTTCCGGAGTCCGGTCTTTTGCGCCTACCAACGCTCGGGGCGTGATAGAGAGCTCCGGTAGTGTGCCAGGACGACTCATAAGCAGATTGATGAATCCGCTTACTTGCTCGCGCTGTTGTGGTGTCCGCGAAGCGAATTCAATGCCCATGCCAAAGCTCGGATGCATGACACGCACCGTGCCTTCGGCCTGGACCTCGACATCGGCTACTTTTAAGTTCAATACAATCTCGGAGCGTTCAGGGAACGGTGATTCCGTTTCCACGTAACATCCGCCCGTGCTTAGATCGGTGAGCTGGCAGTGCGCGACGGGCTCGGGTTCGTCAGGCGGCATTTCCGGAGCGTGAGTGCTAAACCAGGATTTCAGGGCCTCGCGGGCGCTCTCGCCCATATCAACGAACCGTACGCCGGATTGCCCATTGGGGTTGGCCCAGGCAACTTCACTCTGGACTTCGAATTGAAAGTCAGATTCGGGAAGCTGAAAGCGCGCGGATATCGGCGCAGTCGGATAGAGCGTTTGCGCGGAGAGCACGTCCATGCCTTCTTCACTGATGTCGAGCAGAATGCCTTCCATCTCGGCTCCGCCCTGCACGCGAAGCTGCACCGCAACCTGCACGGGCACGCGGAAGGAACTGCGGCGCTCGCGTTTGATGAGCGCAATGGCAGCGCGCAAGGTGGCTTTTGCCTTGGCGGGCGACAAGGGCTTGTAGAGCACGAAGTTCGCCCCAGCTCCAAAAACGCTACGCACTCTTTTTTTATCGTTCAAGAGAGCGACGGTGACCACGTGGCCCGCTGCGCCCGCATTCTGAAAAACCAGTGATGCGCTGTCCGGATCGTCAAAGTCAACGATGACGGCGTCAAATTTTTGCTCCGTCAGGCGGGTAAGAGCGTCCGCATAGCTACAGGACTTCGCCTCCAGTTCAAACTCCGCCAATACCGGAGCCAGAACCGAAGACGTTTGCTCGTCCTTTGTGACTAAGAGTGCCTGGAAGATCATGGGATAACTTTATGGGTGAATTCTGGTTAGGGCCAGCGAGGAGCGCGTGCTCCCTTGGCTCCCGGGTTTGACGCCGAAGCGCCTGCTTTGGCCGACATGGCGTTCGCCGGCTCGTCTACTTCCGCCAGCACGGCGCCGTCATCTTCTTCCATTTCAGCGAGTAACGGAGCAACTTCGCGCAATTTCTCCGCAGCCTGTTGCAGCATCTCTATCTGCTTTCCCAACTGGGCATACTTGGCTTGCTTGCGCCGCAAGACCTCATGGATATCTTTCATACATCCCCCTGTGGTGACTGTAAAAAGCTAGGTGCAATAGCGTCAACGCCAATCCGGAATTCACGATTACTGCGGTAACTTTGAAAGCGAGTTACCGCCAGGGAACGGCAAAGATTTTGTGGGGCGCGAAACGAGATGGTGATTAACGCGGGAAGGCGTTTGTAGTGACAAGTCCATTGTTTATCGTGTTTCCAATCTGGATCTCAGTCTGCCAAGGCGGTGGGAGAACTCCCTACCCGCTTTGTGCCACCGATATAGCACGAAGGTGGAATTTACTGTACCGGGGTATCAAAGTATCTTGGCAATGAGCAGTTCTGGGGGAGGGCTGTTCGGGCGCTCTCGATCTGAAAAGATCCGGGGCGCTTCTTATTTGTGCCGGGTTTTGCACGAAACGCCCTTTCCGGGTGTTTATCAATCCCACCAATTCACCCCAACTCAGCTTCTCCAAACCAAAATTTGCCTGAGCCGGTTCGTTGTAGTAGTTTGGCTAGCCCAGCATATCCACGCGTTTGTCTGGCTGTCGCAATGATTGTTGAGCCTTCTGGGTGCCACGCGCGTCTTGAGCAGGGCTAGTCTGTTCGATTTTCTCGGGCGTAGAGGTAGAGTGGCCGCTGGTTCGAGTGCTCTGCTGTGCAGAACGCGCTTCTGATTGCTTATCAGCAGTTGTGCTTCTCGCTTTAGACGTTTGGGAGGCTTGCGCGGCCTCGCGCGATTTCACCGCATCCTGGTTTGATATTTCTGCCTGCTGGCGGGCTGTGGACTGCTTCACGCTGCTGACACTCATTTTTGGTTCCTCCTGTCGGCCTGCACGCCGTCCGCAGGCCTACAAGAGCTGTATCGGCAGTCTTTTGTAGAACTTGAGACGCCAAAATGGCGTAGCTGAGGCGCTTAGAAGGCGGGAGCGGGGAAGTGGAGTCTTTTGCCGAAATCCTGAGTGAATAGAAGAATCTCCGGCGCAACAAACTCATGGTGGACCCGGAGAGACTTGAACTCCCAACCCTTGCGTTCGAAGCGCAATGCTCTATCCAGTTGAGCTACGGGTCCACGTTCGCTAAGTTTACGCTAACTCGGAATTCTACATTTTAAACGTGACTGCTACCTTCGAGAGAATGACACAGTCACCGGGTAGAATGAGAGGAATGCGGGTACTGTTAATCGGCGGCACACTGTTTATCGGCAAACGTCTGGTAGCCCGGCTCTTGAATGACGGACACGAGATCACGCTGCTGCATCGAAGGGTTGAGCATCCCTTCGGGCCCGAAGTCCGCGGCTTGGTTGCGGATCGAAACGACGCAGTTTCCGTGCGAAGCGCGCTGGAGGGCCTGCATTTCGATGCAGTCTATGACATCGCCTACGACTGGGCGCAGGGAACAACCGGGCAACAAGTCGAAGCTACCGCGAGGGCCATTCCCGGAGATATTTCGCGGTATGTATTTATATCCAGCGTGGCGGCTTATGGTAGTGGTTTGGACCATGTGGAAGATGATCCGCTGGCCCCTGACACGCACCCTGAGAGCTACGTTCGCAACAAAAGCATGAGCGAGCGGGCACTGTTTCGTATGCATCGCAAAGAGAATTTTCCTGTGGTTACGATGCGGCCTCCGTTTGTGTATGGACCGGAGAATCCGTTCTACCGCGAGGCATTTTTCTGGGACCGCATCCGGCGCGACCGGCCGGTCATTGTCCCCGGCGATGGCAAGCGGCTTATGCACTTTGTTTACGTGGATGACCTGGTTGCCGCATGTTGCGCCGCTCTTGAGAATCCCAACGCCGTGGGATTGGCTTTTAATGTGGCCAACGAAAAACCTGTTTCACAGCTGGAATTAATAAATGAATTCGCGAAGGCGGCCGGCAAGAAGCCATCAGTCATTCAAGTGCCGCGTGAAATCATTGAGCGAAATGGAGGGAATGTGTTCCAGGAACCGTTGTACTTCGGCCAGTATTACGATGTTCATCCGATCACTGAAGTAGTGGATCGGATGAAGCGAGTGCTCCATCTTGAACCCACGCCATTCGCCACTGGACTGCGAGAGACGTTCGCGTGGTATGCCGCACGAGATGAAAAACGAGATCTTGATTTCGGTTTCGAGGACAAATTGATTCGAGAGGCTGAAGCAGCTTAAGCAGTTGCGCGGCGATTTTTAATTTATGACCTTGCAAGAATTCCGCGATTGCCTGACGCACAAGGAACCGCCTGAAAAGTTGACTTTCGCCCTAGCTGGATTGTGGTGGGATGGGAAAGGCGATTGGACAAAGGCTCACGAATCCGCGCAGCAGGATGAATCCGCGGCTGGCGCATGGGTGCATGCGTATCTCCACCGAAAGGAAGGAGATTCCTCGAACGCGGCATATTGGTATTCTCGGGCAGAGAAGGCTGCGGCGCGGTGCTCGTTTGAAGAGGAATGGCAAGAAATCGCGGTAACGCTTCTCAAATCACTCTGACACTTGCCGACGAGGACACTTACGGAAAATCTAAAAGATACAGAACAAAAGCTGAAGAATTGGGCTGGAAATATTGAGTACAGCACTAAAAAGTTGCACTCGGCTCAATCGCTTGAAGATGTCCAGCGTTTAATGAAGAGCCAGCCTCGAATTAAGGTTTTGGGCACCCGCCACTGCTTTAACGACATTGCCGACGGCGACCACTTCCTGCTCTCGCTGGCATCGATGAACGAGGTTGTCCGTCTCGATACTGATACCGACAAAGGACGCCAATCCCCTACCGTCACGATCTCTGGTGGCATGAGCTATGGGCAATTGTGTCCATTTCTCCACGAGCAAGGATTCGCTTTACATAACCTCGCATCCTTGCCGCACATTTCCGTGGCGGGAGCCTGCGCAACAGCCACCCACGGATCGGG
>JANWKU010000033.1 GCA_025451215.1 Terriglobales bacterium
CCATCGAGCATCACCTGCCAGCCGATGCCCCATGCACCCAGCGTTGGCGACTCCCAATTGTCTTCTTCAAACTTGATGTCATGTTGCCGAAGGTCGATTCCGATTGCGGCTAAAGATTCGAGATAAAGCTCTTGTACATTTTGCGGAGGAGGCTTCAAGATCACCTGCAGCTGCATGTGCTTGAACAGGCGGTTGGGATTCTCGCCGTAACGTCCATCCGCTGGCCGCCTCGAAGGCTGAACGTATGCAACTTTATAGGGCTTCGGACCTAAAACGCGCAGAAAAGTCTCCGGAGCCATGGTGCCCGCGCCGACTTCCACGTCATGGGGCTGCTGCAAAACGCATCCACGCGCCGCCCAGAAGGATTGCAGGCGCAGGATAAGTTCCTGGTAGGTGAGCGAGTTGGACTTGTCAGATGTCAATTCTTGTCCAGCAAAACTTTACGAATACGTGGAAACGTTGCAATGTTCTGGAGCTAAAGCTGGCGGAGGCACTTCGATTTTTACGCCTGTTCCTGAGATGATAGGAGAACGCCAACGGACACCGTGACACAACGCCTCTATCGAAACCTCATCGAATGCTGATTAGTTTTTCCGCTGTTCCAATACCTGCTTCATGCCTACACGTTTGGATCTGTCCATTGATTGTAATGGATGCAACGGCCAACCGTCAGCTAGCAAGGCAGGTAGGTCTCTTGGATATTACCGGGCAAGAGCTGTGAAATGAATATCCTTCAACCACGGGAGAAAAACAGATTGGGCGCCGTAAAGTCGAGGGCGCCCAATTTGTTTTGAATGAAACGACTAGACAACGCCGTATTAATGAATGCGATCAATGCTGATTACGTGCAGGCTTTCGGATTTAGCATCAAGAATGCCGGATATCTTGACTTTATCCGCCGCGAATTTCTTCACTAGATCGTCGTTATCCAGGCGATAGACGTTCTTGCCGGAAACCAACACAAAGCGGCCACCCAAATATTCAACGCAATAAATCGCGCACTCCGCCGGAGTATTGCCATGAGACCTGCTTTTGAGCATTTCCTGATGGGAGCGAGTAAGCGAGTGGACATTCATCGCACACTGGCTATCCGAGACTTCTCCTTCAAATGTCCGAACTGGATCATCCGACGCGTACATCACGATCGCCAGCGTGAATATTGCAATTAAGCCAAAACCGAAAACTTTTTTCATGAAACTCCTTTCAAGGTACGACGGTAAACTTCATATGCATGGATTCGTGATCGTCACTACAAATAACGGTACAAAGCACGACGTATTCTCCCGGCTCGGTGGGGGCCGTAAGCTGGAATTCCTGCGTGCCCGGCTTGAGCATCAGGTCCCAACCTTCCACACGGGAACGGTCTTTCGCGCGGAGCAGCGTAAAACTGTGGATTGAGCCGTCGCGGTTCATGGTTTTTGCCTTCTTCGCGGTGATGCGCAGCAAAACCGGCTCGCCCACTTTGACCGTTATCCCCGGGTTCTTTTGACCCGCGATTCTGTAACTACTATCTTTATCCGCCAATACTTCAATAACGCGAGTTTCCGCTTTCACAAGCAGAGAGACAAGTAACAAACTGATTGCCGTCGCTGCCAGAAACAATCGCTTGAATAAAGCCATGAAATTCCTCATTGCGTCATGTAGTAAAGAATTGAACGCATATCTTCATCGGTAATGGTGGCCCTGACGCGCATGTGCCGGACAATGGTGGCCATCATGCGGGGAGGAAATTTGTGCGGGGCCATGTGGCAGCGCCCGCAATTTGCCTGGAACCTGCGTTCACCTTCAATCCGCAGGTGCTCATCCGGTTGCGCGGTTGCCTTCTGAACAACTGCGACCGGCGGAGCATCGCTGCTTCCCAGGGCCCAGATGGCGGATGAGAGCAAGCCCGCCAGAGCAATGGACATGAGTGTCGTTTTCATAAAGCGTCTTTCTTTTCCGCATTGTCGGTTCATTTTCATGTCGCGCTTCTTTATTCCGTGCCCGATGGCCCGAGCGGCAGCGCGAAACGGTAGGCAATGCCCATACTCCACAGGTTCGCGTCTCCGTCCGCGCCGAACTGCCGGCTGTAACTGCCAGTGAGTTTGAGTCCGTCGTGAATGTAATAATTAAGTCCCAAATCCGCCTGCCGGGTATTTGCTTCAGGCAAGTTATCTTCTTCGCCTTGAGCGTTGTCTTTAGTGGACTCTCCCACAAAAAATTGTTGAAGACCGCCGACAATTTCTGTGTGCCGCAGGGTTGTGTGCCAGAAAGAAGCTTGGCTCAGCATGTAGGCAGCGGTGATCCAATATCCGCTACCGTCGTCGGATCGCGAATACTCGGAACGAAGATTCAACGGAAGGGCCCTGGGCTGCCATGAGGAATAAAAGCCGAAGGCAGTGTTGCGGCCGTCTTGTAATTCTTTCTGCCATGAAAAACCAGCTTCCAACCGTTGATCGGGAAGAAAAAAGCCGAGCCTACCGCCCGACGTGCGGTCGGACTCAATCGCGTCCGGGCTCGCCTGCGCGGAAAAATATGTTGCGTAGTTCAGCTCGAATCTTGAATTGACTGGGAACCCTCCGCGAAACATGAATCCATCGCTGGAGCCGGTCGCAATCGGGAAAATTAGCGGATCAAGAGGCAACTTTCGTATCCAGATGGGATACAACCGCTCGTTATACATGTTGAAAGGAGTCAGGAAACGCCCCGCAGTTATAGTGAGATAGGGGTTCACGATGTAATCGAGTTGGACGTAGTCCAGATCTTTGCTTACTTTTCCCGCGTACGCACCTCCGCCATCCGGACGTTCAAAATCTCCTTCGAATTCTCCGCGAGCCTCCACAAGCCAGCGATCGCCTATAGGCAGAAGCAACACGGGGCTGATTTGCGGATTCAGTTCCGCGTGTCCGCCCTCAATGTTCGTAAAATATCCGGCATTGCCGGTGAGCAGGGGAATGGGACGATCAGAGTCGGAGACCTGAGCCAGCAGCGGGAGCGCAAACAGGCAAACGATTGAAACCGAAAGATGAGGTCGCGAAATGAATCTGAAACAGCGTCTCAATTGATGTAAATCTGGCGGTATCACTACTGCCTACCTTCTCGCTGCCCCTCTTTAGTGATTGCATCAATTTTGCCGCATTGTGATAGGCACGCGGAAGATAACTGAGGTAATGAGGAAATTTCCTGTCCCGATTTTGGACTTGGCTTTTTGTCGACCTGCTCACGAAGCATGTTTTGCCCCGTCCAAACCACATCACTGGGAGGAACTATGCAGAGCCGACAACGAGCAATCCACCGCGCTACCCTAATTTTAGGCGCAATCTGTGCCCTTTCCATCCTAACGACGCAAGGACATGCGTCCGATAAAACAACCCGGTTGACCCAGGAATTTCATCATACGTATTCACTCAATGCGCAGGGCAAGGTTTCATTGGACAACATCAACGGTCCTGTCCATATCTCTTCCTGGGACCGAAACGAAGTTAAAGTGGATGCCGTGAAGCATGCTGACAATCAGGAGCGGCTGGATGAAGCCCGCATCAAAATTGACGCGGACAGCAATTCAATTTCAATCCAAACTAAGTATCCAGACCACTCGGATTACGGAAATGGAAGTAATCCAGCATGGGTGGAATACACCCTAACGGTACCGCGGAATGTTCGCCTGGATGCAATCAAGCTCATTAATGGTTCGCTGGATATTAGTGGAATTAGTGGAGAAGTGCAGGCATCCTGTATCAACGGCACTCTAAGCGCGAAAGAACTTACTGGGCCAATGAAACTTTCCACCATCAACGGACTCGCGGACGTCGAGATTAGCCCTTCTGGAACCAATCGGGCCGAAATTTCGTCGGTAAATGGGCCGGTGAAATTGAGTATGCCATCCGACGCCAAGGCGCAAATTGAAGCCAACACCGTGACGGGCAAAATCAGCAATGAATTTGGCCTGCGTGTGAATGATCACCGGTATATAGGACATGATTTGAGCGGCCAATTGGACGGAGGAGGCATGCTCATCCAACTCCGCAATGTCAATGGACCAATTCAAATTCATCGGATTAATGACGGCCATGCGCAGGGTCCGGTGAAAGATCTTAGCCAGCACCAAAAAGACGACGGCGAGATCTAATCGCTCTCGGCGATGAACGCCCATCCAGCAACCTTGCCCCGCGGCTTGAGTCCTCCTATGATCAAAGTCGCGGGGGCCTATGTCGGGAACACCATCTAAACCGCTGGTCGCTGAAAATCCAATGGCGGATGTCGCGCAAGAAAGGCATCCCTCTGCCCGCGAGAATGACTGGGTGGAAAACACGCTGACCCCCACGCTGGAGAAATCCCCGGAAAGACCTATTGGCGCCGCTAGCGGAGTAAATATCGAGAAAGACGGTTATGCCCGATTCACGACAATTTCGGGCACTCCGGTTCGGCGCTTGTACACGCAGGCCGACCTTCCCGCGGATTGGGATTCCGCAATACATTTAGGCCAGCCGGGCCAACCGCCATTTACTCGCAGCATTCACGCCAATGGCTATCGCGGCAAACTTTTCACCATGCGGCAGTTCTCGGGCTTCGCTTCGCCTGAAGAGACCAACCAGCGCTACCGTTACTTGCTCGAGCAGGGCGGAGGCGGGTTGTCGGTTGCCTTTGATCTGCCTACGCTCATGGGCTATGACTCCGATCATCCCGCAAGCGAAGGCGAGGTGGGCAAATGCGGAGTGGCCATTGATTCGCTCGAAGACATGGAAGTTCTCTTCTCGGGCATTGACCTGGAGAAGACGACGGTTTCGATGACCATTAATTCTCCCGCATCGGTGCTATGGGCGATGTACCTAGTAGTCGCGGAGAAACAGGGAGCAGATTGGAAGAAAATCTCAGGCACTTTGCAAAATGACATTCTGAAGGAGTACATCGCACAGAAGGAATACATCTATCCGCCTGCGCCTTCTATGCGGCTGGTGGTGGATACATTTGAGTTTGGCTCAAAATTCACGCCGCGCTTTAATACCATTTCGATCAGCGGTTATCACATCCGGGAAGCTGGCTCGACGGCGTTACAAGAGCTGGCCTTTACGCTGTATGACGGCATTGAGTACGTGGAATGGGCGAGAAGACGCGGCCTGGATGTAGACGAATTCGGGCCTCGACTTAGCTTTTTCTTCAACGCGCACAACGACTTTTTTGAGGAGATCGCGAAGTACCGGGCGGCGCGCAAGATTTGGTACCGGGTCATGAAAGACAGGTTCGGTGCGAAAAACCCGCGTACATGGCTCATGCGTTTTCATACTCAGACGGCGGGCGTTTCCCTCCCTGCGCAACAGCCAATGAATAATATTTCACGGGCGGCGATCCAGGCGCTGGCCGCGGTGTTGGGAGGTACGCAGTCCCTTCATACTGACGGGTACGACGAAGCTCTAGCACTGCCCACGGAAGAAGCTGCTCGCATCGCGCTGCGTACGCAGCAGATCATCGCCCACGAATCGGGCGTGACGCAGACAGTGGATCCATTAGGCGGGTCGTATTTTCTCGAAACCTTAACCCTTGCGATGGAAAAAGGCGCCTTCGACTATTTTGGCAAGCTCGATGCCATGGGCGGGATGGTAAAGGCCATCGAACGCGGCTATCCGCAAAAGGAGATCGCTGAGGCTTCATATCAATATCAGCGCGCAGTCGAGGCAAAGGAAAAGATCATCGTCGGGGTGAATGAATTTACCGTCGAGGAAGATGCTCCATCAACTCTCTATATTGACGAAAGTGTTGCCACCAGCCAAGCGGCCAAGCTGAAAGCGTTGCGTGCGCGCCGCTCGAATGAGGACGTGCGGCGCTGTTTGGGCGCGTTGAGGAAGGCCGCCGCGCAGGAGCCGAAAGCCGGGACTCACGGCGTGTCGCCCGCCAATACCATGCCCTACATCATTGAGGCTGTAAGAACCTATGCAACGGTGGGCGAGATTTGCGAGGCATTGCGCGAGGTGTTTGGGACATACACGGAAGTAAGCATCGCATGATTCCTGTTGCAAACTTCAGCGCGACGTCCTGTTAATCTAATAAGTCGCCCTCACATCTTCATGAGCAAATACATCCTCATTAATCTTTCCGGCGGGGACAAGCCCGGCCAAACCAGTTCTCTCGCAAACATTCTTGCCACTTACGATGTACGCATTCTCGACATCGGCCAGGCAGTCGTGCATGAAACACTGGCTCTTGCCATCCTGATTGAAATTCCTGCGGGAAAGGAATTTACACCGCTCAAAAAAGAACTCATCGTCCAGGCGCATGAACTTGACCTCCAGGTGAAATTCACGCCTATTAATCAGCAGGCCTTTGACCATTGGGTAAAAACGCAGGGCAAGCACCGGTTCATCATTTCCGTATTAGGCCGGATCATTACGGCGGAGCAACTGGCGCGGGTAAGCGCTGCGATTTCCGACAATGCCTTGAATATTGATCGCATTGAACGGCTCTCGGGGAGGCTGTCGCTAACAGGAAATAATCCCAACACCAATGCCTGCATTGAACTTGAAATCAGCGGCGAAACCGATTCCTCCGCCACCCTGCGCGCCGACCTCATGGCCTTGACGCAAACCTTCAACATTGACATTGCTTTTCAGCGCGAGAGTATTCACCGGCGCAACCGCCGCCTGTTCGCTTTCGACATGGACTCCACCCTGATTCAGGGCGAAGTGATCGACGAACTCGCAAAGCTGAAAGGCGTAGGGGAAGAAGTTGCGCAAATTACGGCTGCCGCCATGCGCGGCGAACTCGACTTCAAGCAAAGTTTTGCCAAGAGGCTATCGCTGCTGGGCGGTTTGCCTGAAGAACAATTGAAAAAAGTTTTGTCGGCCATTCCGCTCGCGGAAGGCGCCGAACGGCTGATTTCCGCGCTCAATCTGCTGGGCTATAAAACCGCCATTCTTTCCGGCGGATTTACCTTCTTCGGGGAGTACTTGCAGCAGCGACTGGGGATTGATTACGTTTTTGCCAACGAACTGGAAATCACGGGCGGCGTGGTCACCGGCAAGGCCCGGGGCGAAATCGTAGACGGCAAGAGGAAGGCCGAACTTCTGCAGGAAATCGCAGAGAAGGAAAACATTTCGCTCGATCAAGTTGTGGCGATTGGCGACGGCGCCAACGACCTTCCGATGCTTAGCATCGCCGGTATGGGAATCGCCTTCCACGCGAAGCCCTTGGTGCGCAAGAGCGCGAACCATTCGCTCTCTTTTTTAGGGCTCGACAGTTTGCTGTATTTGATCGGCGTGCGTGACCGCGATCTTCACGCGATTGTGGCACAGAAGTAAAGTTGACTTAAGTGACGCGAGCGTAAAGTTCGTCCCACTTGTGATGCTGCGTGGAATCAGGCCCGCGACTGCCTTTGAAGCGTTGTTCTTCTACGTGAATCTCTGACATGCGATCCACGTCAATCCATCGCCATGCTGGCAACTTCCCCGTATTGCTTTCTCCACCTACCTGGTATGACAGCAACCGCACTTTTCCGTTCTGCACTCCGTAGTCATGGGGCTCCACAAGGCGCGTTTTGCCTGCGTAGAAGAAGTGCAGCAAACGCTTTTCGCCAATCGCTTGGCGGATTAGGCGATCAATTTTGGAGTCAATTACGAACATATTCCCAACATTCATTTCAGAATGCGCGCTTCTCTCAAAATAGTCACTTTATATGACTATGGTACAATATTTAGACTATGAAGGAAGTGGCTATTTCGGAATTTAAATCTAAGTGCTTGGCCTTGCTTGCACAGGTCGAAAAAACTAAACATCCAATCCTCATTACCAGATTCGGCAAGCCGGTTGCTGAAGTCATGCCGCCTTCCGCGCGGGTGTCAGAAAATTGGATTGGCTCCATGAAAGATAAAATTGAGATTCTTGGTGATATCGTTTCTCCCGCCAACGACGAAAGCGACTGGGAGGCGTTGGGCGATTGAAGCTGCTCTTGGATACACACATCTGGTTGTGGAGCTTGCAGGACTCGCGGAGGTTGGGAAAAAGAGTCCAGCACGAGTTGCACAACTCAGAAAATGAACTTTGGCTCTCTCCCATCAGCACTTGGGAAGCACTCACATTGCATGCGAAAGGGAGAATTCGCCTTCATGGAGATCTCGCCAATTGGGTTGTGGATTCCACGGCGCCATTTCGCGAGGCTCCATTAACGCATGAAATTGCGCTGGCGGCGCGTGAGTTGCGGTTACAGCAACAAGACCCGGCCGACCGATTCCTGGCAGCTACGGCCAAAGTATTGGACTTAACGCTTGTTACAGCAGATTTGAGGCTGCTGGGGCTGGGCGAAGTTGCGACTCTCGCAAATCGCTAGGGCAGTCTATTTCCTGATTTGTCCCGTTCCGACAACTTCATATTTGGTTGAGGTTAGTTCCTCAAGCGCAAATGGCCCGCGGCAGTGGAGCTTCTGCGTGCTGATGCCCATCTCCGCTCCGAAGCCGAACTCGGCGCCATCGGTAAACCGCGTAGAGGCATTCCAGTACACCGCAGCGGAATCCACTAAACGAAGAAAGCGGCGGGCATTTTCTTCAACGTTCGTCACGATGGAATCGGAATGCTGCGTGGAATATTGATTGATGTGGCGAATTGCTTCGTCCACATTGGAGACCACATGCACTGCCATGCAAAGCCTTAGATACTCCTCGCCCCAATCTTGTTCGGTCGCCAGAGCAACCGCCTGACCATGCGCAAGCTTGCGGCTCTCGACATCGCCGCGCACTTCGACGCCTGCTTCAATCAGCTTCTTAACAATGCGCGGCACGTATTCCGCAGCAATACTGTGATGTACCAGTAGTTTTTCCGCGGCATTGCAGACGGAGGGCCGCTGGGTCTTGGCGTTGATCACAATGGAATCCGCCATTGCGAGGTCAGCCGACTCGTCCACGAAGACGTGGCAGTTCCCTGCTCCGGTCTCAATCACCGGGACGGTGGAATTTTCCACTACGAACGAAATCAGGCCTTCGCCGCCGCGGGGAACGATCACATCCACCAGACCGCGGGCCTGAATCAGTTCGCCGACCGATTCGCGGGTAGTCGAGTCCAAAAGTTCAACTGCTCCGTCAGGAATGCCCTTAACGCTATTCAGAATTTCCACCAGACGCTGGTTGCTGTGGATGGCCTCTTTGCCACCGCGCAACACAATCGCATTGCCGGTCTTCAGAGTGAGGGCAACTGTATCCACGGTCACATTGGGCCGCGATTCGTAAATGATCCCGACTACGCCAAGCGGGACGCGGACCTTGCGAATGCGCAATCCGTTGGGCAATGTCCATTCTGAAACTATTTCATCTACCGGGTCCGCCAATGCGGCGACGTCGCGCACCCCCTTGGCCATCTCCGCGACGCGCTTGGGATTGAGCGTCAACCGCTCACGCATGGCGCCTTCCAGGCCGGAAAGCTGCAAGTCTTTTTCATTTGCCTGCAGGATGCTCGCGGCATTGGCTTCAATGGCGCTGGCGATGGCCGACAACAAAGCGTTCTTCTGTTCTGTCGAAAGTTGGACGAGTTCCGCCGCCGCCTTTCGTGAGCGCAAGAGTTTTTCGCGGGTTGTCGGTTGCGCAATTACAGTCGTCGCCATAATTAACTTTTCCCATCATGGGGCGGAAAGTATGTTCCTATTTTACGTTCCATACCCGAAGGAATTGCGGAAGGATGCCGCCCGTTCACGATCGCCACATGCACTCCGGATTCGCTCGCCGCCTTCGCTGCCCGCAATTTGGAGCGCATACCGCCGCGCCCCAGATTGGATTTGCCGTCACATAAGGCTTCCATCTCGGCTGTAAGTTTGCGGATGGTGCGCACAATCTTTGGACGCTTGCCGTTGGGCACGTAAAAGCCATCCACATCGGTGAGCAACAGCAACCAATCCGCATTCACAGCGGTCGCCAACAATCCGCTAAGCTCGTCATTGTCGCCAAATGCTCCTACCAGTTCGCGTACGGAAACACTGTCATTTTCATTGATGACGGGGACTACGCCCAGCTTCAAAAGTTCGTTCAGCGCGTTCTGCAGATTTTTGTAGCGCACCGGCGAGGTAAAGTCATCGTTTGAAAGCAGGAGTTGCGCCACTACCTTCTTACCGAAAAAAAGCTGCTCATAGGTATGCATCAGCAGACTCTGGCCGACGGCAGCGCAGGCCTGCATTTGAGGCACGCTTGAGGGCTTCTCTTTCAATCCAAGGTGCACCATGCCGGAAGCTATCGCGCCGGAGCTGACGACCAGATATTCGTGCCGCGACAAGTCCAGCTGGTCCACGAGGGCGCGCATTCGCACGGTGTCGATCTTCCCACCGGGGGCAATCAGGCTGGTGCCGACTTTGATGACCAGGCGCATAAGTTGAGTATCTAATGTAACAATTCTGGGGCGGACTGGCCACGTTGTAGCGCGAACCGGCGCTCCATTCTGCTATAGTAGCCCCATTCTTGGAGGGCTCTTATGCGAGGCTCTTCCGCGCTTTTGCTGCTTATTGTGGCGCTGCTTTTCTCTTTCGTTGCACTCACCGCCCAAACGCCTGAAGCGGGGGTACATGCTCCTGACGGCGGCACGTTCGAGAGAATCAATAGCATTCGAATATTGCCGATTCCAAACGCGCCCTTTTCCGGGACGGTCACGGCGGAGTGGACAAGAACTCTTGAAGACGGCACCAGCGTGACCACTACGAACTACCGTACGGTGATGCGCGACAGCATGGGCCGTATTTTCCAGGAGCGCCGATCCTTCGTTCCCAAGAACGGCGCGGAACAACCCAAAATTTTCCGTTTCGAGATAAGCGATCCGGCCACGCGCGTCCGGCGCACCTGCTTCCCCGCGAGTCGTGTATGCAACGTGACGGGATATTTTGCGCTCACGAAAGTATATGTGCAGCCTGCTGGCCCGTTGGACAAAAATGGCGACCGGGTCTTGACACGGGAAGATCTGGGCCAGAACAGCATGAGCGGTCTGGATGTTACCGGGACCCGGGAAACGACAATCATCAGCATCGGCGTTATTGGAAATGACCGCCAGGTTTCTGTTACCAAGGAATTTTGGTATTCCCCCCAGCTGGGCCTAAACCTCTCGGTGAAGCGGGTTGATCCACGGAGCGGAACGGAGACTTTTACCGTCAGCGATATCAGCCTGACCGAACCTGATCCGAAATACTTTGCCGTTCCAGCCGGATTCGCGGTGAATGACCATCGGCCCGGAAAGCAGCCAGCAACCAGCGTTGCGGTACACTAAATTCGAGTAGAATCCTGCGGCATTTGTTCGCGGGAAACTCACCTCTCCCTATGGACCGATCCAATCCCCGAACTACAATCGGCGTTTTTGATTCCGGCATGGGCGGATTGACCGTACTCAAGTCACTGCTGGAGCTGGTGCCGAATGCCAATTACCTCTACTTCGGCGACACAGCACGGCTTCCCTACGGATCAAAATCCGCAGAGACAGTAGCGAAATATGCATTGGGCGCGACCGACTTTTTGGAAAAGCAGGGCGCAAACCTGCTGGTGATCGCCTGCAATACGGCAACCGCACTGGCCTTCGTTCAAATTGCTCAAGCCGCACACGTTCCGGTCGTAGGTGTCGTGGAACCTGGCGCCGAGCATGCCGCTTCGGCCAGCAAGAAACGCAAAGTGGTGGTGATTGGCACCGAAGCTACCGTCAATAGCCACGCCTATCGCAAAGCTCTGGAAGCGCGCGGTGTGCAGGCCCGGGAGAAAGCTTGCCCGTTATTCGTGCCTCTCGTCGAAGAAGGATGGGCGGAGCATTCCGTGACCGAGCAAGTTGCCCGCATCTATCTGGATGAGGCATTTAGCGACGGGTTCGAATCCGCCGACGTACTGGTTCTGGGATGCACGCATTATCCGCTGATAAAATCCGTGCTCGACCGCATGACCATGCCGGGGGTAGAGATAGTGGATTCTGCGGAATCCACGGCCCAAGTTGTTGCGGAGAAGCTGAGAACCGGAAAGTCGGCGCCGGAAACCGATAACAGAACCCCTGCGGTCGGCGCTCCCACCCTGAAGTTCTTCGCTACCGATTCCGTCGAGAAATTCCGCAAACTGGGCGCGAAATTTCTGGGTCGTCCAATTGATTTTGTTCAACATGTGGATCTGAAGGAATAAAGCACGGACTGGAATTCAATAAGAAAAGGCCGCCATAGGCGGCCTTTTCGTGTTTCGCAAACAAAATCAGTAGAGGTGAAATTCCACTTGGACAGTAACCGCCACTGCCACCGGACGGCCATCCTTCATCGCTGGCTGGAATGTCCATCCCTTCACGGCTTCGATTGCTTTCTCATCCAGTCCGAGACCAAGCGTACGCGCCACGTGGATGTTGCTGGTCCGTCCATCCGGCCCGACGATCAGGTTTAGAACGCAAGTTCCCTGATACTTCGCCTTGCGGGCTTCTTCTGAGTATTCAGGGTCAGGAGTAGAAAGAGGTTTGGGAGCGGAAACTCCGCCGCCCACCCGGAACACTCCGCCGCCAGTTCCGCCTCCATGCCCAGGGCCAAACCCAGGGCCTTCGCCCACGCCCACGCCGCCACCTGCGCCACTACCAATGCCGCCGCTAGCTCCAACGCCATTGGAAGGCGGTCCGGAAGGAATAGCCGCCATCGGATTGCCCAGGTTCGGCATGTTGTTCATGGAGATTTTTACCTGCGGAGGAACCACAACCGTAGGGGCGACCGCCAGTTTAGGATTCTGGTTCCGCACCACCACCATGGGCGGCGTTATTTGCTGCATGTCGAGCTTGGGCAGCTTGCCCTTGGGCGCCTGGAATTTATCGCGATCTCCACCGCCTCCGCCGCCGCCAACCTGCGTTTTGGATGGCTTTAGGACGGGGGTGTCGCTCACCGTGTAGGTGACCACTTCATCCGGCTTCACGATCGTCTTCACGATGCGACGGCCGAGAATGGTAATAACAATTATCGCCGTGATAAGGATGATATGCGCGATGGTTGAGCCCAACATCCCATTCTTCTTGTTGTCGTAAAAGCCCCAGATGTCGCGAACTGGGATGGGCTTCGAAGTCAATACGAGCGGGGGCAACTTCTTCGGAAAGAAGAAGTCGTCAAGATTCCGGAACAGGGACTTCAGAATTGACTGCTCTGAGTCCTTTGGTAACAAAAAACTGAGTTCAGGCTCAGGTTCCGGTACGGTGCGTGGAACGGTTTCTGCCATATTTGACCCGAGTTGTTTCTCTTCAGTTAACATCTTCTACATTTCAGGATGAGCACTCGTCCTGCCAAGTTGCTTAGGAAATCGAGGCCATCATAAAATTATGTAAGTTCGCGTCTTAGCGTCGTGGTGCTTAAAACCACAACTTAGATGCGAACCCTCGGGAAACGTCACTTGTAGAAAATTGTACATGTACACCCGGCAATTCCCACAAGGATTTGTAAATGCCTTGTAAACATACTTTGGGCCTCACCGGGAAAGATTACGGGGCTCTCGTGGACGGTTTCCCCTTCCCCTCCCTATAATGAAATAAAATCAATCATTTGGGAGAACCCTGCCGAGTGCCGTTCGAGTTGAAGTCCACCATAAATCTGCCGAAAACCGACTTTCCCATGAAGGCCAACCTGCCCCAGAATGAGCCAAAAATACTGGCGCGCTGGGAGCAAATGGGCATTTATGAGCGCCTTCGCGAAGCCCGCAAGGGCGCGCCAATCTATGTTTTGCACGACGGCCCTCCTTACGCCAATGGTCCTTTGCATTTAGGCCACGCTCTCAACAAGTGCTTGAAGGATTTCATCGTAAAGTCAAAAACCATGGCTGGTTTCGATTCTCCGTATGTTCCGGGGTGGGACTGCCATGGACTTCCCATTGAAATCAAGGTTGACCAGAAACTTGGTGGCAAAAAGTTGCAAATGAAGCCGACCGATGTGCGCCTGGAGTGCAGAAAATATGCACAAAAGTTTCTCGACTTGCAGCGCGATCAGTTCAAAAGGCTGGCAGTATTTGGCCGCTTTGACAATCCCTATTCGACCATGACTCCGCAGTATGAGGCTGCGGTGCTGGCAACTTTTTACGCATTTTTCGATAAGGGATTTATTTACAAGGGGCTGCGTCCGGTTTACTGGTGCATTCACGACCGCACGGCTTTGGCTGAAGCCGAAGTTGAATATGCGAACCATACCAGCCCAGCGATCTATGTAAAGTATCGCTTGCAGTCTGATCCGCGAACCATTGATTCCGCGCTTGCGGATGTCCGCATGGCCGGCGATAAACCGATCTTCACCATCATCTGGACTACGACTCCGTGGACGTTGCCAGCCTCTATGGCCGTGGCGTTTCATCCCACGGAAGAGTATGTCGCGCTGGAGACGGAGAAGGAAATTTTCATCGTCGCGGAAACATTGGCGAATGCGGTTATGGAGAAGTGCGGATTTGCGAATGCCAAGCCCATCGCGCACTTCCCCGGCAAGAATGTTGAGCACGCATGGTTCTATCACCCATTCCTTCCCTGGGAGGAGCGTCGCGTTCTCGGTGTGCTTGCGGATTACGTCACTATGGACACGGGCACGGGCGTCGTCCACACCGCGCCTTCGCATGGCGCGGACGATTTTGCCACCGGCGTCCGTTATAAGCTTGACCTCAAAACCAATGTGGACGCTGCGGGCGTGATCCGCAATGGATTGCCTGAGTACGACGGCAAAAAAGTATTCGATGCTAATCCTTTGATCGTTGAGCTGTTGAAAAACCGGGGCGCGTTGTTGCATGCGGAAAAGCTGGAGCATTCCTATCCGCACTGCTGGCGGTGCCACAACCCCATCATCTTCCGTGCCACCGAGCAGTGGTTCATCTCCATGGAAACCGAGATGAAAGATGGCGGCACACTACGCAGCCGAACGCTGGAACAAGTAAAAGATGTGAAATGGGACCCTGCCTGGGGCGAAGAACGATTCTCCAACATGATTGCCACCCGGCCCGATTGGTGCATCTCCCGCCAGCGCATTTGGGGCGTCCCGATTGCGGTGTTTCTCTGCGACGGCTGCGGCGAGCCGGTGAAAGATCCTTCCGTTCACAAGAAAATCATTGAGCTGTTTGCCCGCTCTGGAGCGGATGCCTGGTACACGCCGGAAGCCGATGCCCTAGCAACAGGAATTCAATGCGCGAAGTGTGGCGGCAAAGGTTTTAAGAAAGAAACCGATATCGTGGACGTCTGGTTTGAGTCCGGATGCAGCCAGGCCGCAGTGCTCGGGCATGAACCGAACCTTCCCTGGCCGGCCGATCTTTACCTTGAGGGTGGCGACCAGTATCGCGGATGGTTTATGTCATCCATGCTTTGCGCCATGGGGACTCGTGGCAGCTCTCCCTACCATGGCGTGGTCACGCCGGGCTGGACGCTCGACGAAAAAGGCCCGGCAATGTCGAAGTCCAAAGGCAACGACGTGGATCCGGTAGACATTTCCAATCGTCTGGGCGCAGAGATCGTCCGGCTGTGGGTCGCGTCGGTGGATTTTCGCGAGGACGTAGTAGGCTCCGAGCAGTTAATGCAGCGTATCGCGGAAAATTACCGCAAAATCCGCAATACCTTTCGCTACATCTTGGGAAACTTGAGCGGATTCGATCCGCAACGCGATGCACTTCCCTTCGATCAATTGCAGGACATTGATCAGCACATGCTGCGGCAAACGGTCGCCATGTCGAAAGATATTCTGGGATGGTACGAGGAATTCGCCTTCCACAAAATCTACCATCGCGTGAATCATTTTTGTGTGGTCGAGCTGAGCGCGTTTTATTTCGATGTACTGAAAGACAGGCTTTACACTTCCGCTACTCATTCCAAAGCCCGCCGCTCGGCGCAAACGGCGATCTGGAAGATTGGGGAGGCCCTCGTGCGATTGCTGGCACCGCTCACCAGCTTTACCTGCGAGGAGCTTTGGCAATATTTGCCACACATGCCCGAGCGGCCAACCAGCGTGCATTTAGCGAAGTTTTCTGATCCGGCGGATCAACTGGGCACGGCGTCCCTTGTGGACGAAAAACAGCGCGACGACTGGGCCACAATTCAAAATGTTCGAGAAGAAGTATTGAAGTCTCTGGAAGAGGCACGCAACGCCAAGGACAGCGTTATCGCCGGTGTGAATCTCGGAGCGCAAATCACCATCCAGGCTTCCGAGCCGGTCTATTCAGTTCTCGCCCGGCACAAAGATCAGTTACGTTATGTATTTATTGTTTCAGCCGTGGCATTGACACAATCTCCGGCTGGGAATAGAAGCGGCGCTCTGCACATAACAGTCGAAAAGGCAGCAGGAGAGAAATGCGAGCGTTGCTGGAACTATTCGA
This sequence comes from Terriglobales bacterium, assembly GCA_025451215.1. GTDB lineage: Bacteria > Acidobacteriota > Terriglobia > Terriglobales > Acidobacteriaceae > JAICKN01. Next base: position 16,257 of record JANWKU010000033.1, read on the forward strand.
CCCATGTAGGCGAGAATTCCGTATATCCAACGATTTGCGAACGCTGCACCGCGGCCTTGAAGGAATTGGAAGCCGAAGCAGCCGCGGGTGAATCGAAATAAATGTAATCCGTCCCTTGCGATAGGCGATTTAGAATATTGAAAAGGTTCTGATCTTCAAACATGCGAAAGTTTCATCTATTTATCGCTCTCGGCGTGGTGCTTCTGGACCGCATCACGAAGTCGGCAATTGCCAATAAGATGGCGATGTACAGCAGCATTCAGATCATTCCGAAGTTTTTCCGTATTACGCATGTCGAAAACACTGGAGCGGCCTTTGGGCTGTTTGCCGACTCTCCTTCGCAATGGAAAATCTCCATACTAGTTTTATTTTCGGTTCTGGCGCTGGGCATTGTCGTGGCTTTGCTATGGCGCAATAGTCATGTCATGACCATGACCGGCGTTGGATTGTCTTTGATTCTGGGCGGCGCACTGGGAAACTTGTGGGACCGGCTGATGCATGGCCGGGTGGTAGATTTTCTGGTTTTCTACATCGGCCAATACCAATGGCCGGCATTCAATGCAGCCGACAGCGCCATTGTGATTGGCGCCGGATTGCTGGTTTTTGAAATTCTTTTTGCGAAATCCCCGGCTGCCGCGAACCCTGCGGCGCATTGAACAGTTTCTTTCTCGCAGCGCTCTTTCCAATCGCTAGCTTCGAAATTTAGGTCTTTGAATCTAAGGCGCGCCGTACAATTGCCGGTAGACATAAGCGTTCCGCACGATTGCCTGCACGTATTCACGCGTCTCGGTAAAAGGAATGGATTCCACAAACTCCTGCGGATCGCGATATTTTCCCTGCGTCAGCCAGTCTTTCACGCGGAAATCCCCGGCATTGTAAGCGGCCAGGGCGTAGTCGAATCCGCCAAATTGTTCCACCATGCTGCGAAAGTAGCGCGTGCCCAGCTTCATATTCATTCCCGGGGTGAAAAGCTGCGCGGTGGAAAAGCCCCTTATTTTTTCCTGCTTAGCGACCAACTTTCCCGTCTTGGGTAAAAGCTGCATAAGGCCCAGCGCATTTGCACGCGATACGGCGGTAGGACTAAATTCGGATTCCTGCCGGATGAGCGATGCCACCAGATACGGGTCCAATCCGTTGCTGGATGCAGAAGCTTTCAGGTCGGGCCAGTAAGGCTTGGGAAACAAAGCTTCCCAGTAAGACCGCGGCAGATTGGGGAGATCGAGCGCAAAATAATTTGGCACAGCCCGCTTCAAAGTCTCAATCGCCAGGTCGTAGCGCCCTGCGGACGTATAAATGCGAGCTGATTCAGCAGGCACCCATGCAGCCTTCCCTTCGGTCGCAGCCTGCAATTCGCGGATGGCAAAATCCGACAGCGCGCCATTGGCCAGCAATTGCGCCTTTTGGACTCGAAGATTATCGGTTGGCACAGTCGCATCGGCAATGCTGGTAATGTCCAATGGAGGTACGTGATCTAGCAGCGCGGGATGGACTGGGTCATCGCTCGCGGGCAGTTTTGCCATGCGCTCGCGCGCCAAGGCTCCGTAGTAATAATTGCGGAAGCGCTCTGAAAGTTTCAGGTAGTAAGCGCGTGCAAGCACCGGATCTTTGTCCTCCTCCGCCATGCGCGCTCGCCAAAACAACGCGGCGGAGACCTGCGAAGAGTACGGGTAAAGAGCAACTTGCTGCTCGAACCCCTGGCGCGCTTCGTTGGTCCGTCCCTGACGGAAGTTCAGCCACGCCACGCGCCAGTGTGCGTCAGCCGCATGGCTGCCCTTAGGAAATCGCTGCTCAACTTCGCGGTACAGGTCAATCGCCTTGTCATACTGCCATTCCAGAAAATACATATTGCCCGCGGAGAATAATGCTTCTTCAAGCCATGGGCTAGTGGGGGCAGAGTCCCGGATGTCATGCAGAATTTTTTCTACTGCGCCTTCATCATGGGCGGAACGGGCAATCTCACCGAGATTGAACAGACGTTGCGCGTTCATTTCAGGAGTGTTGGCGTGGAGCGTATCTAGTAAACTTCTGGCCTGGCGAGTCTCGCCCGCGCGACGCAGTGCCTCAGCCGTCAAAAGCTCGATGGAGGAACGTTGCCCGGCATCCACTTGCGCGGACAGTGCGCGGTATTCATTGGCCGCGTCTTGATAACGACGTCCTTTCACCAGCAAGGCAGCGCGCGCTTTTCTGGATTCCACCAGTGCCGGCGCGTTGAAATTGAAATGCAGCTTGTTCAACTCAGCCGCAGCCGCGGAAGATTCCGCCGAGAGCGGAGAAGAAAAATAAATATTCTGAAAAACGGCGGTGGCCTGCGCGCTGTTTCCAGTCGCTTCGTAAGCCCTGCCGAGAGCAAACTCCAGGTCCACGCGTTGCGGTTCACGGTCTTTTTCCAGCAACGCAACCGCTTCCGCAGGCCGTCCATCGGCGATCAGCACGTTGCCGTAGATCACATGCGCATCGCGCAGCAACAGTGAAGCAGGATAGTTTTTCTCAAAGGGTGCAAGCGTAGCTGCCGCTTCCGCGATCCGGCCCGTTTGAAAGTAGCAAACGCCGAGATAGTAATCCACGTAGTCTGAAAAATCACCGGCATGAGGTTTGGCGCGATTGAGTGGATCAATGGCTTTCGCGTAATCGTTGTCCAGCGTATGGGCATAGCCAGAAACCAGCCATGCGAGCGCTCCGGCGTCTTCCTTGGCGTGTCGCCGCGCATATGCTTCCACACCCGCATAAGCCGTGGGAGTGCGGTTTTGCAGAAGCTGCTGCGCCATGGGCCGCAAGTCGGTGGAGGCGACAAATGCCTCGTGCATGCGAAGCAGCCGCGGAGAAATCCTTCTGCGTACGGACGCCTTGGTGTAACCCGCTGAGCGGGTCTTCTTCTGAGCGGTCGAGGGGCGCCTCACAGCCGACGATGTCGAGGGATGAGTAACCTTCCTTGATGCGGTCTTTGCAGGCGAACTCTTTGCAGAGGAAGCCTTCGTGGACGAGGTTCTGGAAGAGCGCGACAACGATTGTGAGGATGTTTCGGCGGTAACCGATGACTTCGCGCCTTCGGATTGCGCGTAGACTAACGTTCCGCACGCAAGAAGACCCTCGAGGAACAGCGCGAAAAGAACTCCAAACCACTGCTTATGATTACAGACCACAGAACCCAATTATCGCTGGAAATTTGCGCCCATCAAAGAACTATCGTCTTCCGCCAGGCTGCGCACCAACTCCGCGCTGAAATAGTCTACGTCGGCCGCGGCAGTTTTTCCGTAACGCTTCGTATACATCGAACGGCTTTTCTCGATATCTGGCTTTAGCCGATCGTAAATATCTTTATGCTTGCGGCCTTCGGTGACCTTCGCCTGGTTGTAGAGTTTGATTTCATCAATCAACAGGCGGGCAAAACGTTGCGCTTTGCGGTGCGTGTCCGCATCCTCGGGCGAAAGCTGCTCCTGCGCGCCTACGGAAACACTCGAACCAGAAGCCCCTGCCGCTGCCGCACTAGCAGCCTCCACGGGAATTGGTTCTGCCACTGCTTGGCTCGCCGTGTGAGTCGGAGCATGTCCCGCGAAGGGATCAGAATATGCAGGAGACGCAGCCTGCGCTACTGGCGACGAATCTCTACCTTCATCTCCGGCTGTTTCCTTTATCGCCTGCTTGCGCAGGGAGACGACTTCCAGCCATGCGCTTGTAGCAGCTACAACAAGTTCTAGCGCGACTTTGTCCACTCCGGTGTTCGCTCCGCCATCGGCGTAAACCAGTGCCGCGACTTTGTCCTTAAGCAGTAGCGGTAACACCACTGACTCATTGTCCGCAGGGGCTCCGAAGTTCGCGATAAAGTTTGCGTCTACCTCACTCGTCTCGCCAGCCGCAGGCGTGCGCTCTCGCATGGCGTGAGCACAAAGGCCGGAACTGACGTCGAATGAAAAATCTTTAATTTCGCCGTTTTTGTCGTCGCCAAATCCCTGTCCCTGCCAGCCTACCGCTGCGCCCGCCTTCACTACAAACAAAGCGCTGCGACTGCTGAAGTCAGTTGTGCCGTCGAGAAGCGCGCGTAGAATCTCTTTTTGGTTCGATCCTTCATGGATGTGCGAAATTGCCTTCAACAGGCTCGCGGCATTGCTGCCGGAGGCCTGGCTGCTCTGAGACGGTGCCAGCTCCGGATGCGTGGCAAGCTCATCAAGAACGCGCTGCACGAGTGCCTGGCGCAGTTTTGGAACGTGGGATTCCAATACCTGCGAGACAACCTGCTCCACGATTTGCTCAATACCCATGAATGATCCGGTCGGGGTTGGGCGTGCACACTACCGTTAACTTCTGATTATATTGTACTTGGCTATTTTGGCACGTCACTATAGTAACTATCTGAAAAATCCTGAGGTACCAGCACAATAAGCGCTATGCCTGATCGTCAAAACAGTTAAGCATAAGGGCCAGTTACCAAGTAAAATAGCAGCTTCGCACTTGGCCATTGGGCTGAAATATCTTGCATCGGACGAAGAATGGGTGCCATCCAACCAAAAATAGGTGAGCCAGTAAGCGAAGAGCTTGTCCTGGTGCAAGCTGCCAAGGCAGGGGACGTAGGCGCCTTCGAACAGCTGGTACGGCGGTATGATCGAAACGTTTTTCGCATTGCGCAGCACATCACGCAAAATCGCGAAGACGCGGAAGACGTCGTACAAGACGCGTTCTTAAAGGCCTATAGCAATCTGGCGCAGTTCCAGGGCCAGTCGAAGTTTTACACGTGGCTGGTTCGGATTGCGGTGAACGAAGCGCTTATGAAGCTGCGCAAGCGGCGGCCCGAGCGTATGGTTTCACTCGATGAAGATGTGAAAACCGAAGAGGATTCAGTTCCCCGCGAAGTGGCGGACTGGAGTCCGAACCCGGAGCAGCAATATAATCAGGCGGAATTGAAAGAGATTCTGGGCAAGACGATCCAGGGTCTGCCACCGGGATTTCGCACGGTATTTGTTTTACGAGATGTAGAAGGTCTTTCGACAGAAGAAACCGCGGACGCTCTGGAATTGAGCATCCCTGCGGTAAAATCGCGGTTGTTGCGCGCGCGGCTCCAATTGCGCGAAAGGCTTAACCGTTACTTCAAGCGAGGGGCTGTTGGAAATGGAAACCTACGCGATGAAAATGGGGACGGCGACAAGTGAAGTGCTCTGAATTTCTGCAAGAGCTGACCAATTATCTGGATGGCGTCATGGACGCCCGGACCAAGGCCGAGCTTGAGGACCATTTGTCGTGGTGCCACAACTGCTACGTGGTTTGCGATACCACCAAGAAAACCATCGAAATTTATCGCGACTCCCAACTCTACGAACTGCCCGACGATCTCCGCACCCGTCTTCGCTCGGCGATCATGGCAAAATGCCAAGCGCGAAAGAAGACCGGCCCGCAGGAAGTTTAGTATTTAAATTCCTTTCTGGTATCCAGCAGGCATTTCGGTTGACTTACCGTTATGCCGCGTTCTTTTGCGGACAATCCGCGCTCTTTTTCGAAGCCAACCGCTGGCGGCTGTCGCTGGCAAAACTGACAGCTTTACTAAGTCTCGAAGATTGATATAGTTCGTGCCCTTATCGGTTCTTTCCCTGAGAAACGAACCTTTCGAAGGGTATCGGAATCTAAGTAATTGCAAGGTTCATGGAGGGCGGTTCACATAGCGTGCCCTTGACGCGAGTGGCCGTACATTATGATATCGAAACTTGTTGACGCGTTCTTCGGATGCTGGCACTCCCACTATAGCTTCCCTATTACCGTGCGCCCCGGTTTGCGGCGCGGAGCAAGCAACGTTACCGGAACCTATGTAGTTTGCCTGGATTGCGGAAAGGAAATTCCGTACGACTGGAAGCAGATGAAAGTCATCTCTTCGGTCAAGCAATACCACAATCAAACGCGAGCTTTGGCGGCAAAGGAAGCCGCGTAGATTCTGGATCCTGGGGTTTGGCGATCTGTTTGAGGAAAACGACGGACTGAAAATAAGAAGGCCCACGGCGTAACAAACCGTGGGCCTTTTGAGTTTCGCGCTGATCTTTAATGATAATGACCTAACTCTTAATCGGTATCCGGACGCCGCTTCAAGGTCGGACGGTCATCGTCGGTATCGCCCTTGTCATTTCCCGTTTTGTCCGCAGTAGAAGTGCGCCGCAAGCTGGGCCGGTTGGTATCTTTCTTGTCCAGTACCTTGTGACGGTTCTCCAGCATTGCCAACCGCGCTTTCACCTCATCGAACTCAGAAGTGGAAACAACATATTGCGGCCGGGCTGGCAGGATACTTCCAATTTCTTCCTGGGTCTTCTCGATGCGGTCAGGAGTCTGCGGATGCGTGTCGAATGCCTTGGCCAAGGTTCCCGGTTTCTTCTTGTCCATGGCTTCGATTTTTTCGAAAAAAGTCACCATGGCGGAGGGGTCATAGCCGCTCTTGTACAGGTATTGAATACCCAAATAGTCAGCCTGGGATTCAAAGTCTCTTGAAAATTTAAGGAATGTCATCGGCAATGCAAATCCGGCGGCCTCATATCCAGCATAGCCAATTGGGCCGCCGATGAAGATCAGCGGAATCGAGGCCATTTGCATTAAGTTGCCGCGAGATTGTTCGCGTGCCGCGTGGCAGGCCGCCACATGGGCAATCTCGTGCGCCATAACTGCCGCTAATTCAGATTCTTCGTCCGCAGCCAAAATAAGGCCGGAGTTTACATAGAAATATCCGCCGGGCAGCGCCATCGCATTTACCACGTCAGAATCAATCACCTTGATAGTGAAAGGCACCTGCGCGTCGGAATTGCGCACGATATTCTGCCCAATGCGATTAACGTATTCCGTGATCACGGGATCGGTAATCATTTTGGATTGCGACTCTACCTGTTGCGCGTAGCCGCGGCCCATGGCGACCTGCTTCTCGATGCTGTACCAGTTGCCCAGACCCTGCTTGCAGCCGACGTTGCGGTTCCCGATCGCGTCAACATCTTCTTTTCCGCCGTCGTGTTTTACCGCATCCGGATCAGCCAGTTTTACGGGCGCCTTGTCCGGCTTCGCGCCGTTGTCCGCGCTCGCTGGTTGGTTCGAAATATCGGGCTTTTGCGTTGTGGGATTGGGAGTGCTTTGCGGACTTGTTGGATTCGGACTCGTTGGATTTGGGCTCGTCGGATTCTGGGCCAAGCTGACCGGCGCGGTATATGCAAAGAAACAAAGGACGGCAGCCAGCAGAAGCGGCCGGAATTTCATGGATTGGGATTTCATACTTCCTCCCCTCGTGCGGGGTTGTTTCGATCATTATAACTGGGAATCGCAACTCTCCCCGGATATCTCTATACAAGGTTGGACGCGGCCACCCAGCCCTGGGGTTATCCGCTTAGTTTTGAAGAACTTTATGTGTGTGGAGGCCGGACACTGTTGTCCCCAGTCTTTGAAGTCAAAGTGCGACGGTATCGAGCAAAGACGGGGCTTCCTAATAAAAAACCTTGCTGAAACAATCGAGTCAAAAACGGCGGACATAAGTGTCCACCCTACACCCGAGTCCGCAGAAATTTTCCATCTTCGCTGGCTCCCAGGAATCTATTGAATGTTCTGACCTATACGCATTCGGGAGCTGGATATGCAGAACAAAACTCGACCTCACGTTGTTGTCATTGGAGCCGGTTTTGGCGGATTGCGCGCGGCGCGTGCAGTTGCCAAATATGCGGACCGCGTCACACTGATTGACCGCACAAACCACCATACCTTCCAACCCCTTCTCTACCAGGTGGCCACAGCTGGGCTTTCTCCGGGGGAAATTGCCGCACCCATTCGCTGGATTGTCCGCCGCGATGAAAATATTGAAGTGCTGCTTGGAGAAGTCCGGGACTTCGACTTGCAGCGCAAGGTGATAAAGCTTTCTGACATGGAGATCGGCTACGACTATTTGATCGTGGGCGCTGGAGCGACACACGCTTATTTTGGCCATGACAATTGGGAGCCATTCGCGCCGGGGTTAAAATCCCTGGAAGACGCCGTGGAGATGCGCCGCCGCATACTGCTGACCTTCGAACTCGCCGAACGCCGCGCTGCCAATGGCGAAGGACAAATGCAGTTGAACTTCGTTGTGGTGGGCGGAGGGCCCACCGGGGTGGAGCTCGCGGGCACGCTTGCCGAAATCACGCACAAAGTACTGGCGCACGAATTCCATTCGATTGACCCTAAGCGCACACGCATCATTTTGCTGGAGGGCGGTCCGCGCGTGCTTCCCGCCTTCGCGGAAGATATGTCACAAAGTGCGCAAAAGCAGCTTGAGCGCCTAGGCGTGGAAGTCCATACCTCCGCGCTGGTCACACGCATTGAGCCGGGGGCTGTTTACATGGGTGAAACGCGCATGCCGACAGCCGTTACCTTGTGGGCCGCGGGCGTGGCGGCATCTCCGCTGGGCAAAAAGCTTGGCGCGCCCGTGGACCGTGCGGGCCGCGTCCTGGTCAGCCCCGACCTCAGCATTCCGGGCCATCCTGAAGTATTTGTGATTGGCGACTTGGCCGCGCTCAAAGATGAAAATGGCAAATGGTTACCGGGTGTGGCCCCTGTCGCCATGCAGGAGGGCGCGGCAGTCGCGAAAAACATAAGGCGGGATCGGGAAGGTAAGCCGAGGCGTAATTTTCAATATTTTGATAAAGGCATTCTGGCCACCATCGGGCGCGCTGCTGGAGTCGGGCAAATTAGGAAGTTGCATATCTCTGGATATCCGGCATGGCTGGCTTGGCTGTTCGTTCATATTTTCTTTTTGATCGGGTTCCGCAACCGCATTCTGGTGCTGGTCCAGTGGGCGTGGTCATACATTACCTTTGAGCGCGGCGCGCGGTTGATCACGGGGAGCAACAAATTGCCGGGATGGACGGAGTTGGAAAAAGAGCAAGCGCCCCCTGTGGACGCAGAACACGAGTTTAGCGCTTCGAGAAGAAGTGCTCGTTAGCTGTTGGACGGAGCTATAATCTGCTTGTGGTTGGCTGCTCTTTCGCAGCACGGTTGCGAAGAAAGCGCCCGTTGCTGCTGCGATGGATGAAATCGAAACTGGCTTTGCGTTGGACTTGCTTCAGTGCCGTATTTTTGTTTCTACTTATTGCTATTTCTTCTTCCGCCGAAGTCCTCAAAATCGTCGTCAATGACACCATCCAACCGATCACCGAGGAATACATCGCTCGCGCCATTGCTGAGGCGCAACGAGGCCATGACCAGGCCCTGCTGATTGAGTTGAATACACCAGGCGGATTACTCGATTCCACGCGCGACATCATCCACAATATATTGACCTCGCCCGTACCCGTAATTATTTACGTCGCGCCTACCGGGACCCGCGCCGCCTCGGCTGGCTTTTTCATTCTGGAAAGCGCGGACATCGCAGCCATGGCGCCCGGCACCAACACTGGTGCGGCGCATCCCGTGCTGATGGGCGGCGGGAAGATGGATGATGTAATGAAGGAAAAAATTGAGAATGACGCCGCCGCTTTCATGCGTTCATTCGTCTCCAAGCGAGGACGCAATGTTGACGTGGCGGAAAGCACGGTCCGGCAGTCGAAGTCATTCACGGATGAGGAAGCTCTTAAGCAGAACCTGATTAACTACGTTGCCCCCAACGAGGCCGATCTGTTTAAGCAGATATCCGCGCAGCCCGTGAAGCGTTTCGACGGCCAACTGGCCACGCTGCAACTGGTCAACGCTCCGGTGCGGGTTTATGACATGACATTGAAGGAGCACATTCTTGACTACATCATGGATCCCAACGTGGCTTTCATCCTGCTGGCGATCGGGGCGCTGGCGCTTTATGTCGAATTCAACCATCCCGGAGCGGTCTTGCCTGGAGTCGTTGGCCTCATCTTTATCCTGCTTGCGATTTTTGCGTTAAACCTGCTTCCGGTGCGCTTCGCTGCCGTCGTCTTAATCTTTGTTTCATTTGTCTTGTTTGCCCTGGAGGCCAAATTCACCACCCATGGCACACTGGCGATTGGAGGTATCGTGACCATGACCCTGGGAGGACTGCTCCTGGTGGATGCGCCGATTCCTGAGATGCAAGTTCATCTTTTTACGGCGCTGGCGGTAAGCATTCCGCTGGGACTCATCACCGTGTTCTTGATGAGTATTGCGCTCAAAGCTCGCGCGAACAAGGTAGTCACCGGCGGGCAGGGACTTGTGGGAGAAATCGGAATGGCGCAAACGGCTCTTTCTCCATCCGGAAAAGTGTTCGTGCACGGCGAAATTTGGAACGCTACCGCGTCCGGAACTGTAGCGGCCGGGCAGACTGTGGTGGTGAGAAACGTGGATGGGCTGCTGTTGCTTGTTGATCCTGCGCCTTCGCTAGAGCCCGTGCCGTCTACCATCTGAGAAATCATTTTCGAAATTTCGGCAGGCTTATTGCCATTGGTTTCTTGTTCCCGGCATCCGGCACGGCACTATGACTGCGCCGAATACCGGGGATTTGAGAGTTCATTTGCGGTACAATCCGCGCAGATAACATACGGAGAATAGAGAGCATATATGGGCATCTCGTTAGGGTTTGGAACAATCGTCATCATCATCGTCGCTCTTTACCTTCTGAGCTCAATTAAAATCCTCGCGGAATACGAGCGTGGGGTCATCTTCCGCCTGGGACGTTTGCTGGAAGCAGCCAAAGGTCCGGGGATTATTTTTGTGTTTGCCCCGCTCGACCGCATGGTGCGAGTTTCCTTACGGCAGGAAGCGCTGGAAGTTCCGCCGCAGGACATCATTACCCGCGACAATGTGACCCTCAAAGTTAACGCCGTGATTTTTCTGCGTGTGATAGAGCCCCGGCGCGCGGTTGTGGAAGTTTCCAACTACGTTTACCAGACCTCGCAATTCGCCCAGACAACGCTGCGGTCGGTACTCGGCGAAGTAGAACTGGATGAACTGCTGGCGCACCGCGAAAAGATCAATCTCCGCCTACAAAGCATTCTGGACACCCACACCGCGCCCTGGGGAGTGAAGGTTGCGAATGTGGAAGTAAAGCAGGTGGATATGCCAGAGTCCATGCTTCGCGCCATGGCCAAACAGGCGGAAGCCGAACGCGAAAAACGTTCGAAGATCATCCATGCGGAGGGCGAATTTTCCGCCGCGCAGCGATTGGTGGATGCCTCTCACCTGCTCGCCACTGAGCCGGTGAGCATCCAGCTGCGTTATCTCCAGACCCTCACGGAAATTGGGGTCGAGAAAAACACCACAGTCGTGTTTCCGGTACCGATGGATTTTATGGCGGGACTGCAAAAAATTGTCGGGGCACTTCCGAATACCACCCCGCCAACGAAAAATGGTTGAGGTGAACTTGCGTGGGAGGTCGTACCGTGGTTGAAGAAGAACTTTCCGAGGACACTGAAATAACGCTGGGCACGGGCAAAATGCTGTTCCTGTTTTTTGCCCTGGTCGCTCTTTGCGCGGTATTTTTCGGGATGGGCTTCAAGGTCGGCAGAAACTCCGTAAAGGACGCTGACCTTTCTCCGACGGTTATGGCCAATGTAAACGGTAGCTCGCAATCCTCCACCACAAAGCCATCGGCCAACCCGGACATGACTTTCTACAAGGCCGTCGGGCAGAATAGCCCCGATCCGCAACTGTCTGCGGCCAACACGAGCCAGCCAGCCTCAGCAGCTTCGTCGTCTTCGTCATCGGCTCCAACAACCGCACCGCAAGCAACGACTGCGCCAGCCAATCCGGCCGATTCTCTGACAAATGCCAACGGCTATTTAGTGCAGGTAGCGGCGGTCACGAAGCAGGAAGATGCGGATGCGTTAGTGGACGCGTTGAAGAAGAAGCAATATCCGGCATTTGCCTCCGCGAATGCCGTGGACAAGCTGGTGCACGTGCAGGTAGGGCCGTTTTCTGACATCAAACAGGCGGAAGACATCCGCACCAAGTTGATGAACGATGGCTACAACCCAATTCTTAAGAAGTAGCTCACTTTCGTCGTCGCGCTTATATACCCATCTAACATCCAGTCGCCGTCCCCTACATTGACACCGATCAATTTTCCATTTACAAAACTCTGTGGCCGATTCCAGCCAGGACCTCACGCTTAAACTGCAAGCAATCGCTGATCCCACTCGCCGCCGTATCCTGCAGGCACTGAAAGAAAAGGGCGGTTGCTCTCTGGGCAAACAAGTGGGCCTCTGCGCCTCGGATATTGAGGTTCGTATGAAACTTTCACAGCCGACAATTTCGCACCACATGGCAATCCTGACTAAAGCGGGCGTGGTGCACGCGAAAAAAATCGGCCTTTGGCGCTGGTACCGGCGCAATGAAACCGTGCTGCGCGAGCTGATGAAAAGTCTGAAAGACCAACTCTGATTGTTCTCTCACTGCAATGTGGAATTATTTTGCTGCTGCTGCGGCCTGGACTTTATGCAACAGGCGGCGCGCGCTGGAGATCAAATCCGCCACTTCGAAGGGCTTTACAAGGTACTGGATGCTGTTGTCGTTGAGGAATGTGCGCAATTCAGTTTCGTTGAGGCTCGAGAAGGTGAATAGGACATGTTTTTCCATGCCCGGCCTATTTTCTTGCAGCCACTTGTAAACTTCCGGCGCGATCCAACCGCTGGGCATTTTTCCATCCATAATGACGGCATCAAAAGTGTTTGCCGTGAGCTGGTCTTTGACCTCATCGCACTTCGTGGACGTAACCACTTGCGCGCCGGCGCCGGCAAGAACGTCGCGTTCAAACTCAAGCACGGCCGGCTCAGCTTCAACCAGCAGAATGCGGCCTTCAATCGCCAACTCGCGCCGGGTTGGCGCCACAGCCGGTTCAGCCAGTATGGCGCGGTCCGCTACCGGCAGGGCAATTTCAATAATCGCGCCGCCTTCTTCCCTGTTTCGCGCCGTTATGTCGCCGCCATGTTCCTTAACGATGCCGTAGCAGATGCTCAACCCCAAGCCTGTGCCTTTGCCCACGTTCTTGGTGGTGTAGAAGGGATCAAATATCTTGCTCGGCTCTTTAATTCCCGGGCCGGAATCCTGGAACTCAATGTGCACCTGACCATCTTTCGTGGAGATGCGGATGGTCAGCATGCCGCCCTTGCCTGCGTCCAGCATGGCATCCACCGCATTGTTGATGATGTTCAGAAAGACCTGCTCCAACTGATGGGAATCGGCAATAACGGGCGCAACCTGGGGACCGATTTCGCGGATCACCTGAACGTCATTGACTTTCAGGTCGTAGTCGCGCAGGACAAGCGTTTCATCGAGCACCTTGCAGATGTCCACTTGCTGCTTTTGCGGCTTGCGCTGCCGGGCGAACGACAGTAGGTTCTGCACCACGCGGTGCGTCCGTTGCGCCTGCTTGAATAATTTGCCGACAAAGTCCGCGGCCCGTTCGCTTAACCCTTCGCTTTCGAGAAGCTGCGCATAGCCCAGGATCGCGGTAAGCGGATTGTTCAGTTCATGCGCCACCCCGGCGATGAGCTGTCCGATGGCCGACATTTTTTCGCTTTGCAGCAATTGTTCCTGCGCCAGACGCAGATCATCGTAGGCACGGCAAGTTTCTTCGTAGAGCCTGACTTTCTCGATGGTGGTGGCCAACTGGCGGCCAATCGCGACCAGCAGGTTTTCATCGTTGCCGTTATATTCGCGACTCTCGCGGCTGCTGATACCCATAATGCCGATGGGGCCGTCCTTGCTCCAAAGCAGAACCCAGATCCATGCGGAAAGCCCGTCGGCGCGAATAAAATCCGCAAACAGCGAAGGCAGATGTGGCAGATACTCGGGCGTAATCACTTCCGCGCGCGATCGTGTAACCAAGTCACCAAAGCCCTCGGCAAATTTGACTTCAGCGAAGCGTGCGCGATCGGCGCTGCGTAAGCCCCATCCAGCGCGACGACGGAATGTTATTCCGTCAGCGGCAGCTAGATAGATAGATCCAGTCTCTCCGCCCAACATGGAAACCACCTGGCGTAAGGTAAGGTTGAGAATTTCGTCCAAATCGAAGGACTGCGTGGCAATCACGGCCATCGCATTTAAAGCGTTTAACTCGCGATTGCGGCGGCGAATCTCGTCTTCGGCATGTTTCTTTTCTGTAACGTCGAGCAGAAAACCCTGATAGCGCTCAATTTTGCCTTCTTCGTTGCGAGTGGCAAAGCTGCTTTCCATTGCGGTGAGCAAGGATCCGTCCTTGCGGCGCAGCGTCATTTCAAAATTCCGCACGTAATTGTGGAGTTCCATGGCCCGGCGCAGAGCGTCGCGCTGGTCATGAGAATCATAAATTTCGTTTTCGATGTTCAGCGCCAAAAGATCTTCGCGGTTTCCATGCCCCAACATGCGTACGAAGGCATCATTGCAGTCGAGCATTTTGCCGTCCGCGGTAGCAACGAAAACGCCTTCCTGAACCTGCTCAAAGAGCCGCCGGTATTTCTCCTCGGCCACGCGATGGTCTGTCACGTCACGGACCACATGAATGGTGCCTTTTTCTTTGCTTCCCTGCTCGCTATACGACGAACTGGAAACTGTGGAGAATCCTCCAAAACATGGATCCACGCCTTCATAGAAAAAGTCATCGGAGGCAGAACAATAAGGGCAGTTCGTCCACGCACTGTCATGGGGAAGAACTTCGGTGCAGAGGCGGTCCGCCAGGTCTGACGCGGACTTTCCCAGCCTTTGCAGCAAGGCGCGATTGGCCTTCATGATTTTGAAATCAGAATCATGTAGCAACACGCAATCGTGAATCGAATCGAAAGTATTGCTCCACTGGCGGTGGGAGCGGAGAATCTGCTCGACCAGGCGGAAATTTTCCGCTGCCAATCCCAACTGATGCGCCGTATTTTTAAGGAACTTGAGTTCTTCCGCCGCGTAAGAAATCCGCTTTCGGCTGCCGAGCGTGAGCGTTCCGATCGGCGCCTTCTTACCCATGATCGGCACCACAACGATGTGATGAAAATTTTCGCTTTTGTAGAACTCGCGGAGGGTCTCGCCGGCCTGCTGGATCTTTATGACCGCCGGTTCGCCTTCCCGCAGAACATCCTTGAAAATGCCGTTCGAGGGCAGGGACTGATGATCGCGGACGAAGTCGGCACTTAATCCGATCTGTTGCGTGATTATCATGCGCCCGCTTTCGATCAAACGGAACCAGGCTGCATCCGTGCCCATTAACGTCTTCAATTCTTCTAACGCGGCCTCCATCATGGGGCCATGTTGCTGGGCCCGGGCGATGCTGGTGGTGAGTGAATTGATGACTGCCAGCCTCCGCATTTGCAGTCGGGAATCGTCGAACACAATGAACAGCATGCTCACGCCAAGTAAGAGATCGGCGGCGACCGTAATTCCTATCGGGAAATAGACATGGAGCGGCGCCCATTCCAAATGCAGGCAAACCAGGCTCGCGCTGAGCAGCCCGACTCCAAGGTCAGTGCGCGACCAGCGAAAGTGCAACAGTTGCGCCGCGGCAGCCACTAAGACAATGCGGTAGGCGACCTCAAGGGCAACCCTTAAAGTAATGGAATCAGGCCAGAGCAGGGGCCGCACAAATGCGAACGCCATCACTGAAATTGCTATGACCGATAACGGCAAGAGAAGGTCGCGGGCGTGGGTGTAGAGGCAAATCGCTGCGGCGAACAAGCAAACCGCCAGAACGAACTCAGCCTGAGAAATTCCTAATAAATACTTGGCAGGAAAATAAGCACGCCCCCCATGCAGCGTCCAACTAGAAGAAAAATAAGCCGCCCAGCCCACAATCCAAAACAAGAGATAGCGTTCGCGGAAAGTGCGAAACACCAGGAGACTGGCCGCAAGCATGAGCAGTGCTGCGGATTCTTCGGCCGTGCGCCGAGAAAACGCAAAACTGCTGAGTGCATACCAAACGCTGAGGGCGGACGCGTTCATAGTGGTCCCTAGAAAGGGATCATTTCTTGAATACCATGTCCCCTGCCATTACCCACGGCTTTTCGGGGCTCCCCTGGTTACTATCGGAACCTATGGCTTGAGGTAGAATTGGGCATAGACTGACTCGAAAAGTCATGCCAGCCGACTCTGTTCGTATCCTAGTGGTGGATGATGAGGAAGCAATCCGCGAGATTGTCTCCTCCATGCTCACCTCCGCGCATTACAAGTGCAAGCAGGCGCGTTCCGGTATCGAGGCGCTGGCCGTGCTGGATTCCGGCGAAGAATTCGAGCTCATGCTCTCGGACCTGATGATGGCGGAACTGGATGGCATCGGTCTGCTGGAGCGCAGCAAAGAGAGATTTCCCGATATGCCCGTGGTCATGGTGACCGCGGTCCACGATATCTCCGTGGCGCTCGGCGCCCTGCGCAATGGCGCATACGATTACGTCTTAAAGCCGTTTGAGCGCGAGCAGCTTTTGGCCACGGTGCGGCGCGCCCTGGAAAATCGCCGGTTGAAGCTTGAGAACCGCGAGTACCAGATGAAGCTGGAAGCTCTGGTCGAAGCGCGCACCGAACAGCTCCAGAAAGCGATGAACAGCCTGGAGCGCTCCTACGACATTACCCTTGAAGCTTTGGGCGATGCGCTCGACCTTAAAGACGCGGAGACCGAAGGACACTCCAAGCGCGTCACGGCGTTTACCATTGCCGTCGCCCGCCAGATGGGTATTTCCACAGATCAAATTCGCGTTATTGCGCGTGGCGCGTTCCTTCACGATATTGGCAAGATGGCCATCCCCGACGCGATCCTGCGAAAACCCGGCGCGTTGAATCCAGATGAAACCCTGATCATGCGCGAGCATTGTTATCGCGGATATCAGATGCTCAAGAAGATTCCTTTCCTCGCGGAAGCCGCCGATATTGTCTATTCGCACCAGGAAAAATACGACGGCACCGGCTATCCTCGCGGCTTGAAAGGGGAACAGATTCCCTTAGGCGCGCGCATTTTTGCCGTGGCTGATACGCTGGACGCCATTACCTCTGACCGCCCGTATCGTCCCGCGCAAAGCCTGACCGCGGCACGAAAGGAAATTGAAGCCTGGTCGGGCCGGCAATTTGATCCCGAAGTCGTGGGACAATTTCTCGCCATGCCGGATGATATTTGGGAAGACTTACGCAAGCAGATTGATAAGCAGGTTTACCGTTTCTCGTACACTGCGGCGGGCAAGGCTACTTAGTTCGTTCCTTATCTACAGCACGTCCCAACCAGCCTTCGACACAAAACCAAAAAATCCGGCGATACCGTCATATCGTCATCTTTTTTCCGCCACGCTCATGCGGCTGGCGTCCAATGGGACATCGCGCTGAATCACCATTTGAATGGTTGTGCCCGGCTCCAGCTTCACGTCGCTTCCACGGCTGAACAATCCAATGATGGCGCCAACGGCCGCGCCGCCTACGCCGCCAATTTCCGCGCCTTTGGCTCCGCCCGCGAGGCCTCCCAGAACTCCCACCGTGCCGACTTCGCCCGCATCCTTGGTGGCCTGGCCCAGTTTCGCGCCGGTCTGGCTGTCTTCGCGCACGGTCCCTTCCTGGTCCTTCATGGAGGTCTTGTCCGCTCCCGGCATGTTTTGAATGGAGCCCGGCAATATGACCGTGTAACCGGAGGGATAGATAAGAGTGGTGAAGTGCATAAGAATTTCAGCGCGGCCCTTAACGCGCCCGGCGCGCTGCACATGCGATATGCGGCCCTGCACGTAGGTTCCGGCGGGAACCAGAATGTGGTCATTCAGAACAAAAGGAAATGTTGTCTGCGCATAGACGGGATCGCCTTCGCGAGCATTCTTCGTAGAGATGGCCTGGTTGAGCGCCAAAGGAATCTGCGTTCCAGCGGGAATAACGACCTGGTTGGGGGTTGCCGGATTCGCCGATACAACAGAAACGATCGGCGTCACCTGCACGGCTGGTTTCGCCTGCGCCGCTGGTTTCGCTTGTCCCATGAGCGCGGCGGGCGCAATGAACAATAATCCAAACGCAACTGACTTCATTGCGGACCTCCGGAAGAACAACTATGAAAAGTACCAGGTGAAGAGCTTACAAATACGATGCCGCTGCGGCAAGCATTAGTTATCCCGAAAGTATGATCCCGGCACTGAGGCCTAAAATGCTACTTTCCCAGACGCTTTAGCTGGTTCTCACGCACGTTCCCCATGAACTGCGATTGCAGCTTCTGCACACAACGCTCTCCGCAAACGTGCAGCGTTCCTTCCCGTTCGGCAATGGTTTCATCCCAAGGACAAAGATATAAAACGGGAACTTTGAGATCGGTAAAGGAAGTCCACATCAACCACCAGCGGTCGGTCGAACTCTTCACAATTCCGCAGTTCGGCCCGGCACAGCGATACACAGAAATCGCGCTTCCACCTTCAAGTTTCATACGCACCATCATTATGGACAAGGCTGGCCGGGGTTGCAACGGATGCCGTCCATTGCATTTGTTAATAGAGAAGATACTTCTTGCGGAGCTGTTCGAACTTTTCCAGCCCGTCCTGCCAATCTTCCGCAATACGCCGCGGATCCTCACCCCGCGTGATCGCGTCATACACGCCCTGGCTGGCGAGAATCGTTTGCATTTTTTCCAGGTGAAATTGTTCCGGATAAAGCTTGTTCAGCGCGGACGCCAGTTCGATCCCCAATTCCGGCGCGTCGAATGCATCACGGTCTACCAGGACAACATTGATCCCCTGGCATTTTTCGTCCGCATAGGCGCTGGACGCGGGGGTGAAAGTGACCGGAACAAAGTGAACGCCCGAAATATTTCTGGCATTCAAGTACTGGGCCAATTCTTTTCCTTTGATCCACGGAGCGCCCACGATCTCAAACGGAGTGTCCGTCCCTCGCCCCACGGAAACATTTGTGCTTTCTACGAGCGCAATTCCAGGATACAACGTGGTTTGCGTGAGGTCCCGCAGGTTCGGGGAGGGATTCACCCAGGCCTCTCCGGTTGAGTCGAACCAGTCACCGCGCAACCATCCTTGCATATGGACAACCGTCAACTTGGCGTGAATTTGCCTTTCGCTGTTAAACATTCTCGCCAGTTCGCCCATCGTCATCCCGTGGCGCACCGGCAACGGAAAATAATTTATAAAGCTTTCTTTGCCCGGCCCTGAGTCTGAAATCGGACCCTGCACGAGCGATCCAGTAACTGGGTCGGGGCGATCCAGAACAATGACTTCAGTGCCAGTTTTCGCGGTGGCCTCCAGAAAGTATCCCAAGGTTGTTTCGTATGTGTAGAAACGAGCTCCCACATTTTGCAGGTCAATGACGACCGCATCGAGATTTTTCAGGATTTCCAGAGGCGGACGGCGCCCGGCATCGCTCGCGCCGTACACGCTGTAAACCGGCACGCCAGTGGCCGCGTCTTTGGAGTTGTTGATGTCAGTAGTGTCCAGCGATCCTGTTACGCCATGTTCGGGGCTGAAGATCGCCTGCAAGGAAATCCCCGGCGCATGCGCCAGAATGTCTATCGTCCGCTGGCCTTGCGCGTCCACGCCCGTCTGGTTGGTCAGCAGCCCGATTTTCTTTACCCCTGAGGTACCGTTCGCGCTGCCGCGGATGGCCGCAAAATTCTCACGCTCCAAAACATCAATTCCTGCCAGCACGTCTCCATTACGCGCGGTGACTTTGCGTGCGGCTGTTTCCGCCTCGTTGTATCCAGTAATACTTTGCAGCCGAAGTAGTGACTGCTCAGCTTCGGTCAAAGGAATTTCGGAGGCCACGGCGTTGGCAATTTTGGCGCGGAGGGCAATCGCGCTTCCCTTTCCGTTCGGATGCACGGCGTTTGTGAGCAGAATGATGTAAGTCTGCGTGGTGGGATCAATCCAGATAGAAGTCCCTGTAAAGCCCGTATGGCCGAAGGAGCCGACGGGAAGCAGTCCACCTCGATTGCTGGAAAAGGGAGAATCAATGTCCCAACCGAATCCATGCAAAATAGTCGCTGTGGGCGGCTGTTCGGGCGTAGTCATTTTCTCGACGCTGAGCGGCTTGAGAATCGAACTCCCATCCAACAGCGCTTGTGCGAATTTCGAAAGATCGTCCACGGTAGAAAATACTCCGGCGTGCCCAGCCACTCCACCCATGCGCCGTGCGGTAGGATCATGCACCACGCCGTGCAACATGTGATTATGCTCGTCGTACTGCGTCGGCGCGATCTCTGGCAGCCATGAAGCTGGCGGCAGGAAGCGCGTGTGGGTCATCCCGAGCGGAGTGAAAATATTCTTCTGGCAATAGTCCTCGAGCGTCATGCCGCTTTCACGCTCCACGATCGCTCCCAAGACAATAAAATTCACGTCGCTGTACTTAAAATGCGAACCGGGAGGAAATTCCGGCACCGACGAAAAAGCAAGCCGATAACCGGTTTCGCGGCCCTGCCACTCGTAGTTCAGCGGAAGGTCTTTGGGAAGTCCGGAAAAGTGCGTCAGCAGTTCCCGGACGGTAATTTCCTGCTTTCCGTTCTGGCCGAACTCGGGCAAATAACGTACAACCGGATCATTCAATCGCACTTTCCCTTGCTCGACCAACTGCATGATCGCCGTGGTAGTCGCTACGACCTTGGTGAGTGAAGCTATATCAAAAATCGTATCCGCCGTCATTGCGGAGCGCACTGGCTCCAGCGAGCGATTGCCGAAGGCCTTGCGATATACGACTTGGCCGTTGTGCCAGACCAGTAAGACTGCTCCCGGCACCTGCTCATGGCGGATTGCATCCCCCACAATTGAATCGAGAACGCGCGAATCAACTGCTTGCGTTGTGGCGGAAGGATTCGATGGGGAATTTAAATCCGAAGACTGTGCAGCCAACGAAGGCTGACCGCACAAGGCAAAACAAATCGCAATCAGGATGGAAACGAGGCAACGCTGCATAAATGAATTGGGCTGAATTTCAGTGACTCCTTCGACTTTACACAATGCGCGGATGCCTGCTCAAGAAACTCAAGTAGGGGTACCGTTTGTGCAACAAGCTCGCTAACCGCCTGGCCTGAGCAGAAATATGAGATTGAGATCCACTTTCTTTCTTCGATACGCCGGCCGTTCTTATCCCTTTACGCGGCGCGACGACTTTGCTATAACCGCATTCATCGCGCAAACTTCACATTCTTCAACCGGACCGCTGCTTCTCCCTGCCTACGATCAGCAGGAAAACCAATTCTCCCGTGCTTTTGACATTTTGCGGCAGGCCATCGCCGATCACGCTTTCCCTGCGGCCTCCATTGCCGTGACTCATCAAGGCAAGCTGATAGCGCTTAAAGCATTTGGGCATTTCACCTACGAATCCGACTCTACCAAAGTAGTTCCGGAAACGATCTTCGACCTTGCCTCTGTCTCCAAGGTCGTGGCAACCGCGACCATGGCCATGATTTTATGGGAGGGTGGCTTCCTTGATCTGGAAGCGCCCATCGTCGGAATCGTTCCGGAATTTTCCTCTCCTGGCGACCGCCGGAATGCGATTACTATCCGCATGTTGTTGGCCCATTCTTCGGGCCTCCCGGCGCATGAAAAATTCTATTTGCAGGCAAAAACAAAGCCGGAACTTCTGCAAGCCGTATTCGCGACTCCCCTCGCGGCCGATCCCGGAGCCGCCGTTGCATACAGCGACATTGGCTTCATACTTCTTGGGACCGCGCTTGAGCGCCTCGCCGATGCTACTCTCGACGAATTCTGTCAGGCGGAATTTGCGAAACTCGGTATGAACAAAACTGGATTTGCTCCGCCAGCTTCACTGCGGTCTTCTATTGTTCCGACCGCAGACGACACCACGTTTCGCCAGCGAATTATTCAGGGCGAAGTTTACGATGAAAATGCCTACATTCTCGGTGGAGTAGCACCTCATGCAGGGCTGTTCGCCCCCGCGAGAGATATAG
Source organism: Terriglobales bacterium (assembly GCA_025451215.1). GTDB lineage: Bacteria > Acidobacteriota > Terriglobia > Terriglobales > Acidobacteriaceae > JAICKN01. The sequence goes on from JANWKU010000033.1 coordinate 37,993, forward strand.
CGACTTTCGCACACATCCTGCTTCATGGCGGCAAGCCTCTGGTGCGGCCTGATACTCTGTCACTCTTCACGCAGCGGCAAAGCTCACCTGCTGGAACATCCCGCACGCTGGGATGGGACACGCCGTCTTCTCCTTCACAATCCGGCAAATATTTTTCGGCGTCGTCGTTCGGTCACCTTGGTTACACGGGAACCTCATTATGGATCGACCCCGAGCGCCAACTTTCGGTAACCTTGCTTACGAACCGAACATGGCCGGACAGTTCGAATAAGGCAATCACTGAAATCCGCCCGAAATTTCACGATGCAGTGGTTGAGGCCCTGGAGACAAGTCAGTGAAGCGCAAAGAAAATCTGAGCAAGCTCACCACGGAGCGACCGAACCCCGCTTCTGCCAATCTTGATCTCAAATCCTCTTTGCAGATTGCCCGCATCATCAATTCCGAAGACGCTAAGGTAGCCAGCGCCGTCAAGCGGGCTCTACCCCAAATTGCCCGAGCGATTGATGTGATTGCAAACTCATTGAAGCAGGGCGGACGTCTCATCTACGTAGGCACGGGCACCAGCGGACGCATGGGCGCGCTCGACTCAGCCGAATGCCCGCCCACATTCCAAACTGATCCGCGCATGGTGCAATACGTCATTGCCGGAGGATTGAAAGCTCTGGGCGAGGCCGTCGAGGCCGATGAAGATTCCCGCGAATTCGGAGCAAAAGAAATCGCGAAAAAGAAACCCGGCAAACACGACGTGATCGTGGGAATCGCCGCCAGCGGACGCACTCCCTTTACAATCGCTGCCGTCGAATACGCCCGCCGTCATGGAGCAAAAACTGTTGCTGTCATCTGCAATTCTGGTTCTGTGCTTGGTCGCGCTGCCGAAATTGCAATCGTGGTTGAAGTCGGCGCGGAGGTTGTTTCGGGCTCGACGCGCATGAAAGCCGGGACCGCCCAAAAAATGGTCCTCAATATGCTTACGACGGGAGCCATGACGCGCCTCGGCTACGTTTTCGGCAACCTAATGGTGAATGTAAAGCTTAAAAATTCCAAACTTGCGGAGCGAGGTGTGACAATCCTGCAACGCGCCACCAAAGCTTCCCGGCAGCAAGCTGAACAAACATTGCGAAGTGCCGGCAACAGCGTTCCGACGGCAATGGTCATGCTGCAATCAGAGGTAACTCGCGCGACAGCTGAAGAACTTCTGAAAAAGACGCACGGGCACGTGCGCAACGCCATTCTGGCCGCGAAAAAGCTCTAGCCGCAGAGGCTGCCCGCTAAAAAAACCTACTGGCCGTGCACTCTCGATTAACAGGACGCACCGCAAGTTCCGCATTCCGCATTTAGAATAGGAGTGCGCCCGGATCGAATTCGCGCAAGGAATTTCAGGTCATGGACAAACTCATTATTCGCGGCGGCAATCCGCTGCTCGGCACCATCCACGTGAGCGGAGCGAAAAACGCCGCGCTTCCTTGCATTGCAGCCGCGCTACTTACCGAAGACCAGGTCATCCTGGAAAATATTCCGCAAGTCCGCGACATTGAAACTACACGCAAGCTGCTGGCCGCCATGGGCGCTGAAGTGGAACTCGGTTACGGACGCGCGCAGCATCGCACAACGATTTCCTGTAAAAATCTTGCCGCTCCTGAAGCTTCCTATGAACTGGTGAAAACCATGCGCGCTTCTACGCTGGTTCTCGGCCCGCTGGTGGCGCGTTGCGGACGCGCGCGGGTCTCGCTTCCCGGAGGTTGCGCCATCGGCGCCCGGCCAATTGATCTTCACATTAAGGGGCTGGAACGTTTAGGCGCGAAAATCGTCCAGGACCACGGCTATGTTGAGGCCAGTGCAGAGCGACTGAAAGGCGCGGAAATCATCTTCGACAAAATCACCGTCACAGGGACCGAAGATTTGCTCATGGCCGCCACGCTCGCCGATGGCGAAACCGTCATGCAGAACTGCGCCCGTGAGCCGGAAGTTGCCGATCTCGCCGACCTGCTAAACAAAATGGGCGCGCGCATTGAAGGCGCGGGCACCCCTACCATTCGGATCAAAGGGGTTCCCAAACTATATGGCGCGAAGCACAGCATCATCCCCGATCGCATTGAAGCTGCGACGTTCATCATCGCCGGAGCGCTCACCGGCGGCGATCTCAATGTTGAGGATTGCGACCCGACCCATCTTGACGCATTAATGCAAAAGTTGCAGGAATGCGGCGTAAAGACTACGAGCACAAAGCATTCCGTACGCGTGATGGGGGACAATCCACTGAAGGCAACCGACATTGTCACCGAAGAATATCCCGGCTTCCCTACCGACATGCAGGCGCAATTCATGGCGCTGGCCACGCAGGCGGAAGGCACATCCGTGATTACAGAAAATATTTTCGAAAATCGCTTCATGCACGCGCAGGAATTGGTCCGCATGGGCGCAAATATTAAAATTGAAGGGCGGCGCGCCGTGGTGCGGGGAAAAACTCCTTTGAGTGCGGCGGCCGTGCTGGCCTCTGACCTTCGCGCTTCGGCGTCTCTTGTTCTGGCTGCTCTCGTGGCGGACGGCGAAACCATTATTGACCGCGTTTATCACATTGACCGCGGCTACGAAAACATTGAAGGAAAGTTCAAAGGCGTGGGCGCGCAGATTCGACGCATCGGGGAGATGCTGCCGAAACGTCACGGCGCTGGAAGCTAAAGTTACTCGATTCCCTGCTGAACTGAATCGCGACTCCCATTTATTCGCGAGTGCTATTGACAGGCCGCTCGATTCGCGGCAAACTCCGTTCAACTCATTAAACTCTGGAACGACGCACGCCAGACGATCCCTGAACAGCACATTCGTCAGCGATCATCGCCACCGTCTTGTGCGCTGGGTTTTATTTATGGCCCATCGCCCCATGCCGAAGCCTGATACGGCCGGTCGAACGTTTCCGGTCCAACGCCCATCCCTGCCGACTCTTGCCCCGGATCAGAGGCTGCAAGAAACCAAGTTAGTTTCTCCGCCAATATCTAAAGATCGTGCTCCTAAATCGACGCGCGATTATTGGGCATTCGCTTTCGCCGCTATGTTGATTGCCGCAATGCTACTGTTGGGATGGAGAATCGGAAAAATACTTTGGGGAGTATCCTCGCCGGTCAAGAATCAAAGCTTGAACAGGATGCAAACCGATTCCGTCGTCCCAAAGCCAGTTCCGCCAAAAACGGTGCCGGACAATGAATCCAGGATCGCCCCGAACATCGCGCTGAGTACCGTTCAAACGAACACGACCGCCAACGTGCCGCACGCTTCGCCAATCGCTTCTCGCGAACGAGAGCATAGCAAACTCGCAGCAGAACCAATCGTCATCCGCGCGTTGGTGGGCCGCGACGGAAAGGTTCAGGCGGCACAGGTAATTCGCGGAAACAGAAGGCTGTCCGTGGCCGCTCTAGCCATGGTGCGTCAACTAAGCTTCAATCCTTATGCGCCCCACGGCACGCCTTTGGAATTTGAGACTGAGGTCACGGTTTCAGAATCCAGCGCTCGCGGCTCCGGCGATGGAATACGATTTTCCGTCCCAAGCGAAAGCGAAAATCCACAATCAGTGACGACGCCCACCATCGCTGAAAAGCCGTCAAAATAATCCGGCTTTAATGTTAATCTTATAAGTTCCGTTCCCATTCAGGCGCCTGACGTTACATTCCGCAGCGCCCTTCTAGCCATTGTCCATGGGAATGGTCCGCAATCTGGCAATCAATTCTCATACGAGGAGAAGGCAATGAAAGTTGGAGTTTTAACTGGCGGAGGCGACTGTCCCGGGCTCAATGCAGTCATCCGCGCCGCGGTGCGCAAAGGTTCTTTTCACTACGACGACGAGTTCGTTGGATTTCTGGAAGGCTGGCGCGGCGTCATGGAAGACCACATCGTGCCGTTGAATCTCGACGCGGTGGCCGGTATTCTGCCCCGCGGCGGCACAATTTTGCGGACCTCCCGCACCAATCCCGCAAAGCAGCCCGATGGCCTGGACACCTGCATCGCGACCTTGAAGCGCCACAATATTGATGCACTGATCGCCATCGGCGGCGACGATACACTTTCGGTCGCCAGAAAGCTCCATGAAAAAGGCACCAAAGTCGTCGGAGTTCCCAAAACGATTGACAACGACCTTGCCGGAACGGATTACACGTTTGGATTTGACACTGCGGTAAACATCGCGACCGAAGCGATTGATCGCCTGCACACTACAGCCGAGGCCCACAACCGCGTAATCGTGGTGGAAGTCATGGGACGCGATGCTGGCTGGATCGCACTGCATAGCGGCGTCGCGGGTGGCGCGGACGTAATTCTACTTCCCGAGCAGCCGTTCGATATCGAAAAGGTTTCAGAAACGATTCGCCAGCGCCACGGGCGCGGTCGTTACTTCAGCATCGTTGTGATCGCCGAAGGAGCCAAGTTCGCTACCGCTGATCCGCGGCAGGGAGAGCTTGTTACTCAGGCCAAAGGCAAAGATGAATTTGGCCACGTTCGCCTGGGCGGCATCGGCAACGCGCTTGCCAATGAGATCGAAAAAAAGACGGGATACGAAACGCGCGCCGTGGTCCTTGGCCACATCCAGCGCGGCGGATCTCCGAGCGCTTTTGATCGCATGCTGGCCACTCGTTATGGCCTGAAAGCGATTGATATGGTCCATCAAGGCGAGTTCGGATCCATGGCAGCTTTAAGAGGAAATTCGCTGATCGCAATTCCTCTGGCGGAAGCCCTCTCAAAAAATCGCACTGTTACGCCTGAAATGATCGCGGTTGCGGAAGGGATTCTTGCCCCGATCGAGACTCCCGAACACGTAAAATAATTGGCTTTGAGCAAAGCGGCCTGGGCTGTAAATGCCCAGGCTGTTTTATTTTGCTTAGGATTGTTTTGCACGCTTCTGTTCCCGAGGAAATGCGGGGACAAACTAGACGACAACATTCAGCGCGGATGGCAGCACATCGAGTGATTCGCAATGCAGTGTGAGCACTTCCCCATCCACCATGCAATCCACCGGACCATCCAAATTGAAATCAATGCGCTTCGCGGCACGACGCTCCGCGAGCGGATGATTGATATGCGTGCCGTCGTACAAGGTCGACAAATTCCGGATCAGGCCCACCCGCCCGATTGGCCCCCATCGCACATATTCGATGAGGCCGTCGTTCACATCGGCGTTCGGCGCAATCATCATGGTGCCGCCCGTGTATTTACTGTTGCTGAAGGTAAGAAAAAGGCAGCGGCGGTCATCAATATTCGTTTCGCCATCCACGCGCAATGGAAAAGGACGACGGCGAAAGCGTGCCAGGCAAATAAAAATAGACGTTTGGTATCCCATTTCGCCCCATCGACTGAAGCGGCGCGCACGCAAGGTGGCCACATCCGCGGAGAAGCCGACGCTTAATAGATTGATGTAGTAAAGAACGCCTTCACGATGTTTAAGTCGAAGAACGTCGCAGGGCCGGGTGCGACCGGCAAGAATGGATTCAATCCCATGTTCGACGCCTTTATCGCTGAAGTCGCGCAAAAAGGAATTCCCCGTTCCCAGCGGAAGAAAGGCCAGTGTGGGGCGCTCCGCAGGTTCTGGCGCGAACAATCCGTTCACGACTTCGAAGGAAGTTCCATCTCCGCCCACCGCAATGAATTTTCGGTAGCCTGCGGCGAACGCGCTGCGCGCCAGTTCCGTTGCGGCCCCCGCGCGGTCTGTCTCGGCAACGTCAACTTTAACGCCTCCCGCTCTTAATCGCTCAAGCGCGGGACCGACCAGCTTGCGGCAGCGTCCTCCACCGGCAGCGGGATTTACCAGAGCCAGGAATGCGTCGGTCATTAATTAAAACTCGTAAGCGAATTAAAACTCGTAAGCGGCGCTCTCATAAATCAACAACGGAGCCGCGTTCCAGCGTTTTTCCCATTTCTTCCGCTAGAACGTTACGTTTGATCTTCATCGAAGCGGTCCGCGGGAAATCTTTTTGCCAGACGATATATCCACCGACCCGCTTGAAATCCGGCAACTTCCGGTTGCGCGCAATAATTTCTTCTTTTAGCGCCTCAGTAAACTCCTGGTTCTGTTCCATTCGCAGCGCCAGCACCAACTTTTCATTACCCAGGCTCTTTGCGGGCCAAATATAGTCCGCTGCGAAAATGCAGTATTCTTTTGCCGCCATGCCTTCAAACGCCGTCTCAATGTCTTCCGGATAAATATTTTTCCCGCCCTCGGTCACGATCATGTTTTTCTTGCGCCCAAAAAGCTGTAAATGGCCGTGCGCATCGAAGCGGCCCAAATCGCCCGTTAGGAGCCACCCATCGACGATCGTGCGCGCGGAAAGCTCCGGATCATCCAGATAATGTGACATTACGGTACGGCTCTTGGCCGCGACTTCACCGATCCCTTCGCTGTCGGGCTTCAGGATTCTCAACTCCACGCCGGCAAGCGGTGTTCCAACGGTGTCCGCTCGAAATGGTTTGAAGTCATTCAAAGTCAATGAAGTTCCCGCCTCGGTCAAGCCATAGCCGTTCGCCACGGGAATTCCCAGTTGGTAAAAGAATTCCAGCGTTGCCGGTTCCATGAAAGCGCCACCGGTAAACACGGCCAGCAGTTCGCCGCCGAACGCCGCATGCACTTGTCCCAGCAGCTTACGGCTCAGTTTCACATTAGGTTGTTTGCGGGTAATCAGCTTATTCAGCCCGATCATGCGATTCAAGATAAACCGCTTCGCGAAATTCAACTCATCGAACTTGGCGCGCAGTCCGCGTTCCAGGTTTTTCAGGATCATCGGCACCAGCGCTACGTATGTTATCCGGTAACGCATGAATGCATCGCGGACAAACTCCGGCCGCAACGTCCGCAAATGAACCACGCACGCTCCGCACATGAACGGTCCGATAAATCCCACCATAAAATCAATTGCGTGGTTGGTGGGAAGAATGCTCAGATAGCGCACTCCGGGCCAGAAGGCAAACCTTTCCGCAAGAGATTTGCACTGCTCCAGATAATTATCATGCGTCAGCACGCATCCCTTGGGACGGCCGCCGGTGCCCGAGGAATACACAATACATGCCACATCTTCCCGCTTACGCGTGACAAAATGCGGATCGCCCTTGCGCCGGAATTCCTCCCAGCGAAAAGCGCTGCCTAACTCCGCGCGCAGTGGTGCCTCCGTGACCAGGACGGTCTGCACGCCGTGAGCCTTTCCGCCCAACGACTGCAAGATCGCCCGCCACAAATGATATTCAACAATCAGAACTTTAGCCTTCGAGTGCGCTAGCAGTTGCAAATGCTCTTCCGGCGTCAGTTTGTAATCGAGCGGAACCAGCACGCCTCCGGTGTAGAACACCGCGTAGGCTGAGATCAGCCACTTGGACTGATTGGTCATAATGATTGCGGCACGATCACCCGGAGCAAAACTGGCGTCCTGCAAAGCACGCGCGAGCGGCAACGCGACTTCTTGAAAGTCCGAATAGGTAAGGCGGGTCTTTTCCTTTTCACGGTCGGCCTCTATGAGGCAGGTTTCATTCGGCCAGCGGTCAAGGGCGTCCTGCAACGCGGCCCCGAGGCAGGAATATTGGTCTAGATTTAACATTCAGGAAATATGCTAATTGTAGATGGGGAGCCGGAGAAATTGCACTTTCGCTTCCGCCTGTCTATCAAACGTCAACCTACAATCTCGCTTGGATCCGACTGGCCAGAGTGCGGAAATCGGAGACGCCTTGCAGTTCATAGTCCGGCAATTCTACATGAAAGTGATGCTCGAGCTTAGTCAGCAAGTCGAGCGCCTGCAGACTATCGATCTTGAGTGCTTTAAAGAAGTCATCGTCAGGCGTCAGCTTTGCGCGCGGAACCTTGAAGTGGGCAGCCGCAAGGTTCAGGATTTCTTCCAGCGTGTGTTCAGCGGTATGCATAGTTGCTTCTCTCCATGGTGCTTGTCTCCACGAAATCAGAAACAATTTACGGCAAATAGGATAATGCCTCAGTACTCTCCACGAATTTCTTCAAACCCGACTGGACAGCGGGCTTGCTGAAAAGATCACAGAAGATCTCAATCTCCTGCTTTAACTCGTCATACGGAATGGGCTTAATGAATTTTTTCGCGGCAATGGCGGTTTGGCGATCAAACTTCCCGAGTTGTGCCGCTGTGCCGCGGGCAACCCGCAAAGCTTCGCCCTCACCCACCAACTGGCTCACAAGTCCAACCTGCTGGGCCTTGGTCGCATTGAAGCTGCGTCCGGTAAGCAGTAAATCGCGGACTACGCCGTTGCCCAAGTCGCGCTTGAGGCGCGGTATTCCGCCAAAGCCGGGGATCAGACCAAGCCTCAATTCAGGGAAACAGAATCGCGTCATTTTGTCGGCTATCAACAAATCGCAGACGAGCGCAAGCTCAAACCCGCCGCCGAACGTCACGCCATGAAGCGCCGCGATCGTAGTCAGCGGAGCGGCGTCAATGGTATTCATTACTTTATGAATGCGCTGCAAAAAATCGCGGATCCCGCGCGCTGCTTCCTGCGATTGCAGTTTCTGCGCACCGTAGTACAGTTCGCTTAAGTCGGCACCGGCGCAGAAGCCGCTCTTCATTGTGCTGTGCAGAATTAGTGAATGCGCTTGTTCCTGCAAAACAGGCAGCGCCGTAACAAACTTTTCCAACTCCTCCAGGGTGACGGTGCCAATTTCATTGCACGGCGCGCGATGCAGCGCTAACTCAATAACGCCATCTTTTGTATCCCACGATAACGCCGCGCCTTGAAAATTCTTCATACCGCCTGCTTCACTCGGTACATATCTTCGATTTCCGATTTAAATGCGGATGTGATGGCATCGCGCTTCAACTTCCCCATGGCCGTCAGCAAACCGCTGTCAATGGTGAAAGGCTCGGGATGGATGTGGAATGCACGAATCTGTTTATAGTGCGGCAATGCGGCATTGGCAAAATTCACCGCGCGCTGTACTTCTCCGGAAATGACCTTACCGGTCACAATCAACGTTAAATATCCGCGGCCATTGCCAACCAGCATGACCTGCTGCGCGGCGGGCAGGCTCTGCTGCACATCTTCCTCAATCGGTTCAGGCGCGATATTGTGACCAGACCCCAGAATGATCAAATTCTTAATCCTGCCCACGATGCGCCAGTTCCCTGCTGCATTTACTTCGCCCTGGTCTCCGGTGTGAAACCAGCCGTCGCGCAAAGCCTTTGCCGTTTCTTCCGGACGGTTCCAATATCCCGGGAAAATATTCGGCCCTCGTACGACAAGTTCCTCATTCTCGCCAAGCTTCATTTCAATTCCGGAGATCGCTGGCCCCACGCGTCCGGGCTCAACGTGGCACGGATCATCCATCGTACAAATCGCCATGGTCTCCGTCAGCCCATAGACCTGTAAGACAGGAATGCCGAGCATCATGAAGTAGAGTTGCGTTTCCACATTCAAAGGCGCTGAGCCGCAAATCAGCGCTCGAAGATTGCCGCCGATCATCTTCTTGCGGATTGTAGGAAACACTATCGTATTCGCCAGCCATAGCCAGATCGAGTCGCTAAACTTCGACTGCAATGCCCGCTTTCGCAGCCATGCGGTTTTGCCTTGGGTGTAGAGCATCAGCGCCACGCCGCCTGTCTTGTGAAGTTGCTCTTCCACGGCTTTGCGCATGCGCTCCAGCAGTGTGGGAACGTTGAGAATGTAGTTGGGCGAAGCCTCGCGCATCTGTTCCGCTATTTTGCTCAGGTCGGTATTCAGCGTGAGCAGGCTACGGCGCTGCAAGCAAGTAAGCAGCAATACCCACGATCCGGCAAAACAAAATGGAAGGTAATGGAAGACTTTGTCTTGTCCGGAGTGATTCTCCATTAGAACGTCGAGCCGTTGGGAAGTGCACATCAGCATGTGACTAAGGTTGCCGCCGGTAAGCACTACGCCCTTGGCCTCGCCCGAAGTGCCCGAGGTATAGATCACGGCTACTGGGTCGGAGTCATCGAGTTGCGGCTTGGAGAAAGGCGCAGCTTGCGTCGCGAAAATTTCTTCGAATAAATACTGTGGCGGAACCTCCGGCCAATCCTGGGCAATTCCCTCCCGCAATTCTTCATTGGCGCAACAGATCAATGCCGGAGAACAATCCTTCATCATCGCGACCAGTTCGGACGAGGCCTGCCGCGAATAAAGAGGCACTACGAGCAGCCCCTCTGCCATGATGGCCAGGTCCGCCGCAATCCAATCAATACTGTTAGGAGCAAGCAGAGCGCAGCGGTCGCCTTTCTTGAGATTCTTGCTGGCGAGCAAAGCGCGCGCCTTGGCGATTCTTTCCAGCAATTCCTGTCCGCTGACGGAAACACTGCCGCCCTCGCGCAGTTCGACCAAAACGCGGGTGGTGCCGGCGGCCTCAAGCTGGCCAAAGATGTTTTCCAGAAAGTTCATGAAGAAGCGGATTCCTCATCGCTGAAGCGATTCGGAATGACAATTATTAAATGGCTCGTCGTTACTGGTTCAGCTATACGCCTGAATCAAATTCTTCAAATTGTCGCTCATCGGCGGCAAATAATCTTCCCAACTCCATTCGCCTTTGCGTATCGGGAAGTCCGGATACCGGCGCTGCACTTCTTCCTCAAAATACACTCCCATGCGTGCCATGACCTTCAAATTCCTGACTACCGTTTGTGCGATCCCGTCGGCGATGCGCTCACCCTCGGTCGCCAGCTTTTCCAAGGCCACCAACAGCTTCGCCTCTAGATCATGGTCATCCACATTCATAAGCAAGTCCTGGTGGCCGCGGTCGCGCATCAGATTGCGGATGCGCTCATCCATCGTGATTCCCGCCGAAGGAACCAGTCCGGGCATGGAAGTCACAATCCCGTGGTATCGCGATGAAACCATCATGTGGCATGCGCGCAGAACGCTCACCAACTCATACATGTTGTACTCATCGGAACTCAAAACCGGTATGCCGCCGCCCAGTTTTTCGGCGATTCTGCGGGCGGGCCTGGCGTCCAGTCGCTCGGTGGCAACGAGAATCAGGAATACGTTCCGTTGTTTGCGGAATGCGTCCAATGCTTTCGCTATCGAGCTCAAATAATGCTCCAGCGCGCGATCCGCCTCAGGACCGGAATTATGAAAATAAACCGATCGGTAGTGGCTCTCTTTGTAAGCTCCGGTCATGCTGCGCAGCGCCAGCTTTGCTACTGACGCCTTCACTGGCCATTCAAAAGGATTAATCGGACAAACAACCAATACTGGAGTCTTGCCGTCCCAGCCAGCTTTGCGCAGGACATCCTGACCGTAGGCAGGCGGACGAGGTTCAAAAGTCCAAGCCGTATCTGTTCCCAACTCCGTCGGCACTCCCAACTCCCGCAGTACCGTTCGCGACTCTTCATTGCGCGTGATGACCAGTGAATCCTTGCAATAGCGCGCGCACATCTTTCGAATCGGCGGATCCATCTGGCCTGCTTCCGAACCATAGCCCACGGAGAGTTTATTCTGCGCCGCTGCAATTCCTAACGAGCCAATCATCATTGTGGTCAGCGCGTTTGCAAATTTGCTTTTGAAAGCCGACCCTTCGCACGCGATCACCCCATGATGCTTAGGTACCTCATCCATAAGAAACGGAGGAAAGATATCGGGCAGGTGGACCTGCGCGCTGCCGTCAAAATACCCTCGCGTAAACTCAAATTTTTGGCTCATCACACTGAGCTCAACTTGCTCCGCGCCAAGAATATGCCGGATCTGTCGCAGCATCTCCTCCACCCGGACGTCCGATCCCATATTCCGGGTGCCGTTGTATCCCGCGAAGAGCAGCTTTAACTTCTCACCCTGTTGCCATGGTTTTCCCTTGCCCAACATCCAGCCGAGCTTCGCGCGTTCAATATTGCTGCTTACCCAGCTTTCGAGAATAAAATCCATCATGCGGCCGTACCTCCCGCCTTTGTCGGCCAGCCCTGGTAGGGATAAGTAAAGTTCGTTTCACGACTGAACTTCAGCAACGGATAGCTGTATTGCGAAAACGGAACGGGCTTGCGTCCTAGCTCTGAGGTAACACGCGTGTTGTCGAAGACGGTGTTCCAGGTCAAATAGGGCATGAACACTTTCATCAGCGCCGCGCCATGCCCAACAGCATTCTTACGATTGGCAAGACTGTTTATAATCCCCGCGAATGGCTTCTGAACAAATGGCAGGAACACAGGCCCGCGCTTGTTCTGCGCCGCTGACAGTGCGCTGGTGACTTGCCGAAATGTCTGCGCGTCACGCCCCGACGAGAGCTGATAGGTATCAAATTGCGGCTTGTCTTTGACGTGTAATGTCGCGATGGCATCAGCGACAAAGTCCACATTCACAATGTCAATTTTGTCATTGGGACGAAATGGCAGCGCCGGAAGACCAGCGAGAAACACAAATGACCTAACCATATCGAACTGCGTGGTCTGCGGATAGCGGCTATCACCGAGCACAATGCTGGGGCGGAAAATTGTAATCGGCACATCGGGCAACAGCTGGCGTACCATGTGCTCGCAGAATTTCTTGGTACGCGCGTAAGGATCATAGTCCGAACGGTTCCAGTCGATTGAAGCGTCTTCCGTGACGACTTCATCCTGCCGCTTCCCCGCCACGGCAACGGTACTCACATTGCTGAAGCGTCGCAGGCCGTGGTAGTGATTTGCCTGCCGCGCGAGTTGAATAACCTCGAGCGTGCCGCGCAGGTTCACATTCAAACAACTCTTCTCTGATTTCCGGTTCAACGACGCCGCGCAGTGTATGACCGAATCGGTGGTATGCACCAGCCGTTCGTAGTCGTCGCGCACCAATCCAAAGCCGGGGGCGGTCAGATCTCCACGAAATACGCGGACTTTTGTTTGCAGGAATTCGTAGAAGCGCGGAAAGTCCATGTGCAACTGGAAAGCCTGCCAGAGCCGGACTTCCGCTTCATGCGGATCTTTGGCACGAACCAGTACATTGAGCGACGCGCCATGGTGCTGCAACAAATTTGCGGCGACATGCGCTCCAATATATCCGGTGGAACCTGTCAGGAATATTGCCACGTTGCTCCGTCCGTATTGGTGTTCACAGGCTCTCCCTTGGATTTCGGCAAAAGGTGCAGATCGCGCGGAGGCCGCGCCTCAAGCGGACGGCCCTCGATCAAAGGATACGTCCACTTGCGCAATGCGGGAATGTGAATGTTGATCCAATACTCCCACCAGTCCAGCGATCGCGTATCGTAGGCAAAATCTTTTTTCTCTTCGTCCACCAACGCGTAAGAAAGTTTTTCGATGTTCTCAGCGGCAAAATCGTGTTCATTCAGCAGAATAAACGGCTCGAACAGCTCGACCAGTTTTTCTACTCTCTCCAGCATCCGCTCCGCGCGCGCCAGCGGTGTTTTCCGCAACGGCAGTGGAGACATAATTCGCTGGATGGACTGTACAATCGCCTTCTGCGCCGGCGCTGACATCCAGTTATACCGGCCTTTTGAAACCGGAATCGCATCCAACCGCAGCCGCAGCCAGTATTCCAACCCTTCCTGCGCCCGGTAATGCTTGCGGTGCGCAAGCGAAGTCAACTCAATCGAGCGTCCCATGTCGCAGGGGTTAGTCACCGAGGTCGCCAACTGGTATAGCGAATCATTTCTGCGTTCGATAATCGCCGCAGCAATCAACGTCATCCCGGCGCAGACCGAATCCACGGGAAGAATGTCCAGCCGCTTGCGCTCGTTCGAAGGCAACTGTCGGAACACGGTACCCAACAGATAAGACAGCGACGCCGAAGTATTGATGCCTTCATTCCATCCGACAAATGGCTTGGCAATCGAGGTCTCAACGATCGCCGGACGCACAATGGCAATCGGCAACCCTACGCCGTATTTCGAGATCAGCGATTCCGCCAGGCTCTTGGTCAGCGTATAGGTATTTGGCCAGCCAAGTTCTTTGGCGCGTTCCGCGCCGAATTCCGTCAGGTAATTCTTCAGCCAGCGAATGCGGTTCTTGCGAATCTGGTTTTCCAGCGCTGCACCTTGTAAGTCTTTCGCTGCATGTTCCTTGCCCAGCGCCTGCATGCGGAGTTCGCCTGTTACTTCCTCGCCTTCGGCTTGTATCTCCGCCCTTTTTATCGCCTCATGGAGCGAGCGCCACTCCTGTTCCGCATCAAAATCAGGAACGTTGATCGGAGTGTAATTGGGCCGCACAGTTTCCGGCACGCGTTCATCGCATGCGCCAGCCACATAGCAAGTAGAAAGATGCAGCAATCCGGAATGGTCCGACTTGCGGACGAATTCCAAAATATTCAATGCCGCATCCACATTGGTACCCAGCGCGTCCCGCAGGTCAGGATTGAAATCGGTCAGCCCCGAACTGTTGATTACCAGTTCCAACCTCTTGAGCAAATATGCGGAGGTTTCGGAGTCGAGCCCCAAGCCCTCCTGCGAAACATCCCCTTCGATGACTTCCACCCGGTCGTTGAGAAATTGGGCAAGGCCATCGCCATATTTTTCGAACAGAGGATCGAACACCGGCGATTCCTGCACCAGCTTCTCGAATCTCTTCCGCGCCGGGTTGGATTTTTGTCGCCGGATCAGCAAATAAATCCGTTTGATCTCAGGCAAGTCCATCAGCGTATTCGCCAGCCAGACCTTTCCGATAAATCCTGTGACTCCGATCAAAAGAACATGCTTTCCTGCAAGCGCTTTGCGCACCGATAGCGGCCCACGGGGCACATTCTTCTCGAAGTGCACAATGGGACGTTCGGTTTTGCGCCTCCGCCGCACCGATGGAATCACAGCGGCCCATAGCGATTTCGGCTTCAACAGCGCCAAACCACGTACCAACTGCTGCGGTGTGCGCTGCCCATCGGGTCGTGAGTCGACAATCCGGGCAAAAATTCCGCGCGGGCGGACGACCGGGTCCTGCAGCCTGCCAGTAGCAATTCCGTTGCGAAATTCCAGCCGGTTGGCAATCACCCACTTCACATCTAAATGGTGCGCTAGCGGGCGCATGACGTGCACCAATCCCTGGCTTACCAGTACGACTTCGGCACCCGACTCCTGTAATTCTTTAAGTTTCGCGATTCCAGCGGTTTTCAGGTGTGGCTTCAGCTTGTACTGGAAATATTCCTCTCCCAGCAAATCGAGCCGGTCACGAGTCACTCCGCGCAAGACGGTGTGCACAACTCGTGTAGCGAATTTCCGGTCTAGCGAATACAAAAACGGGCGGATCACTGCCGCCAGCAGCACCAATCCCCGCCGCACCCAACGCTCGGAAAACGTCTGCGCGTTCCAGGTAAAAAACGCAACTGGACGCACCACGCTCAGGTTCAACAGACTTCCTTCCACACGCCAATAAACCGGCGCTGTCGGCCTCGGGTTTTTCGTTTGATTGGTCAAAACTCTCGTCTGGTCAAACTTTGATTCTGTCAAAATCGGATTCGTTCAAACTTGTTAACCTGGATCTTCAGGAATTCATATCTTAAACACTAAAGGCAGGCACATTATTGTAAACAATTGTTCGATAAGGAGCGAGG
>JANWKU010000034.1 GCA_025451215.1 Terriglobales bacterium
GGTATACACGATCTGGCAACGCTCGTAATCTATGCGATCAGGCAAAATATTGTTGAAGCTCCGTTTACGGATGTCTCGGTTGTGCGTAAGGAAGTATTTTCAGCAGCCGTAGCCTAACCCCTAACCGTCATAGACCATTTAAAAGTTATAAACGACACCCAAAAGGAATCTCAGGCGGCTTTGTCCTGCATCAGAAAAGTGAGTGCGAAGCAGATCCAGGTTGACGCGGGCGGACCAATGAGAATCCAAATTGTATTCGCCTCCGCCTCCGAGCATCCATGTAAATGCACTGTCTGAGGCTGATTGCGAAGGAACACCCACTTGCTGAATCTGTGTATTTAAATGCGAACCTCCAAACTGTACTTCGGCAAACGGATCAAATTTGTATTTTTTTATCTTTTTGGGTGCGAAGAAAATTCTTGGCCCTACCAAGAAGTTCTGAAGGTGATTTTTGACTGAAATTTGGCCGACGCTCGTCAGTTCAAAAGTGCCGATTAACGAAGTATCATACCCAGAATCATAGTTGAGCGCGATCGATGCTCTCGGGCTGAACCGCCAAGCTGCCCCCAAATCGTAACCATTTAGTCCAAAATCTCCACTCGTGTACATATAACTGCCGTTCACCTCCAGGTTTTGCGCAAAGCCTGGCGTGGAGCCCAACAGAACGAACATAATTCCTATAAGTCCGAACCAGCAGGCATGGTTGACCAAAGCGAATATGCTTGGTTTCAAGGGCCCTTCAGAGGGACTAGAGTCTGGATTCCAGAATGTTTCGGATGGTACGCCCAGCTGCACCATGGTATTTGCTCCCTTTATTTGAATTGAAATGCCGCGCATTAAGTCCGGGCTTGAAGTGCGCTGCGGATGCCGCGCTAAAGTTTCGGAAACAATTTGCGCCATAGCAATATCAGTCTTCGAAAACTAAGTTAGAGCCAGAGACAAACAATGCCAATTGGAAAGGTTTCGGGTTTTTGTGTGCGGGAAAACTACAGACTGAGTACTTACGCAGGTAATGGTTTGCATTAATGCGTACTAAGTAGTTGTATACCCGTAAAAATGCACAGTTTCTCGCCTCATAAGTCACATGATTTACTCCATCTAGAAATTCAGTTATGGAGTGCCGTAGATTCTGGTGCAGGCTGGCGTCTGCGTTCTGTAATTTGTATAAAAACTGGGCACCCTTTATTTTCCTAACAATTTCCTAAAACGGTACGTTATATGAGAAAACAAAAGCAGCTTGAATTTAAGAGTGAACCGCTTGTTTCAGGAGTGGTTGGCAAAAAGCTTTTTGTTGCGCGAGAGGAAGAACGAAGAAAAATTGCTCGCGAATTACATGATGCCTTCGGTCAGGAACTCGTCACTATTCTTCTCGAATTGAATCAGCTGGCAAAGAATTGCAAAAGTCTTGCTCCACAAAGCAATTTAAGCAGGCAAGTATGTATTGGCCTGGATAATCTATCTACTCGAGTCAATCAAATTGCATCTTCTATAAATGAAGTATCCCATCAACTTCATTCGACAATATTGGAACGCGCCGGATTGCGTCTTGCTCTTGAACAGCTTTGTGCTGACTTGAGCGTTCGAGGTAAAACCCAAGTCTATTTTGTAGGAACCGGCCTGAAGACGATAATTTCTCCATCCATATCGTTATGCTTGTACCGGATTGCGCAGGAAGCTCTTCACAATGTTGATAAACACGCGCACGCACCTCGTACTGAAGTAATACTAAAAGAATTGGGTCATTGTATCGTGCTCACCGTGCGTGATCACGGAGTTGGATACAACCAAAAGCACTTGAATTCCAATGCCGGCCTTGGACTTTCCAGTATGGAAGAACGGGCTGTTTCAATGGGAGGTGCTTTTGCGCTAAAAACTGCTTTAGGCAAGGGCACAGAGGTGACGGTACAACTTCCGCTCAAGAACAGGAGCTAATATGCGAATTAGAATGCTGCTTGCTGATGATCACAAAATGTTTACAGAGGCACTCTCTCGAATGCTCGCCCCAAATTACGAAATCATTGGGACCGCATCGAATGGGCGGGAACTCATTACACTTGCGCGAGAACTCAATCCAGATGTAATCGTCATGGATGTTTCCATGCCATTGCTCAATGGTATGGAAGTTATTCGCGTGTTGAAACGGACTGCGGTGCGCGCCAAATTTGTGATTCTCACCATGCATACGGATGTAAGCCTCGCCGCAGAGGCATTTCGTTGTGGCGCGTCAGCGTTTGTACTGAAACAGGCTGCGGGCGATGAGTTAAATGCGGCGATTGTTACAGCATTGCGCGGGCGGCACTATCTGAGTTCGGCGTTCCCCGTGGATTTGGTTACTTTGCTTGCCGAAGCCGTACGGCATCACCGGGAAGAAGGTCCAAAAATTACACGACGCCAACGCGAGGTACTCCAGCTAGTAGCTGAAGGCAAGACGATGAAAGAAGTTGCAACTTTACTAAGTCTTTCTACGCGAACAGTTGAATCTTATAAATACGAGATTATGCGCGTGCTTGGAATTCACTCCAATGCCGGACTTGTCCAATATGCTATTCGCATTGGTGTCATCACAGTTACGCCGTTGCAGGCTGCCTAGTTCACGAGTCTGCGCTCCATTAGGCAGCTTTGCGGTAGACATGTTAAGGAACCCTCGCCAGAGCCACGGGCGGGCTGTATCTCGAAGCTACAGGCGACGAAAGCGTGTCGGATGCATTCTTGAAAATAACGGCGAAAGTTGCGGAGTGAATACGCTTTGGTTTATAGATCTTCCATCTGGGCAGAGAGAATCCCCACGGCTTTAAATCACAGTGCCGAAGCGGCTTTGATCCACTGCCGCTCCGGATACTCGTCAAGTGAACCCTCCGCCTTAACAATGCGGACCCCGATAGCGCTCTTTGGTTCATAACTGGCAATTACGGGTATTGCTTGAACATTTTCTCAACTGCTTCACTCACCCGCTTTTCATTCTTAGATCCCTTCTTCGACAATGTGTCCTGAGAGATGCCGCGCCAGATCATTTTTTGGCCGTTCGCGTCATAGATATCAACCACGAGAGTGCCGACATTGCTGATCTCTGGAGTCACCGTGGTCATGCCTCCTCCAAAGCCCCACCCGCCAGTGCCCCAGGCGTTGTAGGATGTCTCCTGTTTCATACCGCTGTTGGTTACGACGATGAGATCCGGATGCTCGGCTTCCTGCACCATCTGAAGCCCCTTTGCATTGAGTTGCGAATTGATTTCTTGCGTTGCGCTTTGGGCCAGAATTGAATCCTGGATCGCATTCGGATTTGCTTTTTCTCCCCAGGCATACGTCTTGAATTTGGAGAAATCAATGTTATGGTTGTAGTCAACGTAGGTCGTTTGGGCCATTGCTCCGGCCATAAATAGACATACTAGCGCCGCACACACAGCAATTCGAGTCATCATGGTATTCACTCCTTTTGTGAGTACTAAGCTTGAACGTATTAATCACAACAGTTCCACAACGCGACAACGTCATAAAGCGGAGATGGGCAACTATTTAGTTGTGCCACGGCTGCCAAAGTTGAACGTAATTCCTCCGGAATACCGGAAGTTATTCTGATTTGAATTATTGAATTGATTGGTGAAGTCGGTAAACAGGTAGTCCAGCTCCACGGGCCTAATTGATATTGAATGTCCTATGGGAATATCCACGCCGCCACCGAATGCCATGGCAAAGGCATTATTGGCCGGGGCCGTAGAAAATGCGCAAACACCTGTCACACAAATATTCTTGAAAGCATTCGCGTAGACGTTCGAATGTGCTCCTCCAAACAAAGCATGAACGAAGGGTTGTATTTTTTTTGCGCTATGGAGTTTTATTTGCGGCCCGAACAAGTAGGTGAACAAGTTCCCTTGAATGTTCGCGCCGGCCCCAGTTGGGAAATTGGGGCTGGGGGCGAATAAGAAGTGACTTGTATTACTTCCGTAGCCCTGGAAGTCCATCTTGATGCCGATGACGTCATTTAGATTGAATACTATTGATCCTCCGCCGCCATTCAGGCTGTGGCCCTGTGACCCGGATGCGTTCGGCGCAAACCGTGCATAGGAATAATCAAACCCCAGCTCCCCAGCAGGAAACTGTTGTGACCACACGCTTACTGAAAGCAGTAGAACACTTGCAATCAGACTATATTTCATTAGTTTATTCATGCCATCCTCCTGGTTCACTTTCATCTGTTCATAATCGCGTTTTGTCTTGTGCTACTCCGGCCTTTGAAACAAACGGTCACCCCGGAATGAGGAGCTACATTGTCCCAATGAGCCCGCTTTAAGAAATCAACTCTATTGGGCAGGCATATTGCCTGGCGACTGGAAGAAATAGCAGAAATGTGGTTTTCAGAGATTAACGTTGCGACGAAGTGAGTGCAGTTACAGACGCTCTTGAGCAGTGAACCAGTACATTTGACAGATGCGTCACGCGTGCGGTTACAACACAATAACTGATATGTCGTGCGGTTTACGCCGCCAGGAACTTACGGTGTGCGGTACGCCGCAGGAGACGAACTGCTGGCATGCTTTGGCAGCACGACAATTACTTTCAACGACATACTTGGAAATTCTCGAGAAGTAACCCATCATTAGCCGGAAGGTCGAATACAGTCGGTTAATCACTAAAC
Organism: Terriglobales bacterium; assembly: GCA_025451215.1. Classification (GTDB taxonomy): domain Bacteria; phylum Acidobacteriota; class Terriglobia; order Terriglobales; family Acidobacteriaceae; genus JAICKN01. Next base: position 4,634 of record JANWKU010000034.1, read on the forward strand.
CAAGTTGCACGTGAATCGGTTGTGAAGGAAAAAGACAATGAGCGATAACACCATCAGCATACTCGACGGCTCAACGTTCCTCGTATCAAATCCAAATGGCGACATAGACGCTCGACCGGACGAAGCGGAAGGTTTGTTCTTCAAAGATATGCGTCATTTGTCCAAGTGGAAGCTCACGATGGGTGGGCAGCCGCTGAATGTGCTCTCCACAGATGCAAGCGAGTATTACTACGCGCAGCACTTTTGCATTCCGCCGACTGGCACAATCTACAAAAACCCGACCCTTTCGGTGATCCGCCGACGGTTTGTCGGAGATGGTTTTGTCGAAGAACTCACCGTCGTAAACCACGGTGCTGAAGCGCAGGAAATTGATCTGCGGCTGGAAGTCGGATGTGATTTTGCCGACCTCTTCGAAGTGAAAGATGCGTTACAGAAAAAGGGCGAGTTCTATCAGCAAATGCGGAACCGGCAGTTGGTTCTGGGGTACAGGCGGGATTCCTTCGTCCGGGAGACCCTCATCAGCTCAACCGAAACGCCCACCGAGGGAACAGTAAACAACGTTTCTTTCCGTTTTACTTTGCAATCAAAATCATCATGGAGCACCAAATTAAAGGTAGTGCCGGTTACCGGTGAAACCGCTCATAGCCCTAAGTTCGCCGAGGACTCCTGCGGAACCATGCGACAAGATCTGAGCCATTGGATCGAACAAGCGCCAACTGTTACATGCCACCCGGAAGCCATGCGGACCTACATGCGCAACCTGGTGGACATTGCTGCACTTCGCTTCCGCCCGGACGGCATGGGCGATCATTCGTTGCCGGCAGCGGGTTTACCCTGGTTTATGGCCGTTTTCGGTCGCGATAGCCTGATCACCAGTTACGAAATGCTTCCCTTTGCTCCTGAGTTGGCGGCTACCGCTCTCCGTGCTCTGGCGGAAGCGCAGGGTAAGAAGGAAGTCGAGCTTACCGAAGAAGAACCGGGACGGATACTCCACGAACTGCGTTTTGGCGAGCTCACCTATTTTCGGGAGCGTCCGCAGGCTCCTTATTATGGAGCGAGCGATACCACGCCCTTGTTCCTTGTCCTATTGGACGAATACGAGCGCTGGAGCGGCGACGCCGATCTTGTCCGTGCCCTTGAGCCTAATGCCCGTGCGGCACTTGAGTGGATTGATCATTACGGAGATCGGGACGGCGACGGATACATCGAATATCAGCGCAAAACTACTCTGGGCCTGGATAATCAATGTTGGAAGGACTCGTGGAATTCTATCCTTTTCCATGATGGTACCCTCGCCCGTACTCCTCGGGCCACCTGTGAGATTCAGGGCTACGCCTACGATGCGAAGGTACGCTGTGCCCGGCTGGCCCGTGAGATATGGAAGGACGAGGCGTTTGCATCCAAGCTGGAAATACAAGCGGCAAAGTTGAAGCAGCGTTTCAACCAGGATTTCTGGATTGAAGACCGCCAGTTCTTCGCCCTGGCTCTGGACGGCGATAAGAAAAAAGTGGATAGCCTGTGCTCCAACATTGGACAACTTCTTTGGAGCGGTATCGTTGATGGCGATAAGGCTTCCGCGCTGCGAGATCATCTCATGGGCCCCAAGATGTTTTCCGGCTGGGGAATTCGTACGATGGCCGAAGGGGAGGGTGGCTACAATCCTATTGAATACCACAATGGGACCGTATGGCCGCATGACTGTAGCATCATTGCCGCCGGACTTGCGCGTTACGGGTTTCGCAAGGACGCATCGGATGTTGTAGCTGGCATATTCGAAGCGAGTCTGTTCTTCGGCTCACGGTTGCCTGAAGTTTTCGCGGGATATCAACGAGCGCAAACCCGCTTTCCGGTTCAGTATCCCACCGCCTGTTTGCCGCAGGCGTGGGCAGCAGGATCACCCATGCTCGGAATTCGCACTCTGCTGGGATTGGAACCGAAAGGCGAGATTCTGACCTCCGCTCCGGACGCAGTGCTTCCTTTCTGGATGGGAACGCTGTCAGTCGAAGGCATCCCAGGCCGTTGGGGCAAGGCAAACATCGTAGCGAGAGGCGATGAGACCAGAGTCCTCACTCCGAAACAGATCTATGAAGAAACATTGGCGAGGCGAACGCACCTGGAAGATGAAAAACTCGCCGCGTGAGGATGGCCGTCCAGGAGAAGGAAAACCGCTGCTCAGATATTGATGGCTATGCATTTCGACAAGCTATGTCTCTGACGCTACAGAGAGAGTGTGGCAAGATTCCACCGACAATATGTGCAGAAGCGTTTGATTGACTATCCTCAAATGCGGCTTGCCTGCGCGCTACAGACAATTGTGCGGAAGATACTCGCCCAACGACCGGCAAAACTCTCAGAAAGCCGTGCTAACAGTTGGGGGCGGCTTGATATCAGGAGTCTTTGCGAGTCAGACAATGGCTGATTCGTAAGGTCGTGACGGCCATAATCATGGCGCACGGTGCTCGCTCGAAAAAAACAGATTAAGGCTGATGCCAACGAAATTATTCTGCCGATTGGGACTTTTGCCGGTGTTGTTCTCATGCTCATAATACAGGTCAAATTGCGCAACTTTTCCGACTGGGAACTGGCAGCCCGCGTAGAGGTCTGTCGTACTCCACTTGCCGTATTTACTTTCGTAAAAAGGTTCGGCGGCAACATAGGGTATGAAGTGGTACGAAGCAACGGAAATCGTCCGCTCCGCCGTAAGCTTGTTTCGATAGCGCCAGCTAAAATTCCCTGCCTGCCAATCGAGGTCTGCTCGGTTGCGGTCCGACAATAAGATTCCCGCAATTGTCGGAGCATGGACCGTCACGGCTTCGATCGCTCGATTCGTCGCGACAGCACCAGGACTCGTAATGATCCGATATCCACTTTCCAGGACCACCATCCGCTTCTTGACGTCGTCAAGGTCGAACAACGTGACATTTTTAAGCTTTAATAGGGGTTTCAAATAGAGCTGAATGCTTGGACCAAAGGTAAACTGCTGCGGATCGCCGCCTTCAGTGTCGTCCTTCGCTTGTAACAGTATCCTGGTCGTGTTGTTCAATTTGAGATTTGTATCTATCTCGGGAAGGAATTGAAGATCTTGGGCATGGCCCGCCGTGCACGCTACAGACGCGAGAAGAGCCCACAATGCGAACGTTGTAGATTTATTCATGCGATGCCATTAGGGCATTGCCAGAAGAACCTAGCGTTCCGCTGGCTTAGTGACGTCAAGCATCCTCTTTATGTGCAGAGTAGGGGTTAGGCGCAGGGTGGCAGAACTGTCAAATCTGATAGATACGTGAAAAGCTTTTGGATCTAGCTTTCCGTTGCAGTGCAGAACACAACCTGATCATGCCACCAGAGCCGTTCAAAAAATGCACGGATATCGTCCCAGTGCGGCACCTTCCCGGCTGTCACCAAAGCTCTTTGCACAATCTCAGCGATAGAGCGCTGCCCATCAATCGCATCAAGCAGCTTCTTCTCGGCTGGACTTATTATCAGCAGCAAGTCTTTGTAGGTATGAGTCCGGTTGAGTAGAACAGCGGCGGCCCCAGCGGGCACTCCTTCTTGAACGCAGAGGGTATCGGGCATCCGCAATGGCACGTAATCAAGCCAAGCATCGCCATTGAAGTTGATGGCATACATGCTGCTGTCGCAATCATCGCGATACACGATCGCGCTGTGGCGAATCATTGTTCCACGAAATAGTTCGATTGCCGCGTACTGCTCCAGTCCCGGAAGACGCGCAATGGCTTGACTTTGTGGGATCTTTGCGACAACGCCGCAGTGAACCGAATACGCTGCCTGTCTTAGCCACCGGCCGAAGGCCAGCCCCGATTTGCCAATCAAATCAAAAAACTGCGGGACCGAATAGGCACGATCTTGCGGGTGCAGTAAAGCGTCTGCGATCGTTTTCTCATTACGGAGCTCGGGAGATTGCATCAATATATTTTGCAGCGGATGCGCTGAAGGCAATGCGCACAGGGCGCGGCTCAAATCGCGGATTGCCCTGCTGTTCGCCTCAATACCCAGGCGGCGACAGAAGTCCTGGAGCATGTAGATTCCGGCCCGGCCGTATGGCGCATACACCATCAATTGCATGGCGCCCTCTCGTTTGAGAACACCACGCAGAGCCGTCAAACCTTCTTCGGGATCGCCCAGATGGTGAAGAACGCCGGTGCAAACGATCTGATCAAAGCTCATTCCCAACTCGCTCACATCTTCTATCGCGAGCGTTCGCACCTCAAGGTTCATCAGGTTATGCTTTTTCTTGAGCTGCTCGGTGCAATGAACACTGGTTGCGCTGGAATCAATACCGATGATTTGGGCCTCTGGCCAGCGCAAAGCATGTTTGGCAGCTTGAGACGTCCCACAACCGGCAATCAGGATGGATTGGTTTTTACGATAAGGGCGACCCGGCCAGAAAAGATAGAAATCTGCCCGCCGCCGTTGCTGGTTGTCCCAATGACGTTGATATTCTTCGAGACTTTCGATAGCCGGTGGATATGGGTGTTGATCATAAAAATTACGCACCCGCACAGATATCTCAGTTAGTGGGACAGTGGATGCGCCGTTCATATATTGCGATCAACCCGAACCAAAAGATTTCCCCGGCAGAATATCGCTGCCGGGGAAGTATGACCGAAAAAGACGAGCTTCTTTCTAACTCGCTTTTCGTCCGACAAGCTCTGGCTGGTGCTTTTCTTCCTGAGCTTCTTTAGCTTCTTTGGCTTTCTCTGCTGCCATTGCCGGCTTTAGCTGCTCCATCACTGTGTCAAGGTTGAACGACGCCGCTTTCTGACGCGGCGGATATTTTACAAAGTCGTCGAGTTGGGCCTTGACAACGGCCTGAGCACCGTAAAGCAGGAAGGCATGATCGAATAACCATTGCCAATACACCTGAGAGTTAAAGTTGGCACGCTCGAACGGATCACGCCGGAGGTTGAACATCAGCGGGACTCTTAGCTTTACGAAAGGTTCGGCCCAAACTTCTGAGCTGAGTGCACGCTGCTCCTGGAACACCAACTTCCAGTCGCCGTGCCGTAGAGCCATAACCCCGCCATCATCACTGACGTAGAAGAACGAGTCTCGCGCGCTATCTTTTACCTCGCCAGTCAGATAAGGCAGCTGGTTGAATCCATCGATATGCACCCTGAACGTCTTGTCTCCGATTTTGTAACCGTCGAGAAGTTTCTGGGACACATTAGGATCTCCAGCTGCTGCAAGAAAAGTCGGCAACATGTCCTGATGGCTAACAATACCGTTTAGGACTGTGCCCGCCTCGATTTTGCCGGGCCAGCGGATGAAGCATGGCACGCGCCAGCCGCCTTCCCAATTTGTATCTTTCTGACTACGGAAAGGACTATTCGCAGCGTCCGGCCAGGTGTCATTCTCCGGACCGTTATCGGTGGAATACATCACGATGGTGTTATCGGCAGCGCCCAGTTCATCGAGCTTATCGAGCATCTGGCCAATTTGCTCATCGTGTGTAACCATCCGGTCGCTGTAATCGTCCTGACCGCTCTTTCCGCGATTCTTCTCGGCCAGGTGCGTCCACATGTGGCAAGCAGTGGAGTTGTACCAGAGGAAGAACGGCTTATCCGCTTTCACCTGCTTCTCCATCCAATCTAGCGCGTGCGCAGTGATCTCTTCATCCACAGTTTCCATACGCTTCTTAGTTAGCGGACCAGTGTCCTGGACCTTTTGCTTGCCAACTCGTCCCCATCGAGGCTGCTCGGTCGCATCGTCCTTGTCTGTGGCTACGCAATGGAGCACGCCGCGCGGGCCAAACGCTTCCTTGAACTTGGGGTCCTTAGGATAGTCGGGGTTTTCCGGCTCTTCCTCAGCATTCAGATGATAGAGATTGCCGAAGAATTCATCGAACCCGTGCACCGTTGGCAGGAATTCATTACGGTCGCCGAGATGGTTCTTGCCGAACTGGCCCGTGGCATAGCCCAGTGGCTTGAGAACTTCGGCGATGGTGGGATCTTCGGCCTGAAGTCCGATGGGCGCGCCGGGCACTCCCACTTTGGTCAGGCCGGTGCGGAGTGGGTTCTGGCCACAGATGAAGGCAGCGCGTCCAGCGGTGCAACTCTGCTGACCATAATAGTCGGTGAAGGAGACGCCTTCATCGGCAATGCGGTCAATGTTCGGAGTGCGATACCCCATCATGCCCCGGCTGAAATGACTAATGTTCCATGTGCCGATGTCGTCTCCCCACAGCACGAGGATGTTGGGTTTCTTGGCCACGTTCTTTTCCTGCTTTGCCATGATTTCCTCTTTTCAATTTGATTGTGAATGCAAACTGCCGGCCACGGACGCTGCGGGAAGCGTATTTCTCGGTGCAAGTACGCAGCGCCACGGCATTGCCAAACCAGTGAAGTTCAGCATTTGCGCACCATGGCTTAGCAAAGTTTGTACAGACCGCAGGTTAGCCCGCTCCATTACGACAATTGAACTGTCAATATGGTCAGCGGGAACGTTGCGGAAGGTACTTAATCAACGCGACTATTTTTAAAGGCCAACGTCTTTCGTCCTGCTGGCAACTATGACAGTGAGCTAATCGCGTGTTGTGGCTTAAGGTAGCGAAGTTAGATCACTCTTCTTTCATTTCTATTCGAGAAAGCCATGCCAGAAGCTGGTAACTCCAACGTCGAATTGGCCCATCATCTCGGCGAACGCAATCCGCATTCGAAGTCTTTCGAAGCAGACCTAATCGAGATTGCTGAAGCGCTGGTGCTCGCGACGGTAGCAATCGCGACCGCATGGAGCGGATACCAGGCTGCCCTGTGGACTGGACGCCAGGCAGAACGGTATGGGGAAGCCAGCAGACTGCGAGTTGAAGCTGAAGAAGTTGCGACCGAGTCCAACCAGGAACGGCTGTACGTCGCTGCCACTGTAGTCGAATGGCTGAAAGCAGAGGCGCAGGGCCAAACCAAACTAGCGGATCTTTTTGAAAGGCGCATGCTCCCGGGTTTCAAGCCAGCATTTGAAGCTTGGAAAAAAACGGATCCAATCCACAACCCGAATGCTCCTCCAGGCCCACAATTAATGAGCGGATTCCGCAGCCCGAAGGCAGAGCAGGCTACAAACTTGAACAGTGAAGCGGTAGACGTTTTTGAAGAAGGCAACCAGGCCCGACAAATGTCTGATGACTATGTCCGGACTACAGTGATGTTGGCCACGGTACTGCTGCTCATCGCGGTTAGCCAACGCTTCAAAGTACACAGTGTCCGCGTGGCAGTGCTGGTGTTCGCTGCGTTACTTCTTTGTTTTCCTATCTACTCGATTCTTCGGCTTCCACGCGCTTAGTCCTCAAGAGGAACCCTTATGACGATTTGTTGCACCTCAGCAGGTTAGCCGGAACGGGCTGCGCAGGACAACTTTTGCGTCCGCTTTAAAGCCGCGGCCCATTGTCTGGCGTCCAGGACCATTTCCTCGAACGACAGTGTCGAGTCTTATCAAATCTGTTGCACAACTGGATTTGCAGGCTGGTAGTCAGCTCAATGTGACTTTTCCGGTGGCGAGATCGTAAACTCCAGCCTCCACGTTAAATTTGCCAGCCTTCAGAGCGCCACTGATGACCGTTGAGGAATTGCGGAGCAGCGAAGCCTGAATTTTTGCGTTAACCTCGATTGCTTTCTCAAAACTGCCATCACTTTCTTCGACAGCCTGGCGAAGATGCGGGTATAAGGCGCTGATTTGTCCCGGAGCGCTATCCGACTTTAGCGCTGCCTTTACGGCCCCGCAGCCGCTGTGGCCAAGGACAAGAACGCTTTTGATTCCGAGGACGGCAACGCTGTACTCGAGACTGGCAATAATCTCGGGTGTCACGATATTGCCAGCCACTCGCGTGACAAAAATGTGCCCAATAGTCTGGTCAAAAATCAATTCCACGGGCACCCGAGAATCGGCACAAGCAAGCACGGAAGCGAAAGGTTCTTGTTTATTGATGGTCCGTTCTCTCAGCACCGACAGATCATGTTCAATCGAGATAAGTCGGTTAGCGGCAAAGCGTTGGTTGCCTGCTAGTAGCGCTTGTAGGACCGCATCGGGGCTCAGACTTGTTTGCGAGTAAAGGTAAGGAGTAGCTGACTCTATTCCGGCTTGGGCAGCAACTCCAATGACAGCACCTGAAAAAAGAGTTTGAATAAAGCGCCTTCTGCCAGAATCCTTGTTGCTCGTGCGAGCATTGTCTGACATTGGCATTACCTCACAAGGCTAAACTCTTTCTTGACCCGTAGAACCGTCAAAACTGTCAGTACGCTGATTGAGCTTTTTACTCCAACTCAAAAAGGCCCTTGCTTTAAGAGAACACCGTAGAACGTGACGATTCCGATTAACACGACAGCGATTGCGACCACGATCGAGATAGACCACAAATGATGAGGTTGCGATGCGCCAATTTCCCTTAGAAAGGTCCTGTGTTGCCAGGTTGCGCCAGCCAGAGCAAGAGTCCCGAGTGCAATAAGTGTCAAACCCAGATTGCGCGGTGCGTTGAGATGCGGGGTATCGCCCTTGGCGATCTCAGAAGGTAGATACTGAAAGAACTTGTACATCGTGAATCCAAATCCAATCATCGAGATCGAAGTGCGGATCCAGGCCATTAGTGTTCTTTCCGATGCGATCATCGAGCGTTTAAGCGCGAGATCTGTTCGCCGTTCCGCGAGCAGTGTGTTTCTATCGCGTTGCTGATCTTCACCAGGATTCATGCCGCGCTGCTCGTGGACGGCCGTTTAGGCATCGTGTATAACCCGCCTTTTTTTCGCCGCGCTATACGTGTGACTAGGCCCCGCAAAATTAGGTAAGGAACGATGGCGAGAAGGAAAGCAACGATGAGGGCTTCCCCGGGATACACGAAATGCAACTCGATAATCTGATAAACCACGTCTAGCGCCAACGCGAGAATGAATATTCTTCCGACGCTCTTCCATCCATCCCTGATCATGTAGGCGCGGTGGCTAGGATTTAACAAGAGAGCCCAGAAGTATGGTGGCTTGCCGGCTTTGGCGTCGGCCAGGCCGGAGCGGACCGCAAAGAAGGCCGCCATTGCCGGCTGAAGCACTAGCCGAAACTTCATTGGCCCGCTGACGCGTGCGATTAATTGACTTCCTACTCGCGCCCACATGTGATCCATAAAATCCTCTCTCAAAATGCTTGAAGCAAAACACCGCACGAGCACTGGTTTATAGCTCAGGCGGCGCGCACGTCGGGGCCTGCCGCGGGTGCCTGGTATGGCACAATTTGTGCCCAATGCTCCTTTACGGCGAGCACGCGAAAGGCAAAGGCGACGAACACCGCAATCAACGTTACCGGGAATCTGGGAGTATTCGGCATCGCATATTTTGCGAGTAGTGTATACACCGCTGCCGCCAGCACCGCAGCGGTAACGACGTGTTCAGAAGGTCTAAGGATCTCCGGGGTAACATCAGAACAAACATCAATGAATACACCGCCCGCGGTGGTCGAAATCAGTCCGATTGCGATTGCGGTGTAAATTCCAAGGCCATGATCGAGAGACTTATGGGCACCCAGGATCGCAAACCACGGCAATGTGAACGACTTGAAGAACGCCAGAGTTCTCTTCCGAAACCGCTCTTCTTTAGACTCCGTATACCGGTAAATCGCCAGCCCCAGCAACCCCATTAAGAGGCACGCAACGATGTATTTAGGATCTCGTAGTGGCGAGGGGATGTCATTCAGCAGTACGTCACGCGATACGCCGCCGCCAATGCCGCCAAAGAAGGCCATGATTAGCAAGCCCACGACAGCGTAGCCGCGATTGTGCGACGGATTGCGGGCAACCAATACTCCGTTCAAGGCGTTGATGCCGGCGGAGAACAGATCAACATTAGGAAAGCTTGGCAGGTTCATCTCAGATTTCTCCTTCGAGCAACCGCGCGAATCCGGCGCAGCCGGTTCACTGCTGAAGCAGCTACGAACATTGCTGCCATCCCGAATCGCGGGAGGCGCGTACGTTCCCGACTTCGTTTGCTTTTGGGAAACATCCGCTTTTGCGGAGACTAAGTGCTGGCCCTGGAAGCTACAACTGTCAAACTTGACGGAAAGGGTTTTCTGAGCGCCGCCGCACTTTTTACCATCTGCCATTTTTGGCAGTACCACCGAAGAGTCCGACTCCTTAACTTTTGAGCTGTCTTCTAAACGCCTCAGCTAAGTCCCGCCAGAGATGTGCGGTGGTAACTCGCTGATACGCGTGGACGTAAAAGTACTTCTCAACAAAGGGCTCAACGAACGGTAACTCTTGATGCGGCTCGCCGCTATGTTTGGACATAACTCATGATCCCCAAAGTCGACGCCATGCGAACTGCATCGCTAATTGTTCAGCCGCACCGGCTTTTCGGTGCTGGCCGCCTTCAGCCATTCGGTGGTGCTTGCAGATTCTCACTATTGCTACTTCTTGCCATTACGGCCCTAACGGCAATTGCATTCGGGCAAGTTAAAGACCGAGATCTTGACCAGTACTCGATTCGTATCACTGGGTTTTGGCTTTATTCATCACCCACAGTGACGCTTTCGGCAGCCGGGAATAACGGTTCCATTCAATTTAATCAGGATTTCGCCTTCCGTGATTATTCAACCGTTCTTGGCAAAATTGATTGGAAGTTCACGCGCAAGAACCATCTCTATTTCACGGCCGCTCCGTTTAACCAATCAAATCAAGTAGCACTCAACCGGACCATCACCTTCCAGGGCCAATCCTACACAGTCGGAGCGATTGCCAAGGGCCAACTCCGCGCCACAATGTACTCCCCGGGTTATCAGTACGACATCCTGCGCGGAAGGCACGGCCATTTGGGAATTGCCACCCAGGTTAATTTCTTTCATACCACAGGAAGCATTAGTGCTGCTGCGCAGGTAACTGGCAACGGCGTACAACAGGCAGCCAGTTCGGCGAGTGCCAGCCTGCTTGCTCCTATTCCAGTTGCTGGACCTGAATTCCGGATTTATCTCACGAAATCACAGCGTCTATTTATAAACGGGAACGTTTTCGGGATGTATCTGTTCGGTTACGGAAACTACGCATCCACCACGGACTATCTGGGCGTTTCACTCTTCAAACATCTCAGCATTGATGCTGGGTATGCGGTGGGCTCCCGGTTAAGAGTTAATGACCAGAATAATAGAGTTGGGTTGAATCTGGTTCAGAGGGGACCCATCGTCGGAATGGATGTTTCATTCTGATTGCAGGAATCACCGTAATAGTTGCAACGCGCTTTTTCAGAAAACCAACTTCATGTGCCTGCTCAAGCAACAAAAGCAGCGGAAACAAAACCCCGGAGGAAATGATCATGATGAAGTTGCTGCGGACGGCAATGTTAATTCTCGTTGGAGTCGCTCTATGTGCTGCATCCGGGTATGCGCAAACGCAGGCGCAAACCGTCGCGTTTGCCCCACAAACGGGAGCACAATCGCCGGACGGTGATCCGTCAAACGCGGCCCCTTCTGCACTCAACAATGACGGTTGGCACCTGCAACTGAGTCCCTACCTCTGGTTCGCGGGAACTCATGGGACGGTAGGCGTGCTTGGCCGGGATGTCAGCGTTCACGAGAGTGCCTGGGACCTCCTCCAGCACGTCAACTTTGGAATTATGGGCGCGGCTGAGGCTCGGCACGATCGGTTTCTGCTCACTGGAGATATGTTATGGATCCGGCTCTCCGACAGTTCGGCGCTCCCATTTCCCGGATTGGGTGCGACTTCGGCTGATGTGCGCGTGGGGCAGTTGGTCTGGACATCGAAGATCGGTTACCGCGTAATTGACAGCAAGAAATTTAAAGCTGACGCCAATGTTGGCGTGCGCTATTGGCATCTTGGGCAGAAACTTAGCCTCAATCCTTCCATTCTCGGACTGAGTCTTAATCCTTCGCAAAGCTGGGCGGACATTGTAGTAGGCGGACGCGTGGAGCTTCCGTTGGGGCGAAAAACATCACTCACGGCACTGGGGGACGTAGGTGGCTGGAATGCTACCGCCAAGTTGGATTACCAATTTTCCGGATTGCTTAATTTCAAAGTCCGTCCCAAGTGGGTCTTGAGCGCGGGCTATCGTTATTTGTTTGTGGATTACCGGAGCGGGAGCAATGTCTACAACATGGTGACTCCCGGTCTGATACTCGGGATAACTTACCGGCTCAAGTGAACAGTGCCGCACAGGAGAGAGAGAAAATGCATAATTCGCGACTGCACACACGGATTTGGTTATTGCTACTTTCTTTGCTCTTCGCTGCAATAGCTGGGGCGCAGACCACTTCGGATCAACCATCGGAGCATTCGCCTCAGAGCTCCTCGGGAGGTACTCAGGATCTCCAAAAAGCCACGCAGAATCCGGTCTCCAGTCTTATCAGTGTTCCCGTGCAAAACAACAGCAACTTTGGCATCGGGCCTTTCAACCGGACGCAAGACATTCTAAATATCCAGCCGGTAATTCCGCTTAAAGCAAGTAACAGCGTATCTCTGATCATTCGATGGATCACCCCAATTATCTGGCAACCAGCTCCTGGTACGGCAAACCTGGAATCGCTTGGCATCGAAGAAGACACCCCGGTATTTTTGTTGGCGCAGAGTGCTCAGAAAAGCGCTGGAGTTTTCGGTTTTGGTGATATGAATCCTACTTTCTTTCTGTCTCCAGCAAAGCCCGGAAAGATTATCTGGGGTGTCGGACCGGCATTTGTCATACCCACTGCGACCAGCCGATTTCTCGGTCAAGGAAAATTCAGCGTGGGCCCATCATTCGTTGCGCTGGTTCAACCCGGTCACTGGACGATCGGTGTTCTCGCTAATAATGTGTGGTCTGTCGCTGGCCCGTCTGATCGCATCGGTGTGAATCAGATGACGCTTCAGTATTTCATCAACTACAACTTGAAGAAAGGCTGGTTTCTTTCCATGTCGCCTATCGTCACTGCAAATTGGAAAGCCAGCAGCGGCAATATGTGGACGGTGCCGGTCGGCGGTGGCATCGGGCGCATCTTCAAACTCGGTCTTCAGCCGGTCAACATCTCAGCCCAGTTTTATGAAAATTCAATGCATCCCATGAACGGCTCCCCTTGGGGCATGCGGTTACAGATGGCGTTTCTTTTTCCCAAGCTGCCACCGGCAATGAAAGAAAAATTGAAAGAATTGGAGCAGAAGAAGTAGGGAACTCGCATCAGATGCTGCGTCTCACGTGGCTACACCATCAAGGCAAACGCACGACGGCGAATGGCGGGGGCCGCGTAAACATCGTGCGATACTGCAATCCAGCGCGAAGCGCAGAACGCGGCATCTGTAGCTTTGCCGCACACTGCAGAAAGTTTCCCCATGCGTGCGGAATTTAGCATTACCTTATCTGCTCGTTCTGCAGCCGTCCGCATAGCGCTGTTGTATTTCGCAGGTTCAGCGGCCTGGGTAGTGCTCTCCGACTCCATTTTGCACGGAGTAATCCGCGGCGCTCCTCCTGTCCTATGGCAGCTCGAGACCGTGAAGGGTCTGATTTTTGTTTTTGTATCCGCGGGTATTGTGGGCGCAGCCGTATATCGTTGCCAGCGGCAGCAGGAAAAAGCACGCCTGGTCACGGAATCGAAGCTCAGGAAGCTGCGTGAGTCTGGACTCATAGGCATTTTCGGCTACGATGAAACCGGAACCGTAAAGCAAGCCAACGACGCTTTCCTGCGAATTATTGGATATACCAAAGAAGAACTTTGTAAAGATGAAATCGTACTGGCACAGTTGACTCCTGTTGAATACGTTCACCGCAACGCGGTGGCGGACCGGAAAATTGCCACGCGTGGGTTCTCACCCATTTACGAGCAGGAGTTGTTGCGAAAGGACGGCGCTCGCATTCCCGTTATCGGAGGACGTGCCTCGGCAGATTCCAAAGGAGACTACGGGATCGGTTACATGCTCGATATCTCCGGATTGAAGAAAGCGGAGGAGGAAAAGGACGCTTTACATGCGCAACTTCTGCAATCGGAAAAACTGAATGCAGTAGGCCAACTCGCGGCGGGCGTTGCACACGATTTCAACAACCTGCTCAACATTATTATCGGGTATTGCAGCCTCGCTCAAACAACCGCTGAAAGCCCGGCTGCGGTGCGAAACAATACCGACCATGCAATCAAGGCTGCCACGGACGCCACGGTACTGATCCGGCAACTTCTTGCTTTTGGAAGAAAGCAAAATTTTCACAACAGCACATTAGAGCTTAACGCGCTCATTGAAGGCCACTGCCAAATGCTGCAAAGGCTCGTGGGCGAACAGATCATGATTTGCTTTTCACCCGGGCCACCTGCCTGGATTGCTGGCGACGGAATCCAGCTCCAGCAAGTCCTGATGAATCTTGTCACTAACGCCCGCGATGCCATGGAACACGACGGCACGATTGAAATCAGCACGGCCCATCGCACTCTTGGAGCGGAGGTGCAGGATGTGCCTTCCGGAGACTATGTAATGCTGAAGGTAAGCGATACCGGCAAAGGCATGGATGCGGGAGTGCTCGGCCGGATCTTCGACCCATTTTTTACTACAAAAGAGCCTCACCGCGGAACCGGACTGGGACTTTCGACGACCTATGGAATCATCAAACAGAGCAATGGCCACATCAGCGTAGACAGCGTCCCCAATCAGGGGACCACTTTTACTATTCTGCTTCCTCTTTTAGAAGAAGCTGCGACACGTCCAAAACTGATCAAAGGGGTACGTCAACGCACGGTGGTCACGGGCACCATATTGGTTGTTGAGGATTCCATAGAGTTGCAGGAACTTTTTGTCTCTGTGCTGGAACGTGCCGGATTTCACGTGCTTCGGGCAAGCAGCGGCGTGGAGGCGGTGAATGTAGCCGATCGGTTCGGGGACAAAATTGATCTCGTCATCAGCGATATAGTCATGCCGAGACTCAACGGGCCTGAGGCGGTGAATCAGTTAGTTGAAAGGCGCCCGCAGCTGAAAGTGATTTTTGTTAGCGGCTATGCTGATGCCGCGAAGCTAACGTCGCGTTGGGTAGTTCTGCAAAAGCCAGTCGCGCCCGATGCCTTGATTGAGATGGTCCACCAAACGCTGGCTGCATGATGGCGTGATAGTTAGCGCTGACCTCGAGAAATAATGCCCTCAGCGCACGAACCGCTCAGCGTACTAGCAGAACGATCGCGATCAACGTAGCGTCTGCAGTGGAAGCAGCCGAGTAGGGATGACTCGCGAACCACGTCAGGAAGATTGCGACCGCATCTTCTCCCTGGAATGACCCTGTTACGCATATTTCTAGTTGCAAAAAGGGCCATTGCGTTTGGTCGAAGCCGCAACGGCCCTGTAGAACAGGAGATTCGGAGATCCACTATTTACTGTCGCACTTACAATGTTTTAAACCAATAGCACTCGTGCTAGAACTGGCAAGATTGACAGCACGCGAAAACCGCAGACCCTTCAGCACACAGAAAATGGTTAGTCAGCCCGGGTGGAACGTCGCGACACAAACGATCCACCGGCCATGACTTCTTCAATAGCGGCGAGTAGATCAGACTGCATTCGAGCTTTCAGCACATAACCTCGCGCGCCGGCAGCAAAAGCGGCGGCAATATAGTCTTCGTCCTGGGTCACCGTCAGGAAAATGATTCGAGCGTTGCAGCCCTTCTTTCTCAATTGCTTGGCCGTTTGAATTCCGTCCATTTGTGGCATGCCAATATCCATCACAATAAGATCCGGATTCAGCTGGTCAACTGCTAGAAGCACCTGAGTTCCATCCGAGGCTGTTCCAACCACATCGCAGGTTTCACACACAATCCCAAAAACGCAGTTCAAAACAGCAGTGTGATCGTCCGCCAGCAACACGCGTGTTTTCTTTCCCTGATTTGACATTGGACTCTCGCCCTGGAATCCCACCGAGTGGGTCGTGCTAAGCGTTAGTTCGGCTGGAAGCCCCCAATCGAGCCGAGGTGCCTTGCTAAAAACAGGTACGCGCAAAAGAGCCTATGCCGCCGAGACCGATTTGGCAATAAGTAAAAACACGCGAAGCGATTAGTTGCAAAACTTTTCCACCATCGAATCCGGCTTCCAGCGCGGCAATTGGGGCTTGGCATGATTGCCAGCTCTTCAAGAAACATGTCCTAAAGGCATAGCTCGGGAGTGGCACTTGGCTTGAAGGTGAGAAACAAAAACACCGTAATGTCGATTGCGTCGGGTTGGTTCTGAACGGGTTCTGGCAGATTTACCAGTGGGCGGTCTTACAGAGTAGAACTAGAACTTATTACTATGAATGGTATCGGTAGTCTGATTCTGCCGTACTTTTAGCCTTACAAATGGAGGAAATATTCAAGTCCATTGCCGGCAGCGTGGCGCTTACCATTGAAGGTGCGGCGACGCTACTTATCGGGTATGGCGCGGCAGAGGCGTTATACGGAGCGTTCTTCTCAACAATACGCGGAGATTCTATACGCAGTCAGAGAAAACAAATTTGGATGCGGTTCGGAGTCTGGCTGCTTCTTGGGCTGGAATTTGAATTGGCAGCTGACATTATACGTACGGCCAGTTCACCAACGTGGAGTGATATTGGGCAACTCGGCGCGATTGGTTTCATTCGCACGTTCCTGAACTATTTCCTCGAGCGCGACCTGGAACAATATGAGGAAAAGCCGCGCCGCGAAGGCTTTTCCGAGAAATCACGTCCAGGTGCACGAGCAGCATAAAAGAAATGACGAATGATTCTGAGGCATTCAGATGGCAGCCACAGTAAAGCGGACCGATTCTCCTTGAGCCTGGCGCAGAATGATCTTCATCGCCTCGTTCTTGCTAAGTACGATCGGTTGTTTTGTTAGAAAGTATTTACTAACACAACGTTTATAAGTTTGTTCAGCGGCAGGTGTTCCTGGTTGCTCACCAGTTACCTCCAGAACAGCGCGTTCATCGGCATGTTCCGAAGTGCAGCTTAGGTGCGAGCCCCACGCAATTCTACTGTCAGATCAAGACAGAGAGTGGAAACAGCTCTAACAAAGTTGGGCGTGCTCAAAGTAGTTGAATCCTGGCCTGGAAGTTCATTAGCAATATTGACTGAAAGTAAAGATTCGTGTTCACTGTGTCATCGGTGTTTCTCGGACCGTAAAAGTAGCCAGTCGTCCACTTCCGGTAAACCTGCTGTCATTTGATACAGATATGCATTTGCGCCGTAAATTCCTTTGCAGGAGGTAGTGGATGGGGAAGCCTCGAGTGCTTATCGCTGACGATCACATTCTCGTTTCGGAAGCGTTCAAGAGATTGCTGGAACCCGAGTTCGAAGTGGCGACGGTTGCCGATGGACGGGCCCTTCTGCACAAGGCCCCTGAACTTAGACCCGACGTGGTTGTTCTCGATTTGGGACTTCCTTTGCTTAACGGGATGGATGCGGGAAGGCAGTTGAAGCGGATGCTGCCAAAAACGAAGATCATTGTGCTCACTATGAGCGAAGATTCCGATCTGGCGTCGGTTGCGTTGCGTGACTGGGCATCCGGCTATCTGCTGAAAACATCTGCCGGTGGGGAGCTGGTACAAGCCGTGCGGGAGGTGCTGAAAGGAAAATCCTACGTGACCCCGTATATTGCCCAGCGGCTCCTGGATCAGTTTGTCCGTGATCCTCGCACTGACCGGATGAAGCACCTTACGCCGCGGCAGCGCGAAGTGTTGCAATTGCTGGCTGAAGGCCGCCCCATGAAGGAAGTTGCAGCCGTGCTGCACATAACCACCCGCACCGTCGCATTTCACAAATACCGGATCATGGAAGAATTCAGTTTGAAAAATAATTCTGATCTGGTTCGGTTTGCGATGAAGGAACATCTTCTTGCGCCGCCGGCATGATTTCCAGGACCGAAGTGCTCTAAACGACGACCGTCAGTAGGTTTCCCCGCAGAAAAAGTCCGGCTTTATCCGTCATTGAGGAGGCGCGTAATGCGCAATTCTCGTTTTCGCAATGCGATGGAGGTACTGCCATGTGCGTCACTTTGAGGTTCAGCTCAGGGCGCTCCGGACGGTGTAGACCTCATTTTGCGAGGTCAAGGAATCGGATTTGATTTGGAAGCCGCTGCGAGGGGCACAGGTTTGGGTCTGACGAGCACGAGAGAGCGGTTGAAGCTGATATCTGAAGAGCTCTTGATTCGGTCAGCCCTACCCCAAGGGGTAAGAATTCGCGCTCATGCGCCGTTGCTTGCGGTTGAGGATCAGTTACCCGTGGCTTGCAAATCGGAAGAAGGCGCTGATGCCATGCTGTACGAATGGTCTTGTCAATTTTATGGAGTTGCTCCCCGCCGATTTTGTTCATGGCCCTCGCCTCACATTGCGCCATAACGTCCGGCGGAGTGATTTTGCGGACCAGCTTCATCGCAACATATAAGACACACAGGTCATCTAATTGGCCGATGACAGGGATGAACGTTGGTATGAGCTGGATTGGGCTGAAAATGTATCCGATTCCGACGCTGGCTGCTAACTTCGCGCGCCAGGGCACGAGAGGGTGGCGAAGCGCAATGGATAGGGTGTGTGCCTGATAGACAATCGCTTGCAGATCCCGCTTCCAGTTTGCAAATTGACGGTATATCCATCCCCACTGGGAATACTGACTCATAACATTCCAACCAGGCGTGGAGCGCCAAGTGTTTTCAATGACATTCAATTCGCGGTGTGTTCACCGCCAATAACCGGTGCGAAATACCCATCCGTTTCCGCGGTGCACCCATACAGGCGCAACCCAAACTGCTCCGACCCTCGGGGGACGTCCCCAACGTCCGGCTACCCACACGTATCTTTTTCCGTCCCAGCGTTGGTAGCCTTCAATCCAAACGTATCCGCGCTGAGGCGCCCTTCCGACCACACCAATATGGACCGGGGCCGGGGGCGCGATTCGAACAATAGTTTGTGCAAGCGTTATCCAGGAGCTGATGGCAAGCGAAATGAATGCGACGTATTTAACAATGAGCTTCATTTATCATCCCTTCAGCAGGATAACGAGCAGATGATCGCGGCGTAGCTGGCAAGAATTACAGATGCAAGACGCGGCCATTACCTGGCCTATTTTATTTTTTCAGGCGGCCTTCTGCCGTTCACTCGGTTTCTTGATCGTAGCTGCTTCAGATTTCAGGTCGATTTGCACTTTCTCGATCTTGCCTGCAAACGCAAAGGGCATCTCGTAGGTGAAGTCAATGGGCGAGCCGATATCCATGCCAATGTCTAAGCCCTCGCCAAGCCCCAACTGAATAGGTGCGGTCCGCTCCAAGCGGCCTTCGGCGATTTTCTTGCCATTGGCGCTCATCGCGATCTTGCCCCCTTTGCCCATCCCGCCGCCATCGTAAGCAAAGTCCACGATGATTGTTGTCTTTCCTTTAGGAAGTGGCTCTTTTGCCGTAAATGTCGGTCGATCAATCGAGAGATAGTTGTAAACGAAAGTCGGTCTGCCATCGCGGAGGTAGAGCCCGTAGCCGCCTTCCAAACCTCCATGTGTGACGATCATGCCGTTTGTTTTCTCGTCGGACAGTTTGATATCGGCAGTGATCGTCCAAGATTTATTACACATGGGTGGCGAGGCAGCGTCAGGAAGGCCGATGGTGCCGGGATAGTAGGTCATGCTGGTTCGTCCGGCGGTCAAGCTGGGACGGCCCATCAGCTCTGAGTTCAGGCGAATGACCCCACGCCAATCCAGAGGAAGCACGTTGTACTTCGCTGCCTCTACCCACCACATATCTTGGAGCTGTCGCAGCTTTTCAGGATATTGCTGTGCCAGGTCGTTGGCTTGCGAGAAATCCTCCTGGATGTTGTAAAGCTCCCACGGCGCATTGTCCGGGCCCATTCGCCGCGATTAGGATCCCAGGGAACGAAGGATGGACAAGATGCCATCCAGCCTTCGTGATAGAGGCCACGGTTGCATCCGAGTTCAAAGTATTGGGCTTTACGCCGGCTCTCGGAATCGGGTTCGTCGAATGTGAAAGCAAAGCTGAGGCCTTCTACTTGCTTTTGTTGCACCCCATTCAATTCCATGGGCGCGGTGATTCCGCAGACGTCGTACAAAGTAGGAACGATGTCTATGGTGTGCAGGAACTGGCTGCGTACGCCACCTTTATCTGTAATGCGCGCAGGCCACGTGATGATCATAGGATTGCGCGTTCCACCGAAATGGCTTGCGACTTGTTTGGTCCATTGAAAGGGCGTGTTCATGGCATGCGCCCAAGCGGCCGGAAAATGATTGAAGTGCTTAGGACCGCCGAGTTCGTCGATCGCCTTGATATTGTCCTGCCACTTCTCGGGAAATCCGTTGAAAAACATGTTTTCGCAGAGAGAGCCTTCGAGACCGCCTTCGGCGCTTGCGCCGTTGTCGCCGGCGATGTAGACGATGAGCGTGTTGTCGGCGTCCGGAAGCTGCTTGCAGGCTTCAACGACGCGGCCTAATTCGTAGTCACACTGCGCGGCGTAACCAGCAAACACTTCCATCATCCGCGCATAAAGACGTTTTTGATCAGCATTCAATGAGTCCCATGCGGGTAGGCCCTTAGAACGAACTGTGAGCTTCGTATCTGGTGGAACCACGCCGAGTTTCTTCTGTCGCTCAAGCGTTTCCTGGCGATACTTGTCCCAACCCCCATCGAACTTTCCTTCAAATTTGTCAATCCACTGTTTCGGAGTATGGTGCGGCGCGTGAGTCGCGCCCGGCGCTACATAGAGAAAGTAGGGTTTGCCCGGTGAAATGGTTTTGGCCTGACGCACCCAGGTAATCGCCTTGTCGGCAAGATCTGTGGTGAGGTGATAGGCCGGATCGTGCGAGGCAGGTACGAGATTGCGATTCTCGTAGAGAATCGGGTTCCAATGGTTCATATCGCCAGCGTTGAAGCCGTAGAAGTAATCAAATCCCAATCCATTGGCCCAGCGGTCGAAAGGTCCCACTGCACTGGTCTCCCAGGTCGGCGTGTTGTGGTTCTTGCCAATCCATGCCGTCATGTATCCGTTCTGCCGCAACACCTCGCCCACGGTGCCGCAATTTCTCGGCAGAATGCAGCAATATCCGTCATATCCAGTCGCAATCTCAGTAATGCCAGCGAATGATGCCGAATGATGATTGCGTCCGGTGATGAGCGCAGCTCGCGTAGGACTGCAAAGAGCGGTAGTGTGAAAAAGGTTGTAACGCAGGCCTTCCGCGGCGAGCTTGTCCATTGTTGGAGATGGAATGCCGCCGCCGAAAGTGCCGTACTGGCCGAAACCACAGTCATCAACCAGGACCAGCAAAATATTCGGTGCACCTTCGGGTGACTGCACTGGTTGGGGAAACTGTGCGGGGTCGGATTCGAGAACTGTGCGTCCGACTTCGCCCGGAAAATGGAAGTCCGGGCGTGGCAGTACGGTGGGCGTACCGCCGTCGCTCTTTAGATCCACATTTTTCGTTTGTGTCGTCACCATTTTCATCTCCTGGTTCAGTTTCCGACTTTTGAATCCGTCGAAAATAATATGACCGAAACTCGCCGTCACCTGTTACACCTTACAGTCTGTAAACTTCGATCTCCCGATTACGGCAAATCTCCCGTTCTGATTTGTTTGTCAGTGGCAAATCACGTACCGAGTCCATGTACTGTAGGCAATGTGGCACCTGGTCGAATTTCCACGTATTTTTTTCCTTGCGTCTCTCGTCTTGTTACTGCTGTCCACGCAGGCAGGCTTATTTCTCAGGAAGTGGGTGCCGTTATACGACGACAAAGAGCAGGATGATTTCGATCTTGTTCTCACAGGCACGCTGACCCTGCTTGGCCTCATCATCGGATTCAGCTTTTCCATGGCGATCAATCGCTACGATCTGCGGAAGAACTATGAAGAGGAAGAAGCCAACGCAATCGGGACTGAGTATGTTCGGGTCGACCTGACAGGTTCGGAGGATGCGCCGCGATTGCAGGGTCTTCTGCAGGCGTATCTTCAGCAGAGGATTCTGTTCTACACCGTCCATGACGCGGGCTGGCTGGCACAGATCAGCTCTTATACTTCGCAACTTCAGCAGCAAATGTGGTCTTTAGTGCAAGATGGCGCCAAAGCCCAGCCGTCCCCTGTGGAGGCCCTCGTGGTGTCCGGAATGAATGATGTGTTGAACGCGCAGGGTTATGCTCAAGCGGCATCCTGGAACAGAATTCCAGTGGCGGCTTGGTCGCTGATGTTGATCATTGCAGTCTGCTCCAATCTGTTGCTTGGTTTCGGAATGCGGGGTAAATGCACGGTGCTGCTGATAGTCCTACCCTTTGTACTCTCGGTTGCATTTTTCCTGATTGCCGAACTGGATAGTCCAAGACGCGGCCTCATACAGGTAGTTCCGCAGAATCTGAACCGCCTTGCAATTGGTTTACGTGCTCGTTAGTGCATGCCGCTATGCACTGTGGAGTCAGAGCTGAACGGTGTTTTGGCGCGAGAGTCAACCATGCTTTCATTCTGCACGAACAATTCCGCGGAACCCAATGTGATTAGTTCCTGTGTCAACTTCGTGCGGAATCCGTGCAGCCGGACGATACCGGAAGCAATAGTTCGGGGCGCAAAGATACGACCCTCCCTTTAGCACGCGCCGAGGAATGCGAATGCTGCTTTGCGGGTCGTAACTTTTTCCCACGTCGGTCACCTGTGCTTTCGATCCTGAACAGCAGGAGCGTTTGACCTCGTGTCTTGCCTCATACCAGTCTGCCGTCCATTCCCAAACATTGCCTGCCATGTCATACAGACCGTAACCGTTCGGCGGAAAGGTTCCCACAGGAGCCGTTCTCTCGTAACCATCGGTCAATAGATTCTGAATGGGAAACTCTCCCTGCCATGTGTTTGCCATGATCTTGCCATCGGGAACAAAGTCGTCCCCCCAGCAGAAAATTGCCCCTTCAATTCCACCGCGAGCAGCGCGTTCCCACTCTGCCTCCGTTGGCAAGGTCTTGCCCGTCCATTTCAAATATGCCTCCACGTCTTCGAGCGCAACGTGGACGACGGGATGGTGCTGTCGCCCGACCAGAGAAGATCCGAGGCCTTCAGGGTGCCGCCAGTTTGCGCCCTTTATCCAGGTCCACCAGTTGTATTTATTGTGCAGGTCCACGCGCTGCTGCGGCTGCTGAAAAACTACGGACCCGGCCTCCAGCATTTCAGGCTTCGCCCCAGGATAGCTCGCCGGGTCGGGAGCGCGTTCGGCAACGGTGACGTAATGTGTCTCAGCGATAAAACTGCTGAACTGCGCATTCGTCACCGCGTGCTTGTCCATCCAGAAGCAGGTTATGGCTACACTGTGGACGGGAGCTTCTTCCGGATAATGTGAGTTCGACCCCATTGCGAATGTGCCGCCGGGAATCCATGCCATGTCAGGAAATGGCGCAGGCTTTGGTGGTATTTCGATTGGTTCTGTCGAAGTAAGCGAATTTGAATGAGTATTCATTTCGAACCACTCCTTCCCAGAGAGCAACCTCCGGGTTGCACTGCGGTCTCATTTGAGTTTTTTTGTGCCGCCCGAGATGAGCATTTAGATCGGCATTGTGATGCGCATACGCAAAAGCCGAAACTGTCAGAAGCGACAGTGGGTGGTGTCAGTGCTGATCAAGAGGAAGATATGTTCGCTCTTTTGAAAATTTTCTAGGGCAATCAGGCAGCGGTGGCTTTGCGCCCTGCCGTCTTCCGGAATTGCATCCGCGACGGTACCAGCACGATGATTTTTGTGCCCTCGCCGGGGGCTGAGTGGATTTGCACTTCCCCGCCAACCATGCGAACGCGCTCGCGAATGCTAATTAACCCCAATCCACCCAATGGCAGGGTTTGAGAGGAATCAAATCCGCAGCCGGAGTCAGAGATGATCAATTGGATTGAATCGAGCCCGTGCCGAAACACAACTTTAGCCGCGCCCGCCCCGCTATGCTTGGCAACGTTGGATAAGCATTCTTGTGCAATGCGAAACAAGGCGGTAGAGACTTCCGACGAGGGATCGTCGTATGAGGAATCACCGTCGAACTCAACGTAGACTTTTTTCTGTGCTGAAAAGTCGTTACAAAGCCGGCGTAGGGCCGGTAAGAGGCCAAGGTGCATCAATACGGCTGGATGCAAATTATGCGAGATCAAGTGAGTGTCGGAAGCGATTTCACCCAGTAGGTCCCGAGTTTGACGGACTTTTTTCTTAATCGGGCCGGCCTCATGTTTGAGGAGATGCTCAATCTCGCTCAAGGCCACCCCCAGCAAAGCAAGTTTTTGGCCGATGTCGTCGTGAAGCTCGCGCGCGATTCGTTTGCGCTCCGCTTCCATGCCCAACACCAGGATGTCAATCTTCGCATCCAGAGTTTTACGGGCGCTTATGTCTACGCACGTCCCGATATGGCCGGCGAATTCGCCGTGTTGATCGAAATACGGCACGCCACGATCGAGTACCCACGCGTAATGCCGATTGACTCGACGGACCCGATACTCTCCAACGCAGACGCCACGGTTCTGTATGGCCGCGGTCAGATCGCTGGCCGCACGAGCCTGGTCTTCGGGGTGCAATGCCTGACACCAGCGATATCCCAAGTCACACTCCGGGTCGCGACCGGTGAGCGTCTTCCAAAAACGACTGATGAATGTACATTCGCCTTGCGGGTTGGTTGTCCAGATAACTAGTGGGGCAGAATCAACAAGCGCATGAAATTCGGACGCGCTCTCCGGGGTTAACACGGGCACGACATTCCGGCCGGTTGCAAAGACCAGAGCATCTTTCAATTTATGAACGCCATTCCGCAACATGCAATGACCGCACAATTAGATTTATGAATGCCCAAGGCTCGTTTCAATAACAGTAGGCCGTAACTTTTGCAAAGTCAGTGCCCGGGGAGGTTGGCGTGAACTGAACTATGGATAGCGAACGCTACTCCACCGAAGCACATGAGTCAAGTAAAAACGCGCAAACTTTTTCCTTTTTCTTACAAATTTGTACGTAATTGCACCGACGTGATGGTCAATCGATATTTTAGTTGCCCTTCTGTACTCCGATGACGTCAAACCACCGCTTTAGAATGGCCGTAATTGTAAGAGAGGGCAATGGCAGGAAATACGGGTTAACAGAATCCGGAATATTACGGGTTTTGAGAGCAGGCCGGCTATCGCCAAGCTGCAATTATTACCCCATCTTGTAGTTGGTCCTCAGTGAGGTGACAAACGGTGCGGAGGGCTGATAATTGCGATGGGGACCGACCTTGTCCTTAAATCGGTGTCCGTGTTTCGTAAAAAATTCACTTCATTTCATCCAATTTTTAACACAGGATTAACCTGCGGCATGTACAACTATTTGTGCCCCTGATTTTCCTCATCGGTTTCGAGTAGCTGCACAGATAAACCTTGGTTGGCGCCCTTCGTAGTACCGCATTTCATCTAGTTCAGGACGTGTCGAATGGTCAGTGCCCTTGTTGTTCACGACCAAGAAGATCGTTTCTGTAAAGAATGCGCTGAACTATACACAATTCTTTCTTCTAATTCAGCTCAGCGTTTTCCCCAAACTATCCAACACTTCCGCCTTCAGCAAAAAACTAAACCCAAAACTTAGTCTTTCAGGAGGTCTTCCAATGTTTCAATCCACATTCCGCGATCGAAAGAATCTCTCCGTAGTATTTTTCGCTGTCGTGATCGCCTTGTTGTCTTTACCTTCCGCTTTTGCTCAAGGTGCCGGATATTGGCACACCAACGGAAATCAAATACTCGATTCCAATAATCAGACAGTTAGGATTGCTGGCGTCAATTGGTACGGATTCGAGACAACTGACGAAATTGCGCATGGACTTTGGGCGCAGGATTACCACACAGTATTGAGCCAGGTTAAAAGCAATGGCTATAACGTGATCCGCATTCCGTTTTCCAACCAGATGGTGGAAACGCCAGTTGTGCCCACAAATTTCAGTCAAAACAATGGATCACCTATTAATACGGATTTGGTAGGGCTCAACGCTGTCCAGATTTTGGACAAAATTATTACGGCTGCAGGCGCCGATGGACTGCGGGTAATTTTGGACAATCACCGTTCCGAGGCTGGCAATAGCAACGAGGCAAATGGGCTCTGGTACACCAGTGCTTATCCGGAAACAGCGTGGATCAACGATTGGAAGACGTTGGCTTCCCGCTATAAAAGTTTTACTGATGCCAGTGGCAACCCTGTCGTGATCGGAATGGATTTACGCAATGAGCCCCATCTTTCACCCTCGAACACAGGCTCGTGCTGGACGGGAGATACGACCACCAGTGGATGTCCAACCTCCAACACGGCACAAAACTGGCCGGCAGCCGCGACGCGTGCTGGCAATGCAATTCTAGGAGTGAATCCGAATCTGCTCATCTTTGTTGAAGGCAATGATTGCTACAGCGGTGATTGTGGCTGGCAGGGTGGAAACCTTAAAGGAGTCGCGTCAAACCCGGTTGTTTTAAGCGCAGCCAATCATGTTGTTTACTCTGCTCATGATTACGGCCCAAATCTTTTTGCGCAAAGCTGGTTTAACAGCAGCACAAGCTTTGCGAGCTTGTCGGCAGTGTGGAACAAATTCTGGGGCTACATCAGCACCAACAACACGGCCCCGGTATGGGTAGGGGAATTCGGTACCACAAACAATGCTACTGATATTCAGAATTCGGTTGCCGGTTCCCAGGGACAATGGTTTCAGAGTTTAGTCAATTTTTTACAAAATAATCCGAGCCTGAACTGGACGTATTGGGCACTCAATGGAGAGGATTCTTACGCGCTGTTGAACAATAGCTATAGCGGGATAGCCAGTTCCACAAAACAAAGTTTACTGGCAACCATCCAATTCCCGTTAGGCGGGGGTGGAAGCAGTCCGAACTATAGCCTTGCCTCGAGTCCGGGGAGTGTGACGGTGAATCAGGGAGGAAACGGGACGAGTACGATCACGGTAACTGCCAGCGGTGGGTTCACCGGAAGCGTGGCATTGAGCGCCAGTGGTCTGCCCAGTGGAGTGACGGCCAGCTTCAGTCCTGCTTCCACTACCAGCAGCAGCACGCTGACACTCAGCGCTTCCAGCACGGCGGCCACGGGATCCAGCACGGTGACCATCACCGGCACCAATGGTTCGCTGAGCCACACAACCACCCTCGCTCTTACGGTGAGTTCCACCACTTCTGCCAACTTCTCGCTCGCGGCCAGTCCGACGAGTGTGACGGTAAATCAGGGAGCGAGCGGAACGAGCACGATCAGCGTAACGCGAACGGGAGGGTTTGCCGGAGCAGTGTCGTTTACCGCGAGTGGGGTGCCGACGGGAGTGACAGCCAGCTTCAATCCGGCAACGACCAGTACGACGGGAACCAGCAGCGTGATGACATTGTCGGCCTCGAGTACGGCGACGGTGGGAGCGTTCACGGTGACGGTTACGGGAACGAGCGGGACGCTGAGTCATACGACGGCGCTGACGTTAACAGTGACAGCTGCAAGTTCGGGAACGGGCGGAGTGACCCTGACACCGTTGGTGGGACAGAGCAGTCCGTGGTTTAACGAAGAGGACCTACGGATGGCAAATACGGGGACGCTGACGGCGTTGTCGGTGACGATCGTAGTGCAGCGGACGACGGGGATCAGCTTCGGCGGGCAGTACAACACGCTTGGGGCGCAGATCACGCAGGGGAACAGCAGTACGAGCACTGCGGTGACGTACACGTTCACGCTGAAGTCTGGGCAGACGGTGGGGACGGGGACGAACTGGACGTTTGCGGCGCAGACGAGCGGGACCGGGACGGCGCATGCGACGACGGGGGACACGTACACGATGAACTACACGACGGGCGGCCAGAGTTTCACCCAGACCGGCCACTTCTAACCACCCCTCCAGTATTAGTGAGTTGTAAACAATACCGGCAGCGTCTATGAAAACGCTGCCGGTAAGTTTTGCGCTAGGGGTTTGAAGACCCTAACAACGACTCCGTGTGGTCAGTTCGTGGGTCGTCGGCAACTCGGAGGTGAAGAATAGTTTCCCGATAGCCCGTTGTCCATTCACCACCACGTGTCAACGTCATGGGCTGAATAGCTCTAAGTCTTCACGCTCTAGTACGTCGACATCTGCACTTACTACTGCATTGCAAGGACAGAGCGGATTCTTAGAGTTCGAGTTTGCCCCGGAAACTTTAACGCAGATTTTTGTTTTCAAAAGGTGACCGGTTTTTGCCAACAAGAGCAATAGCATGGGGTCATTGTTAATTGCTTGAGATCAACTCAGGAAATCGTTCGAATTGTTCAGCCTGGCATTGGACGATTGGGACGCTAATAAACAATGTGTGGTCAGCGGCGGACCAGTGAGGGAAAGAAAACCGAAACCTCCTACACTGCGTGGGGCACAGCGGCTGGAATTCGGCGGAGGAATGGGCGAAATCTCTCCGGAGCAGACCGAAGTCGCTACTCTGATAGTTGACCTGTTTGACGCGAAGAGCAAACCAACGAACTGCGAAGTTCGGAAGGATTTTCGCAGCTCCATTCTCATTGTACCGCTGCAATGTCGATCTCACCGGTGCCGCTGTTGATCGTGGCAGCTCCGCATTCAGTGGGGTTGCCGTTCGTGTCAAATTTGCATCCGTAAATGCCCGATGTTTTAGCGGCACATTTGCCGGCATCTAGCTCTACGGCATACCATCCCGACCCTGCTGGTTTGCCGGATTTATTGCCTGCGGTGTACAGCGCCTGAAGGATGTTACCGCTGGCTGCACTCCCGTTCGCGCAAGTGAAATTATCTTGCCGGTACCCGTAAAGAACACCAACATTAGGGTCGTAAAGAAAGTCCGTGGTTACCATTCCTCCAGAAAAAGCGACTTGTTCCTGCCAAAAATCAACGGGCTGGGCAGTGGTCACTGTGAGCGCTCCCTCGCCGACGGTATTCTTCTGAGTTTTTGCCGTGGGCACTCGCGGATGGCGAAGGGTTGTTTGCTTTTTCTTGCGGGATAAGACTGGGTTGGGCCTTGGGTGCGCTTGGTTGCTGCTGTGCAACAGCTACAACGATACTGCTGCATGCAACCAATCCTATTATGAGATTTTTTAGTATCTTTTTCATGCGACTTCTCCTTGAGTGCTGATTTGTAATCCCGTTTTATTTTTTGTTGCTCTCTGCGCCCGTGGAAGCTTCCGCCGTTTCGGGTGACAGCACTATTGTCCAGCCCTCGCCGGGGTCATAGGCCATGATGGCTGTAGCTTCCTCGGCGGTCTTTTCGCCGAGATCTTTTTCACGGACTACGCCATCTGCACCGGTAATAAACGTCATGATTCCGGAATCCTGGTACTTGGCTGGCCACGCCAGGATTGCAAACCCGCCGGTCAGCTTTCCGTCTGCCAAGTAATTCTTGGTGCCACCTTTGGCCGCGTCACCCTGCTGTGTAAGGATCCGGTAGTAATAGCCGTTGAAAGGCTGTGGTTTGTCGCTGCGGGTATACCCGAGCGATTTGGCTACATCGGCCAAAGGACCGAGCGGACTGGGAGGCTGCCCTTCAGGCACCGGCCAATACAAACCGTTGTGCTGCCCCTCATCACTTAAAAACTTCTGTGCGAATTGATGATTCTGATTGAAATATTCCTGCTGGGCATCGGCAATTTGGGTGAGTACCCCAATGGTTGTAAGTTCGCCATCACCAATTCGACGTGCCAGGACTTCGTTCTTACCGGCAGTAGTGTTAAAAGTCCACTGTCCAGAGGCGTTTTGACTTAGCGGGATTGGAAAAGGAAAGTTGTCTGCACCGATATAAAGGATTTCTCCGCCAGATTCGCTCTTGCTCCACCGATTCATCTGGTCGTATTCGGCGACAAAGCGCTCCGCAGCGTTCTTGTCTTTTATGGGGTCGCCAGAAAAAATTAGATCCTTACCTGCAGGACCGAAGATGGACATCAAAGTGTTCTGGTCGCCTGTCTTGGCGGCATCATACAGCGCCGTACCGGCTGCCTCCGGCGAGGCAAAAGTCTTCTGTTCGATATTTTCGGTTGTCAGCTCGCGCTTATTGCACGAAACCGTGGACGCGAGTGTCAACGCCAGCAGTAACGTGAAAATCAAACGAAAGCGCGATGCTGCATCGTTATCATTGTGCCCAACCAGAACCGACATGCCATCCTCCAAATATGTACCATGGTCATGTTTCATGACTAGCGCCGACCGCCGCCGTGAAAACCGCTAGCATGCATACTTCCCCTGCCACGTTCACTTGCCGCTCGCGAAGACCAACCGTTGTCATGTCCCCAACCACTAGTGGAGCCTCCCCAGTGTTGGCCGCTCGCGGTTGTGCCCCCGGCATAATGCTGGCCGGTGTTCGTGCTGCCGTGGTAGGCCGAACCTCCGGATCGAGTACTGGTAGCTCCATAGTGGTAAGCGTTGCCGGTGGCGGCGTTGTAACCGCTGCCGCCGGTATGCACCGCTCCATCAGCGCCGTATGTCGTGTGAGCGGTTCCTCCGCCCCACGCATTCTGATAAGCGCCACCGGTATGGTAGTTGCCATTGGCGGTATAGCCGCGATAGCCCGCGGCTGATCCATATGCCCCGTGGTAGGAAGCAGCCCCATATCCGCCATATCCGTGATATCCGTAAGCACCATACGCACCATGCCAAGCGGCGCTGCCATAGTAGGCATGACCACCGTAGACCACAGCACCACCGTGCCAGCCACAGGACCAGGAACTCCAGCCCCAACTGCAACATCCACCACTCATCAGGGCGCCTATGGCAATGCCTGCTCCAAATGAAATCACGCTGGCAGCAGCTACATCTGCTGCCGTA
This sequence comes from Terriglobales bacterium, assembly GCA_025451215.1. Lineage (GTDB taxonomy): Bacteria > Acidobacteriota > Terriglobia > Terriglobales > Acidobacteriaceae > JAICKN01. Next base: position 35,309 of record JANWKU010000034.1, read on the forward strand.
TAGTTCGGGACTACATAGGCCGTTCCATAGATCACTGTGGGGTTATATTGCGGGACATAAACTATCTGCGCGTCTGCGGGCTCAATGACGATCGTGCTCGGCGTCTGCTGTTCTACTTTGATCTGCGTGTTTGACTTGAGATTGCCGGCGGCTTGGGCTTCAGCGCGCAATGCCTGTACGGCCTCCATTACATCTTTAGGTTGATTGTGATAGACCTCTCCAAGTTCTGAAGTCCACGCAAGGTTCTTGGCCATGTCGCCGAGCACCGATGGGAATTGAGAGAGCGCCTTCACGCTTGCATCCCAGCTCTGTTTATTCACTTCCTTCATCAATTTTTTCCCGGTCAGGTCTTTGTGATCTAACAGCCAGTTTTGCGCAAGAGCAATCTGATCGGGAAATGTGGCACCCGAAAGAACTTGAGCAACCAGCGCGTCCGGGTACAGTGCGATCGGTGAAACCAGAGATTGAATCTGTTTGCCACTTTGCGGAGCAGGAGCCGATGGATCTTGCTGAGCAGGAGACGACGTAGGCTCCTGTTGTCCGTAAATGACCTGGGATGGAACAGTGACGAGCGTAAAACTCAATACCACGACTAATATTTGTTTTGCAGTTTTCACGTACCGCATTCGAATACCCATAACGAGTTGAACGATATACGTCCTCAATAACGTCCCGGCTGGAATTTGCCTTCAATCGCTTGAAGAAACTCGTTAATTAATTTGTATGCCCAAATAATTTCGTGAACTTTAACCTAGTTAGCGCACGATTGAGAGGCAACTGCGGAAATTGACAGGCTTGAGATACTGCCTGATTTAGCATGGAAAACGCCGCCGTCGCTCAATCAAGATTTGACAGGCCGGGAAAAATTAAAAAGAAGAGATAAAAGAGAACGAAGTGTTGGCAGGATCGCCCTCAGAAGCCTTCGAATGACTGCTTCCGCGCCTGGAGCGCGTAGTCCTTCCGCACAAAGTGGCGATCATGGTATTCCGATTCGCGAAGGGCGAAAATTACCCATACCCCAAGCCGATGAGTCTAAGCAGCTAGCGATCATTTGATCGTGTCGCGAGTGACTGTGCCGCACGTTGCGACAAACAACATCAGATTTTTGCTGCTGGTTGATGATAATAATCCCGAGGCCCGGCAACATATCTCTTCCGGATTGGATGCTTCTGCTGGGTTGAAGCCTTACCCAGCAGAAGCTGTGAGCAATTTAAGAACGAAAGCAAAGAGCCATCTAGAAGACAACCTTTGCGCCAAGTTGTAATGAACGAGGATCAAACGCAGCAGTCACGGCGCCAAAATTGCTAGCGCCAAAGTTTGTACTGATCCCTCCATTGTTGTAATCACCCTTAAACTGCGTGTGATTCCAAATGTTGAAGGCATCGGCGCGCAACTCAAAACGGCTGCCGCGCTTTTCGTTGATCATGAAGTTCTTGAAGAGTGAGAAGTTCCAATTATCCCTACCGGGGCCGCGCACGGCATTGTGTCCCAAATCGCCATAGGTCCCAAGCGCAGGAGCAACAAATCCAGATGTATCAAACCACTGATTGACCTGTTGAGGATAATTAATTTTTCCAATCAGATCGGGGCGGTTGCCGGAGTTGGGAATGATGCTCGAAACGTTCGTACCATTCAATCCCATATTCAATGGCGCTCCCGTTTCTGCAGTAACAATACCCGACAATTGCCACCCACCGACAAAAGTTTTTAGCATATGGTTATTGCTATTCTTCAAGAATGGGATGTCGTAAACGAAATTGACGAAGGCTACATGGGTACGGTCAAAAACCGATGGCCCGAGATCGTATCTCCAGCCAATATAAGGATTCGTGACGTTATTGAGATCGGCGCCACTGCCATTGCCTGTAGTGGAGTCGATTGCTTTGGCATATGTGTAACCGAATTGCAGTTGCAGTTCATGCTTTATGTTTGACCGAAGGGAAACCTGCAGGGAGTTGTAGCTGCCATTCGCCGAATTCTGCGCAAGCCTCAGCCCCGTATAACCCAGCAAGTTGTAGAAGGTGTTAATGCTAGGCGCACCCGGAGCGAGCAATGCCGGCAGAAGAGCCTCAGGCGGAAGATTGATTTGCTGGTAATTGTTTTGATGACGGCTCTGGGTGCCGACGTAAGTAACGCCTAGTACTGATTGCGCTCCCAAGGCCTGCTGCACGCCCAGGCTGTATTGATAACTCAGTGGCGCTTTGTAGTTGGTGTCGCTGATGCCGGTGATGGATGCGGGTAAAATTGGTGCAGCCGCGGCACTGATGACATTGCCAGTGGTCACGTTTAAACCTGGATTGGTAAGGGAAATGTTGTTGAGACGAGGTTGCACGTCTCCCGGCGGGTTTGTGGCGCCGTTGTACATATCATTCCCTTGAATGCGTTCGTACATCGTGCCAAAGCCACCGCGAAGGATGGTCTTGCCCTGGCCGTTAAGATCATAGGCGAAACCGACGCGCGGGCCGAAATCAGTCCAATAATTATTCACTAAACCTTTAGGAATTCCATTCACGCCCCCGATGCCGACCCCATTTAAGTAGATCGGAATCCCTTGCAATATTGGGTTGGAGCTGGAACCCAGGCCAGGGCTGGCAGCATTGCAGCCAGTGGGATTTCCAGGACCACTGCAGATGACCGTGCCCGTGGAATCGAACGTGGCCGCAGCGGCAGGATTATACATGTTGGGGTAGAAGTTTGAAGATTGGTTGTTCGCTTCATAGGTATGTGGTATGCCATCCCACCGCAAACCAAGATTCAAAGTCAAACGGTGACTTGCTCGCCAGTTGTCCTGAATATATGCGGCATAGGAATTATTGTTCCATTGCCCGGTTATTTTGACGGCGTCCTCTGTATACAGTTGGCCATAGCCTAATAGGAAGTCGGCAAAGTCATTTCCCGTAAAACTTCCATTGAAAGTGAAATTTCCCTGAGTGTTGGCAAAAGCGTTTTGGTTTTTCCTGTAAAGCGCCCAACTTGCCCCCATCTTTAATTGATGCGCGCCCTTTGTCCAGGAAATATCATCGCGAACCTGGTAATCATCCGCTTTGTTATTCCAGGGGGTCCAGTTAGAGGTGTAATTAGTTCCGGTACTGCCACTTAAGGCAATGGACGGAATCCGGTCATCAATGTTCGGCCCCGCAAATAAGCGATTAAAAGTAAAGTTTGAAGGAGCTGAAACTACGCCCTGGGGAGTGATGTGAATGCGGTTGCCGTTGTAATTAAAGGCAACTTCATTAAGCAGTGTAGGGCTTATCACCTGGGTGGCATGCACCACAGCGCTGTAACCGGGATTATTGAATATGTCACTGACTGTTGGAACGTTGTCAGCGCTCCATTGCGTCGTGCCGTAGGTTTGCGAAATCTGGTCAGCAATAAAGTGACCATAAATCGAAAATTTATCATTGAAGGTGTGGTCTATGCGGACAATTTCTTCCCGCACATTCGTTGGGGAGTTGTTTCCGCCCTGGAACTGCGCGCCATTTGTGGGAGCTGGGAAGATACCGGCGGCTAATAATGCCTGTGCATTTGGATCCAACAAATTAGTGGGGATCGTGTTGTTTGGGAAGGGTGCTCCCAAGGCAAGACCATCTGCCAGGAATCGCGCCTGTTGCGCAGGCGCAAGCTGGGCTGCGGTAGGCACGCTAATTGCCGTGGAACCAAGATTTCCGCCGTACGAACTGGTCAATGGAACTGTTTGATTGAGTAAGCCACCTTGAATCAATCTGCGCCATTCCATGTTGTAGAAGAAAAATGTCTTTGGATTATCGGTGTGCTTGAAAGCAACCGGCCCACCCACATTGAAACCGAAAGTGTTGAACCGTAACTCAGAAACCGGCTGCGGAGCTGGGTTGAAATAATTGCGCGCATCGAGAGCATCATTCCGTAGAAACTCCCATGCTGAAGCGTGGAACTGATTGCTTCCGGATTTCACAACCTGAGTAATGGTTGCTGCGGAGGACAGGCCATACTCCGCGCTATAGTTAGAAGTTATGTTACGGAACTCGGCAATCGCATCCAGCGAAGGCATAACGCTGGCGCTGCTACCACCACGGTCGAGATTTTCGCCACCATCAATAAGTTGAAGGTTGTGGCCGGCGCGTTGACCGTTGATGCTGACATTGCTGTCGCCGCTGACTGCGGTAGGAGTCATAAAGTCTCCTTGCACGCTAGAGGCTCCTGGTGTCAAAGCGAATAGGGTATATACGCTGCGTCCGTTGGTAGCCAACTGAGTGACCTGCTGGCCGGTGATGACCGCGCTGACTTCGCCAGTATCGGACTGTACTGCGACGGGGTTGGCCTCGACTGTTACCTTCTCAGAAACTTGACCGACCTTCATCGCGAAATCGATGCGGCTCCGGTCCCCTACGTTCAGAACTACGTCATTTCTTATAACCGTATTAAACCCGGAGATCTCAGCTTTGACGGTATAGTGCCCAATCTTAAGATCGGGCGCCACGTACTGCCCAGCACCGTTGGTGTTGATGTTGCTTACCTTTCCTGTATCGGTGCTGGTGATCGTGATATTAACGTTGGGTAGCACTGATCCTGATGGGTCGGTCACTGTTCCGACAATCGTCGCCTCTTGAGCAAATGCTAATGAACCGACGAATAAGAGCACGCAAAGGATCGCCGAAACGCGGGCCTTTGCAGAAACACTGCGATTGTACAAATATTTCATTTTCTAATCCTCCAAAACAAAACTTCCGCCAATTTGGGCTAAATTGCGCGCGTTTGGTTTTGGGGAGATTCCCGCAAATATGGAGAATTGTTGGACGACAAGTTTCTGTTAATTACGCACCTGGAACGGTGCGGCAACTTCCACGATCGCGGTTCAGTTTTTTCGCGCTGGTACAACTGACTCCCCTTTTTGGCTCCCTTTTAGTAGCAAGCCAATTTGCGAATGCCGGAAATGATTAGTACGTTCGCAATACTCAGCATAAAGCGGCGCGAGATTGTGACCACTGGCAGTGATTACAGAACCGTAAAAACCCAGGTGTGTTGACGCTGCAGACCCGCGGTTCAACCTCGATGGATCATTCGGCGGGTGCGCGGCAACAAAAGTTGGAAATTGAGTTTAGTCATGACGAACTACCCACAAATATTCCAGCAGATGTTTCGCTGGCTACTTTTCGAATACTTCAAGAAGCGTTGCGCAATGCATTGAAACATAGTGGGGTGCGATACTTCCGGGTGCGTCTGGAAGCCGCGAATGAACAAATATGTTTGCGGATCGCGGACTCCGGACTTGGGTTTGAGGCAAAAAACGAGAAGAGCCACTTCGGCTTAGGATTAATTAGCATGCGCGAACGCGCGCGCCTTTCAAATGGGACCTTGACGGTCCAGTCTGAACCGAAAAATGGAACTATGATTCAAGTTACGATGCCGCTACAGCTCGCCAGCAGCGAA
>JANWKU010000035.1 GCA_025451215.1 Terriglobales bacterium
AATGGCGTGCCGATCAGCGCGATTATTTTTGGGGGAAGGCGGTCGCACACCATTCCACTTATTTACCAGGCCTTCAACTGGGTCTCGGGAGTTTACGTGGGCGCGACGATGGGTTCAGAAACCACAGCGGCCGCCGCGGGTGCGGTGGGCAATGTACGCCGCGACCCCATGGCGATGCTTCCCTTTTGCGGGTACCACATGGGGGACTATTTTAGAAATTGGATCAAGATGCAGCGTGCGCTGAGCATGACGCCGCGCATCTTCCACGTGAATTGGTTCCGCAAGGGAGAAGATAGGAAATTTATCTGGCCCGGGTACCGCGAGAACATACGCGTGCTCAAGTGGATTGTGGACCGCGTGCATGGGCGCGCACAAGGAAAAGAATCACCGATCGGGTGGACGCCTTATTACAAAGACATTCGCTGGGAGGGTCTCGACTTTAGCGAAGAAAAATTTGACCAGCTTCAGGCGATTGATAAAACGGCCTGGCGCAGGGAAGTCATTAACCACGAAGAACTTTTCATTGAACTGCACGCGCACTTACCACCCGAGATGATTTATGAACGCGAGCTGCTGATCTGCCGTTTGTAGTGCCGCGCGAAAAAATTATATCGTTTCCTGTTTATAATCGGGTGTCTTTATCCTAAAAGCCGCGCTCCCGGCGGCATTCAGTGTTATCATCCGCAACAGTCTTGTAGAGACGTCAATTAACAAGACAACAATGTTTCGGAGATACCATGAACCTTTTAGGGGGGCATTCACGGGTCTCTCAGCAGCGGAGCGCCAAAAATAAGAAAAACCGGACGCTGAGAGTACGAAACCGTGGGGCACGAGAGCGTGCCCTGATTGAGGCAGCCGCCAAGCTTTTTGCGGACCAGGGGTATGAACACACAACCACGCGCGAAATCGCTGCGAAAGCAGGGTGCGCGGAGGGGCTAATCAGCCGCTATTTCAAGGGCGAATCAGGCCTGTTGCGAACGATTGTGGAGTCGCAGATTGCGCAGAAACCTTCTACGCCCGCACCATTGCCGGCCAGCATTCAAGAAGAGGTGCGGCGTTTGGTGGAGGAAGAAGTGCAGCATTTGTGGGACGACCGCGAATTTCTGAAGATGGTCATTCCCCAGATGATTTTGAGCCCGTCCTTGGGCCGGGAAATCTCCCAGATTCCCGATCGCCGCGCGGTAAAAATTGTGGAACGATTACGAAACTATAAAGAGGCGGCCGGCCTTTCCAGCGATGAGTTAAATGCTTTTGCCACGTCCATCATTGGCCTGGGCTTCCTGTTCGGTTTTTGGAGGCCTGTGACTCTGGGACAGGAACGGGAGGCATCCAAAAGAATGGCTGCATCCATGGGCGCAATTCTTTCGCGCGCATTTTGAATTGTTGCTGAGCACGCACTCGTAGGGACTTGAAATGAGTTCCTGCGAGTTTTCATTTCTGCTTTTTCTGGCGTTTCGTTTTTTGCGAGGTGCCGATGCAATTGCCCATGCCGTCATCGGAAGCTATATTCCTGTCAATCACAACGTAGCGGCAGGCCGTCGTAAGATCCCTCCGTCTTCGCTGCGCTCAACGTCGGGATGACATGGTTTTTAGGTGTTCGTGCGGTTTCATTCAAACTGCATCGCTGCTCCGCTTCCGGCTGCCTTGACGGAATCCATTCCCATCATGCCCAATAGGAAATGAGTCCGGAGGGAACATGGTCCGTGTTCGTGGCGCGATTATTATCTTTGTTCTAATCCTTCTTGCAATTCCTGCCGCATGGTCGCAATCCTTAGGCAATGCCGCAACTGAACAGCGCATCAATGCATTGATCCAGCAAATGACGCTCGACGAAAAGGTTGGCCAGTTGGTGCAATACAGCAGCGCCAATGGGCAAACCGAAGGACAGGTGCGAGACGGAAAAGTCGGCTCTCTATTTAATGTGCTCGGCGCTCAGACCACGAATGATTTACAGAAAATTGCGCTCGAAAAGTCCCGCCTCAAAATCCCTATCCTGTTTGGGTATGACGTCATCCACGGGTATCGCACTACTTTTCCGGTTCCCATCGCTAGCGCGGGAAGTTTCGATCCGGAATTGATTGAAGCGTCGGAACGTATCGCGGCGAAAGAAGCTTCTGCGGCGGGAGTGAAATGGGTTTTCGCGCCTATGCTCGACATTGCCCGTGATCCGCGCTGGGGCCGTATGGTGGAAGGGCCGGGTCAGGACCCGTATTTGGCGTCCGTGATTGCGGCGGCCCGGGTCCGCGGTTTTCAAGGCCAGAATATGGCCGATCCTGAAAGTGTTGTGGCCTCGGCGAAACACTACGTTGCCTACGGGGCCGCGGAAGGTGGCCGCGACTACAACACCGTCGATATTTCAGAACAACTGCTGCGGGAGGTTTATTTGCCTCCTTTTCATGCGGCGGTGAAAGCGGGCGTGGGAACCATCATGGCGTCATTCGAAGACCTCAACGGCGTGCCCGCCACCGCGAACCATCACACTCTTGGAGATATTTTGCGCGGCGAATGGAATTTTCAGGGGATGGTCGTTAGTGACTATGGCGCGGTGGACGAACTGATGCAGCACGGCGTGGCTGGCGATGAGGCTATGGCTTCTCTCAAAGCGATTTCCGCCGGCGTGGATATGGACATGGCCGATGGCGCCTATGGGCGAACGCTCGCGTCTCTGGTGCAATCGGGCAAATTGCCAGTTTCAGTTCTGGACGAAGCTGTGCGCCGCGTGCTGCGAATCAAATTTGCGGCGGGGATTTTCGACCATCCTTACACCGATCCCTCAAGAGAAAAGACGGAAATCCTGACACCTGAAAATCTTACTGTGGCGCGCAAACTGGCACAGGAATCCATTGTGCTTCTGAGAAACCAGAACAATATTCTGCCGCTGAATAAGAATGCGGGGACAATCGCGGTGATTGGGCCGTTGGCCGACGACCAGGCAGATCAACTTGGTCCCTGGGCTGGACAAGGGAAAGCCGAAGACGCAGTTACTCCGTTGCAAGGCATCAAGTCAAAAGTGCCGAACGCCAAAGTGATTTATGCCAAAGGCGTAGACTTGGAGGACTTTCCCAGCAACTCTACTGTCAGCGGCGCAGCTCCTGCTCCGGCAACCGCAACCGGGGCCAGCGGAGCGCATGGCACGGGAAGCGCGAGCATTCCGGACGCCGTGGAGGCAGCGAACAAAGCTGATGTCGTTGTAATGTTCCTGGGCGAACTTGCGGGGATGACGGGCGAGGCAAGCTCTCGCGCAACGCTGAATCTTCCAGGAAAGCAGAAGGAATTACTGGAGGCGGTCGTCGCCACCGGGAAGCCTGTGGTGCTGGTGCTTGAAAGTGGACGTCCACTTGATATCCGCTGGGCCAACGATCACGTTTCCGCCATTATGCAGGGCTGGTTTTTGGGCGTGCAGGCGGGCAATGCCATTGCCGATGTTCTTTTTGGCGATGTTTCGCCCAGTGCCAGACTGCCGCTCAGCTGGCCGTTATCGGTTGGACAGATTCCTATTTACTACGACCACAAGAACACGGGACGGCCCACCTCGCCAGACCGCTGGCATACGGGGTATCTCGATGAGAGTTCGCAGCCGCTTTTTCCTTTCGGTTATGGATTGACTTACACCACGTTCAAATATGGCAATCTTCACGTGGAGAACTCGGGCATTAGCGCCAAAGGTGATCTTCATGTGACTGCTGAAATTCAAAACACAGGAACGCGCGAGGCGACCGAGGTGGTGCAGCTTTACGTTCATGATCGCGTGGCCCCGACTTCGCGTCCGGTGAAAGAGTTGAAAGGATTTTCGCGGGTGACGCTTGCCCCTGGCGCAAGCAAGGCCGTCTCTTTCACGGTCCACGGGGAAGACCTGGGATCGTACGATCCGCAAATGAAGTGGATTGTTCCGCCGGGGACCTACGATGTGTGGATTGGGCCGAGTTCGGCGGAAGGGCTGCACGGAACGTTTGACGTTACGCCAGAATGAGTGGCGACGCGTGTGATGGTTTGAGTTATTTGCCTAAAGGCGGCAATTGTGGAATTTTTTGTCCGGTCGTCTGCACCGTCGTGTCCACCTGTTCGTCAACGTAGTGGACGATGATGGAGATTCTGCGGTTGGAAGGATCTAAAGGGTCTTTAGTGTCGCGCAATTTTTGATCGGCGTAGCCGCGCACCTGTGAAACCTGGTCTTCGCGCAGATGATTGTCCTGCATCAGGCGGCGCGCCGAATTGGCGCGGTCGGTGGAAAGCTCCCAGTTGCTGTAGTCTTTGCGTCCGGTATACGGCTTGGCGTCGGTGTGGCCTTCAATCGTGACCTTGTTGGGCACTTTTCCCAGTTCCTGCGCGAGTAGCGCCAGCAATTTTTGCCCATTGCCGTTGAGTTCCGGGCTGCCGAGATCAAAGAAGGTACCGGATTGCGTTTCCAACAATTCGATTCGCAAACCTTCGGGCGTGACGGTGAGCACGATTTGGTTTTTAAGCTTATTGAAATCTTTCATCTGCTCAATGGTTTTTTCCAGCTTGGTCTTCAGCTCGGAAATATTATCTTTGGCCAGCACTGGATTTTCGCTGGCCTGCGAGTGGCTGCTATCGGTTTTGTTTAGTGTTCCCGAAGGATCTTTGAAATATCCGGCAATCGCCTCGCGTACGGGCTTGTTGGTATTCATCAGCCAGAGGACGATGAATAGCGCCATCATCGCGGTCACAAAATCCGCATAGGCCACTTTCCATGCGCCGCCATGGTGGCCGCCATGTCCGGCTTTCTTTTTGACGATGATGATGGGGCGGGAGCTGTCCATGGAAATTTACGTTTAGGTGGAGTTCGCGTTATGCCGAAGCTGCCTCCGCGGCGGGCGCCGCCGCTGCTCCGCTCGCGCGGCAGGTTTCCTCCAGTTCTTTGAATGAGGGACGCACGTGGCCGGGGATGGCACGACGGGCCACTTCCACCGCCATGATGGGGGCAGTCCCTTTCAGAAAAGAAATGATCATGACGCGCATGACATGAAGGAATGCATGCTCTTCATCCGCGGCTTTCGCCATGTTGGCGGCGATTGGCCCAATCAGGCCGTAGCAAAGCAGAATGCCCAGAAAAGTTCCCACCAAAGCAGCCGCGACTTTGTGGCCAATTTCTTCTGGCGGCCCGCCCAGCGCGCCCATGGTGATGACCACGCCGAGCACCGCCGCCACGATTCCCAGTCCAGGCAGAGAGTCCGCCATTGTGCTAAGCGATGAAATCGGTTGGGCTGCGTGGTGTTGATGGACTTCCATATCGAGATCGAGTAATTGATCGAGATCAAAAGCTTCTGTTCCGCTCACCGCCATGCGGAGCGTGTCGCAAACGTAGTCGCGGGCGTGGTGATCCTTCAGGAAGGCCGGATACTTGGATAAAACAGGGCTTTTCTCCGGATCTTCCACGTCGGTTTCGAGCGCCATCAATCCCTCGCGGCGGGCCTTGTTCAGCAGGTCGTAGAGCATTTTGAGAGAGTCCAGATAATATTGTTTGCTGAATTTCGAGCTTCCGAATACCGATCCTATGCCGGCGACGATGTCTTTGAGGATATGGACGGGATTGGCGATCAGGACAGTGCCAATTGCCGCGCCGCCGATAATAAGAAGTTCGGCGGGTTGAATGAGCACTTTGATGTTGCCGTGCTCCATCAGGTAGCCGCCCAGCACCGCTCCGAAGACAACCACAATTCCAATGATGGCAAACATCTGAGCGTTAAGTTTCCATGCCCGAAGCGGCGCCCCTGGCATTTCCTTTCTCTGAAATTCCTACCCGCGCCAAAAGAGATTCGACTGAATCCTCGGCTTGCACGGTAGCGGCGCCAATGGAGATGGAAATCTCCAACCTGTCGCCCCACCATTTCAGTTCCGTGTGCTCGGTGACCCTTTGAATGCGTTGCACAACTTTTTCCAGACCGTTTTGCGTGCAGTTCAGCGCGATCACCAGAAATTGGTCTTCGCCCCAACGACCCACGAAATCCGTTGGCCGGATGCTATTCCGGGCGCTTTCCGCGATCATGCTCACGACCTCGTCCACGGCCAATCGGCCATACGCAGCTTTAAAGTGATCAAGGTTGTTGATACGTATGCTGACTATGCCAAAGGGCAAACGGTATTGGTTGAAGCTGGCCAGGTTCTCGCGCAGATGAAAGTTGGTGAAGTCCATGTTGGCCAGACCGGTGGTCGCATCCAGACAGCCATGGGCCGCGAGCAGGCCCTGGCGGCGATTGCGATCTGACACTGATTTCAGTTCATGAAAGCTTTCGGCCACTCCAATCACCGTGCCATTTTCATCGCGCACCGGAACTGCCCACACCTGCATGGCGGCGCGATGGCCGGCGTGATGGCGAAAGTACACATGCGCCTCTTTGGGTTTACCTTCGTGGATGGTCAAAGCGAGCGGGCATACAGCGCCGCAAAGTCCGCAGCCGTGGTCGCCACAGTCAGGAAGAATATTTTTCTGGCAGAGATGGCCCACAACTTCATGGCGCTGATAGCCTGTGATGCGCTCCGCTCCCCGGTTCCAGAAGACAATTCGGCGGTTTTTGTCGAGCAGGTACACGCCAAGCTGCAGGCTGTCGAGAATGGCGCGAAATATGTTGGGATCGTTGGCGAGCATGTCCAGCCGTCGGGTGCGAAGGCCTACTTTGCACATCGGCAGGAAAATTTCGGACTTAAAATATGCGGAGAACTTTGGTGTGAAGGGGTTGAGCAGGAAAGGCATTCTGAAGCCAACTACGGCGTGCGAAACGCCCTTCCTGCGTTGGGACCGTCGCCCCCCTAAGCCATTGTAGCCACGGTCCCGGGCCATGGAGGACTCAGCACGGAGCGAATGGTGCTGAGCAACTCGGCATTGTCGGCTGGTTTTTGAAAGAACGCGGTAGCGCCGCCGCGCATGATTTTTTCGCGCGTGGCTTGCGGATCACGCGCGGTAAGCACGATCACGGGAATCGCCGACAGCGAGGCGCTCTCCTGCAACCGCTCCAGCACCACGAAGCCATCGCCCGCCGGCAAGCCGATATCCAGAATGATGAGGTCTGGTTTCTCTTTCTGGGCCATGGCGATGGCGGAAAAACCGTCTGTGGCATACGCGGTGTCATAGTGGTTGGCCCGCAAGCGCAGGTTCAGCCCGCGCCTGAGATCGGGATCATCGTCAACGATCAAGATTTTTGCTTTGTCCATTTTCTCCTCGCTTCTGCGATTTCTCAATTCACTTTCGTGTTGATCTTCGTTTGCTCCAAATTCTTGGGTTTAAGCAGTACCGCCATTACCAACTCGGTCACACTGTCGGCAAGTTCCTGCACTTGTTTTTCGATCGGCTCCGAGCGATCACGGGCGGGAAGCGCAATAGGCACGGCGGAGACATTTCCGACCACCCGGCCCTGCAAATCCGGAGAGCGGGTAAGTTGCTCGCGGATTCTTTCCGTAATCACCTTGGTGCCGTGAAGGTCCGCGGCAGCCAAAATGAGGAAGGCTTCGCGCTTTTCAATGCCCAGTGTTGGCAGCAGCAGGTCTTTGTCCGCGAGGATGCAGGAGCGGAGCAATTCCAGGCATTGCCGCCGAAGCTCGCGCCAATTTCCCACCGCCTGCGCGGAGACTGGCATCAACTCAACCGTGATAAGAGACAATGAATTGCGCAGCTTCCCTTCTTCGACAACTGCAGGAAGGAGCAGTTTGGCAAGGGAGAACAGGGGTAGTGTGAAGGTAAACGTGCTTCCATGGCCGGGCTCGCTTTCAACCCAGATGCGTCCGCCATGCAGACTCACGATTTCGCGCGTGATGTACAGGCCCAATCCCAGGCCTTTGCGGCTGTCGTCGATGGTGCCTGGCTCCTGATAAAGGCGTTCGAAGATCATTGCTTTGACTTCCGGATTGATACCGCGCCCGGTATCGGAGACCGAGATGTATACGAAGTCGGGATCGGACTCGAGAAGAAATGCCTTCACCATGATTGAACCGCCCGGCGCGGTGAACTTGATGGCGTTATCCAGGAGATTGGTCAGCACCTGGAGAATGCGATCTGCGTCGGCGAACGCCAGCGGAATGCGGGTATCCACGCCGATTTCCAGTCCAATTTCTTTGTTCTGCGCGCTGGCCCGAAGCATGGAGAGAACCTGGTGAATGACTTCGCCAATCGCAATGCACTGCGGCTCAACCCGGATTTTCCCGGATTCCACGCGGGTCGCCTCCAGAAGATCGCCGATCATGGAGCGCAATTGGTTCGTGCTTCGCAGAACGGTTTCCAGATGCTCGCTCTGCTGTGGGACCAGCGGGCCGGTGAGGCCATCGAGCATGAGCGTGACAAACTGGTGAATGCAGGTGAGCGGCGTTCGCAGTTCGTGCGATACATGCGATAGAAATTGGTTCTTAAATTCCAATTGCTGCCGCCGGCTGATGTCGAGTGATGTGAGCAGCGCCTGCCGCTCGATGGCGTAGCGCATGGCCCGCGCCAACTGCGTGCTGTTAAATTCGCCCTTTACCAGATAGTCCTGGACGCCCTGGTGGACGGCCTTTAGAGCCAACTCTTCGTCATCCTGACCGGAAAGAACGACGACTGGGACTCCGGGGGCTTTGTTCAGGATTTTGCGAAACGTTTCCGCGCCATGGCTGTCGGGCAGGTTTAAATCCAGCAACACGAGAGTAGGCGACTCGTTGCCAAGATGTTGCAGGCCCGCGGAGAGCCGGTCCACGCAACGTACATCAACGTCAGATTCGCTTTCGACAAGACGCAAGCGGACCAAATCCGCATCGCCGGGGTTATCCTCAATCAATAGAACCGTGTGGCGATTGCTCACTGTTCCTCCCTGCGCGGAAAACACGCGTTCTGAAACCAAAACTGGCCAATGGACTGGATCACGGCCATGAAGTCCTGTAAATTCCCCGGCTTGCGTACGTAACTATTGGCGCCCAGCCGGTAGCAATTCCCAATGTCGCGCGGCGCTTCCGAAGTGCTGAAAATGACCACGGGCGTGGAGCGCAGCTTTGGATCGGCTTTTACCTCTTCCAGCACTTGCCATCCATTTTTGCGGGGCAGGTTCAAATCCAAAATGATCAGGTCGGGCCGTTGCGCGGAGGTGAATCGCCCCTCGCGGCGCAGAAAGGCGACCGCATCTTCTCCGTCGGTCACGGCGCTAACCTGGCGCGGATGCTCATTAGCGATCAGCAGGTCGCGCGCCAGGTCAAGGTCGGCCGGATTGTCATCCACTAACAAGACTTCCGCTGGGCTCATGTTTTGGTTCTTCATCTTTCGTTGTTATATCTTTGGTTGCCAGATTGTTTGCTTCCCCGCCGCGGCTGGCGGCGTTTTCCTTTTCGTCGGGCGCGGGCACGGTGAAATGGAAAGTTGTTCCGCCACGCGCGCCGGACTCGGCCCAGATTCTTCCTCCATGCCGTTCCACGATTTTTTTGCAGATGGAAAGGCCGATTCCATTCCCCGGATATTCTTCGCGCGTATGCAGCCGCTGGAAGATGACGAAAATGCGGTCGGCATGTTCGGGAGCGATGCCGATTCCGTTATCGCTCACGGAGAATTCCCACTCCATTCCATTCCGCTCCGCTCGAACTTCGATTTCCGGCGCTTTATCTCCATGGAATTTGATGGCGTTATTGACCAAATTCTGGAGTACCTGCTGCAGTTGCGAGCTGTTGGCGAGGACGGTGGGCAGCGCGTCGTGTTTGATCACCGCATTTTTCTCGCGGATGGCCGCTTCCAGGTTTTTGAGGATCTGCCGCATCAACAGATTGCAGTCCACCGGGCTCATCTTGGTGCCTTCACGGCCGGCCCGTGAAAAGGCGAGCAAGTCCTGCACCAGGGTCTGCATGCGCAACGCGCCGTCCACGGCGTAATGAATATATTTGTCGGCCTGCTCATCCAGCTTTCCCGATAGCGTTCGGCAAGAAGCTGGGTATACATCGCCACCATGCGCAAGGGCTCCTGCAAATCGTGGGAGGCGACATAGGCAAATTGCTCCAGGTCTCGATTGGAGCGGGCCAGTTCTTCCACTTTCAATGCCAGCTCGTTCTCCGCCTGCTTGCGCTGCGCGCGAAGTCTTTGCTCGCGCAAAGCGCGGCGGATGGAAACCGGCAGCCGCGGCAGCGAGTCTTTGAGAACGTAGTCCGTCACGCCCTGCTTGATACATTCCACCGCCGTGACTTCTCCGAGCGCGCCTGAAACCAGAATCAGCGGGATGTCGAGGGCCTTGTTGCGAATGATTTCCAGTGCCTCCATGCCCTTCCATTGACCGAGGTTGTAGTCGGCAAGCACGATGTCAGGTACAAATTTTTCGAGAGTGAGCCGGAATTCTTCCGCAGCCTGCACCAGCTTGCTGGTAACGTCGAAGCCGGCGCGCTTCAGTTCGTGCAATACCAGTTCGCTGTCGGCGGTGTTGTCCTCCACCAGCAGAACGCGCAGCGGCTCTACCCGGTCGCCCGAAGACGGCCTAACCGCGTGGCTCATGATTTCGCTAGTCGTGGTTCCCGAGGTCGTGGTTCTCGGGGTCATGGTTCCTGCCCCGCGGGTTCGCAAGCCCCCTGCGGCGCCGGCTGGTTCACCACCAGCCAATACAATCCCAGGTGTTTTACCGTCTGGCGAAATTCGGTGAAATTGACGGGCTTTTGAATATAGCTGTTTGCACCGAGGTTATAGCTGCGCACCAGGTCCAGCTCCTCCTTGGAGGAGGTCAACACCACGACAGGAATACTTTTGGTGCGCGGATCGCTTTTTACCTGTTGCAGCACTTCGATACCATTCACCTTCGGCAGCTTTAGATCGAGCAGCACCAGGCGGGGAGGCGCATCGAAGTTGCGCTCCGCGTAGTTGCCTCGGCAGAAGAAGAAATCCAGCGCTTCTTCCCCATCGCGCGCAATCAAAATATTGTTGGCCAGGTTCTCCCGCTTCAGCGCATGGAGCGTCAAGTCCAGATCGTCCTGGTTGTCTTCAATCAAAAGGATTTCCGCGTCGAATGCTTTCATGGCAACTCCAACCTCATTTGCTTTCCTGGGCGCCCGGTTCCTGTTCAAGACCCTTTAGCGTGAAATAAAACGTCGCTCCCCGGTCCATTTCCCCTTCCGCCCAGACTCGTCCGCGGTGTTTTTGGATAATCCGTTGCACGGTGGCGAGTCCAATTCCTGTTCCCTCGAAATCTTCATTGCGGTGGAGGCGCTGAAAGACCCCGAACAGCTTTCCCACGTATTTCATGTTGAAGCCGACCCCGTTATCGCGTACGAAAATGCACATCTGGCCGCCAACTTCTGTTTTGCCGATCTCAATGACCGCGTGCTGGCGAAGCCGGGTATATTTGATCGCGTTGGAAATAAGGTGTTGAAATACCTGCTTGACGAGGTTTGCATCGCAGTTCGCCCAGGAAAGCTCTCCGAGTTTGCACTCCACCTCGCGCCCTTCATGACTGGGAGCGAGTTCGGCGATTACTCGCTCGGCAATCGGCGCCAAATTCACGAGCTGAAGATTTAGCGGTTGCCGCCCGACTTTGGCGAGGTTGAGCAGTTCGTCCACCAGTAAGCCCATGCGGCGCGTACCCTGTTGGATTCGTGTCAGGTATTGCTGCGCCTCAGGTTCGAGCTTGGGCCGGAAGTCTTCTTCGAGTATCTGGGCAAAGCCGACGATATGTCGCAATGGCGCTCGCAGGTCATGGGCGACGGAGTAGGTAAAGGACTCCAACTCTTTGTTGGCGGCCTCCAGTTCAGCGGTGCGTTGACGAACGCGCGATTCCAGCTCATCGTGGAGCCTCTGGATTTCCTGCTCTGAGATTTTCCTTTGCGTGATGTTGCGCACCGCAGTCACCGCTCCGACCACATTGGCGTTTTGGTCTTTGAGGGGGTGAGCCGTTACTTCAATCCAGATAGATTTCGCCGTAAGCGGAGTGCGCACCAAGATTTCGCATTCGCAGGATTCGCCCCGCAATGCGCGCGCCATAGGCAACTGCTCCGCGGGATAGGTCTTACATTCCACCGGCTCGTAGAGCCCTAAAGCTTCCGGCCATTGATTGAGCGCAAGCGCGGTGGGCGCCGCGCCAATGAGATTTTCCACGGCCGCATTCCAGATCAGAAGTCTGCCAGCCATGTCCACGACGATCAGGCCGTCCCCCAGGCTGTCCAGCACCGTCTGCAGCAGCTTCGTTTGCATCAGCAGAGCCTGTTTCGAGCTTGTGGACGGGATCGCGGGAAGCCCTGCAGGGGCAGCGCCTGTCCACACCTCGTTCTTGGAAGAACGCAGGAATGGGACAAATGGCGCAGGGCGGGATGTCGGACTACTCCTCATGCATCTAGGTCATCGGCGTGGGCGGGAAGGGCTTTAGGCATCCTCCTGTGGGAATTTCATCCAGAGGTGAAGTTTGCAACTCGCTGATAGCCAGAAACTTTGTACGCAAGGACATGTACCAGGAGGCAAGCTGGTATTAAAGATAAAGCGTGCAATTGCCGAAAAATGCAATGTTCGTTCATTCCACGTTCTCATCAAGATTGGATCCATTGGAAAACGACGCGCTAACCCGTGTAGCCACCGATGCCCTCGCTACGGAGGTATGGAAACGCGATGAGGCGCTGGATCGTGTCGGCGGGGATGAAAACCTGCTTCAAGAGCTTTGCGAGATATTTCTAAGCGGGTATCCCCAGTTGATGACAAAATTACGCGAAGCAGTCATGTCCGGCGATTCGCTTGGAGTCCAACAAGCCGCCCACAGCCTGAAGGGCGAACTCAGTTATCTCAGCGCGATGCAAGCCACCAGCATTGCACGCGCAATGGAAGACATGGGACGGGAGGGCAATTTGTCCTCCGCCGTTGCGTCCCTCACTGCGCTGGAACGGTCTATGGCCCTTCTTCATCTTGCTCTCGATAAAGCTCCGGGTGTCCACTGAAAATGAATCCCACGCAAAACTCAGAGGGTAAGGACCCGGTCCGTTCGGAAAAATCTACTCTCACCGATACGGTTCTAGTTGCGGACGATGATCCAATTTTTCGCCATGTCCTGCAAAGTTGCCTGGAGAAATGGAATTATCGTGTTGTGGCGGTTGAAAATGGCGAGGATGCGTGGAAGATCCTGCAGGAACCCGATGCCCCTCATCTGGCGATTTTGGACTGGATGATGCCGGGCCTTGACGGGCTTGAACTCTGCCGCAAGCTGCGTCATCGAAAAGAAGGCACCTACCGTTACCTTCTGCTGGTGACGGCAAAGGACAACATACAGGACATTGTGGCCGGGCTTGAGGCCGGAGCGGACGACTACCTGACCAAACCTTTCGATGTGGACGAACTGCGCGCGCGGGTGCGCTCGGGAACGCGAATTCTTCAACTCCAGGATGCGCTATTGCGAGCTCATGAAAAACTGCAGTTTGAAGCGGCCCACGATGGCCTGACTGGAATCTGGAACCGCCGTGCGATTCTCGATCTACTGAAAAGAGAAGTTGAACGCCATCACCGTAACGGGCAACCGTTGGGGATACTCATGGCGGACGTGGATCATTTCAAACGGATTAACGATACCTATGGGCATCCGGCAGGCGATACCGTCTTGCTGGAGGTCGTCTCCAGAATTGTCAAATCTCTGCGCCAATATGACTTCGTTGGCCGTTATGGAGGAGAGGAATTCCTGGCTGTCGTCCCCGGCTGTGACGCTGCGAACCTGATGGCGAGCGCGGAGAGGATTCGGGCATCCATCGCCACGCATCCCATCGACACCGATGCTGGGCAGCTATCGATCACGCTTTCTTTGGGAGTGGTCTCGATGCAGGCAAACAGTGTTTTTGACTATGAATCCGTCCTGCACGCCGCGGACGCCGCTCTTTATCGCGCAAAGGCCAATGGGCGAGACCGAGTCGAAGTTGCCAACTCTTTGTTTGCGGCGCGCGCCGGGTTGGCTTGAGTTGGGTCGCAGATGGCACCTCGGTAGGGTGCGTTGGCACGTAAGTGCTATTCCGAGAAATAGCACTGCAATATACCTTAAGAATCGAGCAGTTCTGGGGGAGGGCTGCCCCGGGCGTCCGATGACTCGAAAGAGTCCGGACGCTTGTTAATTTTTGGGGAAGAAATAGCGCCTCTTCGAAAAAACGCCGTCGTCGTCACCCCGTTAAGCGCCTCACGTCACATGCCATCATAGTTCGGGCCGCCACCACCTTCCGGAGGCACCCACGTAATGATCTGATACGGGTCCATGATGTCGCAGGTCTTGCAATGTACACAATTAGACGGGTTTAAATGAATCTGCCTGGCACCCGGCGATTCCGAATTTTCGACCATTTCGTAAACATTCGCGGGACAAAAATTCTGGCATGGATTTCCATATTCACGCACGCAACGCTGGTTGCAGATATTCGTGTCGTGGATGATCAAATGCGACGGCTGGTCCTCTTCGTGCTTGGTTCCGGAATAATAAACGTCGGTAATTTTATCGAAGGTTAAAGTTCCCTCGCGGCGGGCCGGGCCGATGATAGCCGCGCGCGATGTATCTTCGCGGGGAAATTTCTCGATGCGCTCCATTTGTTCGTAATCGGGGTGCGATGGATATTTTTTGTGCAAGCCGCGCCCACCGGTCAGTTGTTGCAAGCCAGCGTGGAATAAACCATGGAGAAAGCCTTTTTCGAATCCCTGATGAAAATTGCGTACCGGCCACAATTCTTTTTTGATCCAGGAATTTTCGACCGCTTTGGGATATTCGTTCAGATGCGCCGCGTCGAACTTTCCTGCCACCAACGCTCGGTACGCCGCCTCGGCTGCGAGCATGCCGCTTTTGATGGCTAAATGAATGCCTTTCAGCCGCTGAGAATTCAGGAAGCCCGCGCTATCGCCAATCATCATCCATCCATCGCCCGCAAGCGGCGGAATCGAAAACCAACCGCCGTAAGGCAAAGTCTTCGCGCCGTAGCGCACGACCTTTCCACCCTCCAGCAGTTTGGCGATAAATGGATGTTTCTTGAAGGATTGCAAGGCGTGATGCGGATCGGTGCGCGGGTCTTTGTAGTCAAGCCCAAGAACTAGACCTAAAGAAATCTGTCGCCCATCAATTCCGTAAATCCATGATCCTCCATACTCCGCGCGAGTTAGGGGCCATCCCAATGTGTAAATGACCTCGCCTTTCGCGACGCGCCCCTCGGGAATTTCCCATAGTTCCTTTACACCTACGCCATACGTCTGGGGATTGCGATTGGCTTGGAGATCGAAGCGGTTTATCAATTGCTTGGTCAGGGAGCCGCGCGCGCCTTCCGCAAGAATGGTGATCCTGGAATGGACATCGTAGCCGGGCTCGAAATTCGATTTCGGCTGGTTGTTTTTGTCCACGCCTTTATCGTCAGTGCGGATTCCGACGACATTTTCGTCATTCAGCAGCAATTCAGACCCGGCGAAGCCGGTAAAAATTGTGACTCCCGCATCCTCCACTTTTTTGGCAAGCCATTTTGTGAAGCGATTGATGGAGATGACGTGGTTCCCATGATCGCGGAGCGGCGGAGGGGTAATGGGAAACTTCCACTTGCTTTTTTCCGTAAGGAAGTACACGCCTTCTTTCTGCACCACGGCATCGAGCGGGGCTTCTTTTTCGAAACCGGGAAGAAGTTCGCGCATGGAGCGGGGATCAAGCAGCGCACCGGATAAGCAGTGCTGGCCAGCCTCGCGAGCCTTTTCCAGCACGTTGATATTTTCTTTGCTTAACGGAGCGTCAGGATGTTTCGCGTTGTGCTCGTCTATTAGCTGCGAAAGGCGCAGCGCGCAGGCCAGTCCAGCAGGGCCGCCGCCGACGATGACCACGTCGGCGTCCATTTGAGGATGGTCCACACCGGCCAGCGGCTTGCGAAAACTTTGCATCAGGCTTCCGCTTTTGCTTTCTTCACTTCTTCGATCAGCGCTGGGACTATTTCCAGCAGGTTGCCGACAACGGCCACATCCGCAATGTCGAAAATGGGGGCTTCAGGATCTTTATTCACCGCAATCACCGAGCGCGAGCCCTTCATTCCGACTAGATGTTGAATCGCTCCACTTATGCCGAGCGCGAGATACAGCTTCGGTGAGACCGTCTGCCCTGAAGATCCAATCTGGCGTTCGATGGGCAGCCATCCAGCGTCGCAGATGGGACGTGACGCCGCCAATTCTCCGCCGAGGGCTTCGGCGAGTTTCGCGGCCATCTCTATGTTTTTTTGTTCTTTAATGCCGCGCCCGACGGAGACAATGATCTCTGCCTGGGTCAGATCAACCGCCTGCTTTGCTTCCTTGTACATTTCGTGCGGCTTTACTCGGATGGAACTATTCTCGATGATCGCATGCACGGTTTCGATTGGCGCGGGCGCGGGTCCGTTTTCGGCCTGGTCCGCGCGGAATGATCCAGCCTGTACCGTCGCGAAGTACGGCGGCTCTCCACTGAAAGAAACATCGGCGACAAACTTTCCCTGGAACATCTGCCGTGTAAATAGCAGCTTGCCTGACTCGTATTTGTAGCTGACGGCGTCCGAGATCAATGGCCGGTCTAAAGCTAACGCGAGTTTGGGAGCAAAATCGCGCACCTGATAAGTATGGGGGAACAGGACAAGAGAAGGTAATTTTTCAGCCAGGAATGGCTTCAACGCCGCGATATAACCGTCCGCAGTATATTGCCCCAGCGCTGGAGAATGAATTTGATAGACCTTCTCCAGCTTTTTTGCCGCGATCTCGCCAGCAGCAACGGAAACCTGAGCACCCATGACGACCGCTTCCACGCTCCAACCCGTTTCCGCGGCGATTTTCTGCGCGGCGGTTATGGTCTCGTAGGAGACGCGGTTTAGCTTTCCTTCGCGTTGCTCGGTGATGACAAGAATTACTCCGCGGGCGCTCAATCAATCCTCTCCTGCATCTGCCGGCTCATAATATCCGCATCTCGTTCCGCATTTTGTCCACTAGCTTGCGCGCAACTTCCGCGGGAGGCCCATCTATCGTTTCAGTTCGTTTCTGCTTTACTGGAATGTACAGGCGTTCAATTTTCAATCCATTTTTCCCAACGGCCGACGCGACATCCGCCCACCCGAGTTTTGTCATGGGCTTGTTTTTCGCCTGTTTGATTCCCATCAAAGTCGCATAGCGGAGCTTGTTTCCGCCGGATTGAATCGTCAGCACGGCGGGCAGAGGCATTTCCATGTCTTGAAAGTAGCCCGATTCCAGCTCCCGTTTTAATTTGAGCCCATCGCCTTCTTTTGCAATGTGCAGAATGATCGTGGAATGAGGCCATCCCAGCACTTCGGCAAGCAGGACGCCGGTCTGCGCGTAACCATAGTCGTCGGATTGCAGTCCGGTGAAGATCAGGTCGAAATTCTCGCTTTTCACTGCGGCAGCAATGGCTTTTGCTGTCGAGGCAGGGTCTAATCTTACGAATTCATCGCCTTCGAGATGGATGGCGCGGTCCGCGCCTTTTGCTAGCGCTTCCCGCAGCACCTGCTGGGCACGGGCGGGACCCGCCGTCACTACGACAACTTCTCCGCCATTCTTCTCCTTTTGCCGCAGCGCTTCTTCCAGCGCATAAGCATCCGGTTCATTGACCTCATAACTGACATCTTCGCGGATCCACGACCCGCTTTCATTCAATTTGAGGGGAGCATCTTTTTGCGGGACTTGCTTGATGCAGACAAGAATCTTCATGTCGAGCCTAACGGTAGAAAAACCAGCCAGCGCTTCTAATCATCCTATAAAAACTTTACAGTATATACCTCAGCCGATACACGTTTTGCCATTAGGAGAGCGCCATGCGCAAACGGTTCGTGTCTCAGATGCTCGTCCTGCCAATCGCGTTTGTGGTCTTGCTGATCTCATGTTCATTCGCACAATCTGCGCCCAAGCAGTCGCCGGACAATGACTGGTGGAAGCACGCCGTTTTCTACGAACTCTATCCTCGCAGTTTCGCCGACAGCAATAATGATGGCATTGGTGACCTTCGTGGCATTACTTCCAAACTGGATTATTTGAAGCAACTCGGCGTGGACGCGATATGGCTCACGCCCTGCTATCCATCGCCGCAGGTGGACTTTGGCTACGATATTTCAGACTACGAAAATATTGATCCCACCTACGGCACATTGCAGGATTTCGATGCCATGGAGAAAGAAGGGCAGAAGCGCGGCATTCGCATCATCATGGATTTTGTCCTGAACCATACCTCCGATCAGCATCCGTGGTTCATCGCGTCGCGATCTTTCCGCACTTCTCCGTATCGCAATTGGTATGTATGGCGCGACGGCAAAGGCCCACATGAGCCGCCTAACAATTGGAATTCGCTCTTCGGTGGGCCGGCGTGGCAATGGGACGCAAAAACCGGACAATATTATTACCACTTTTTTTATCCGCAGCAGCCGGACTTAAACTGGCGCAACCCAGCCGTGGAAAAAGCAATGTTTGACGTGACTCGCTGGTGGTACAAACGCGGGGTCGCAGGGTTTCGTCTGGATGCCGTGGATACTCTGTTCGAGGATCCGCAGTTGCATGACAATCCGGTCTTGCCGGGTAAAAACCAATACGGAGATCCCAACGAGGAAAATAAGTACGACCAGAAATTGCCGCAGGTACACGAGGTTCTGCGCGCTTTGCGGAAAGTCGCGGACGAAAACCACGCGGTATTGATCGGCGAGACCTATACCGACAATCTTCAACAATTGAAGCAATACTACGGAGACAATCAGGAACTCCAGATGCCGATGGACATGATGCTGGGCCTGGTGAACAAAATCTCCGCTCCCGCATTCCGCCACCAGATTGCACTAGTGGAGTCTTCCGGCGGCTGGCCTGTTTACGTGATGAACAACCACGACATTGTCCGCTCCTACAATCGTTACGGAGATGGCAAGCACAATGATGCAATCGCCAAGCTGATGGCAGGCCTTTACCTCACCCTTCGTGGCACGCCCATCCTGTATTACGGCGAAGAAATTGGGATGGAGAACAATGATCCGAAGCGTAAAGAAGATGTGAAGGATCCCATCGGGAAGCTGGGATGGCCAACCAACAAGGGGCGCGATGGCGAGCGCACTCCGATGCAATGGAGTGATAGCGCGAATGCCGGCTTCACCACCGGCACTCCGTGGCTGCCGGTCCCGCCTTCATACAAGACACACAACGTAGCCGCGGAGTCAGCCGATCCCAACTCGATTCTTGAATTTTACCGGCATCTTCTGGCTTTGCGGCATAGCAACCAGGCCTTTATTGAAGGCAAATATGTTCCGCTGAATGAGGATGATCCCAATGTGCTCTGCTATCTGCGGCAGAGTGCTGGTCAAACCGTGGTGGTTGTACTGAATATGTCGAGTTCCGCGCGGAGCGCGCACTTGAATTTAGCCGGATCGGGAAAAACTGCGACTACGTTACTCACTACGATGCAGCAAGCTCCAAAGCAAGCCGCGCTCAATGATATGCAACTGGATCCATTCGCAGTTTATATAGGAAGTGTGCAATAAAAATTTACAAAGTTAAGGAATGTGACTTCTGTGCCGCTGCTGCACCGTCCGCGGGGAAGCATATATACACGTCCGGCTGGATTCCAGTTTTCTGCTGATACCG
>JANWKU010000036.1 GCA_025451215.1 Terriglobales bacterium
CTCACAGTTCCAGGACCACTTTGCCACTGCCGCAATTTACCGGCAAGGACATATCGCAACTTCGCTAATTGGTTCTCCGTCCCCACTCCCGCCCGACAACTGGAACAGGTTGCAACCCGATAAGCCTTGGCTAGCGACTCATCCCTGCAAGGATATTTCAGAGACCTGCCTGCAAATGGTTGTCGCGGTTCATCCGGACCAGCCTGCCGACGGCATGATAGTCGGCGAAATCCGAACCGTATATCTTTGGGATACAGAAAACCTCCCGCCCGAGTTCGACTTATCCATATTCAAGGACACTCCTCAGGGCCCAGCTCTACTACAGGGCATCGTGGCAAGCCAGCCACCTAACGGCCGTGCCGCGTTGCATTCTTCCACCGACCCATTCCGCTATTTCGAATGGAAAGATGACGGCAAAACATATGATGCTGCATATTGGAGAATTTTTCTTACTCCGGGCTATCAGACCGAGCCTTGGATCGTAGTTGCAAGCCGCCCTCGTGAATCCGCCGCGATTGCTATTAGCGGCTTTCGTCATTCATTCCCCCTCATAATTTTGATGACTCTCTGGTTGATGTTACTGGCCAGCTTGGTTCAAATCCGCCGTACCATGGTGCCACTGGAACGTCTCCACGACGCTACCAAGCAAATCGCCGCGCAACGCTTCGAGAGCCGCGTGGATGTCTCAAGCGGCGATGAATTCGAGCAGTTGGCTGATTCCTTTAATGCGATGGCCTCGCAGTTGGGGGATCAGTTTCAAGCACTCAAGACCATCGGCGAGATTGCCAACGCGATTCTTGGCTCCCTGGACCAGAACACGATCCTGAACGCTGTGCTGGATCGTGTACCCGACTTGCACACTTCCGCTTGCTTTGCGATTGCGCTCCTCGAAGATTCCCGCCTGCCAGGCTGCTCGAGCCTTTCGCTGGCCCACGTTCGCCGGACACAACGGGAACTAGTTCCTACACATTTCTGCCCTGCCGATTTTCAGCTCTTGCAAATGAATCCACGCTTTTGCCACACTCAGGGGGCCGAGAGCGTGCCCGATTTTCTTCGTCCACTTCTCGCAGAAGACGTAACGTGCTTTTCGATTTTCCCCATTTTCCTTGATCGCGAACCTTTCGGAGCATTGATTTACGGCCATTCCCGCCTAGTTCATCCGGAGAGCGCAGATGTGCAATACGCGCGGCAGGTTGCCGATCAACTCGCCGTCGCGTTTTCAAACACACGACTGATCGCAGCTCTCGAACAGTTGCATTGGGGAACTCTGAAAGCGCTGGCCCGCGCCATTGATGCCAAATCCAACTGGACCGCTGGACACTCTGAGCGCGTCACCCGCCTCGCTCTGAGAGTTGGCAAGGCGGTTGGACTGGGTCCCGAAGACTTGAAGACCATGGAGCGCGGCGGCCTTCTGCATGACGTCGGAAAAATTGGCACACCGCGCGAGATCCTCGATAAACCTGGAAAACTCGACGATTGCGAAACGAACATTATGCGCGAGCACGTCAATATTGGAATGAGGATTCTAGAGCCCATTCCCGGCCTCAATCAGGCGCTTCCCATCGTCGCCCAGCATCACGAAAGATTCGATGGGACCGGCTATCCCAACGGACTCAAAGGTGACGAGATCAATCTGTTAGCGCGTATCTTTGCCATCGCCGATAGTTTCGACGCTATGACATCAGACCGCCCGTATCGTTCGGGCATGCCCACTGACGAAGCAATAAGGCTCATCGCCTCCCAGTCGGGAGCGCAGTTTGACCCGCAAGTAGTTGCAGCATTTCTGGACCTCGTCAGCACCGAAGGCCTGGAGATTGATTTGGAGTTGGAAGATAAACTGGTGGAACAGGCGGTGCGCTCTTGAGATTCTATTTTCCACCACGGAGCTTCCAGATCACAGTTTTCATTCTCCTTCTAACACTTTGCGGCTGCACACGCAGTCAAACACAAACGCAAAACTATATTCCGCATGAATTGGTTGGTTACTGGCGAACGGATGCGGCGCGTTACGGAAACCGGTTCTTGAAGCTGGAAAGAGACTACGTAACGATTGGGACAGATGAAGATGATGTTGCCAGCGTTCAGAGAGTCCGGGAGGTGCGCACCGAACGTAAAGGCAAGATTACGATCTATAGCATCTCCTCCATCAACTCACAGGGCCCCGATTTGTTACGTTTGGAATTTGAGCCAACCGATGGTGGCTTAATTCGAATTAGCCACATGCAAGGGATTGTATGGAGGCGCGAGGTGCCCCCATCTAGTTTGTGAAATGCTCGATTCGCCGAGCAATAGTTGGATAAAGATGGTCCCAACTCGCAATGGTTTCATTCTGGAGAGTATTTCTGCATCGACCTTTGCGGTCCTCTGCATTTCAATAATGCACATTACTCGTAGCGCAAGCTCTCTACCGGGTCCAGCTTGGCAGCGCGGGTGGCGGGGATAGTTCCGAATAAAACTCCCACCAGCGACGAAACCACAATGGCCACAATTGCGGAAAGTCCGGAGATGGGGATCCGATATTCGGTTAGAAAACGGACGGAGTACGGGATCGCGAGTCCAATGACGACGCCGATCAATCCTCCGCCTACGGAAATCAGAATGGCCTCTGACAGGAATTGAAATTTGATTTCGCTATTGGTCGCGCCGATGGCTTTGCGAATCCCAATTTCGCGGATGCGGGAGCTTACCGTGGCCAGCATGATGTTCATAATGCCGATTCCACTTACCAGCAGCACAATCGCGGCGATGGCCAGTAGTACATAAGTGAGCGCATTGGCGGTTTTTTCGGCGACAGACACCAGCTGTGTGAGGTTTTCCACGTTGTACACCGATTCGGGCCGGTGGCGGGACTGAATAATGCGTTTGATCTGCGCGGTGGCCGGTACCACCATGGAAGGGTCGGTGACGGAAAAGTAAATCTGCTTCACTTTGGATGTGTCGGTGAAATAGCGCGAGACGCTGTAAGGAATATCTATCGTGTTGTCGGTCACTTCCGATTGGCCAAAAGTGTCCACGCGTTCTTTGAAGGTGCCGATTACAGTAAAGGGCAGACCGCTTATTTTGATTAGCTTTCCCGGCGCATTCTGCGGCGAGCCGAACAGGTCTCGCGCCAGTTTTTCCGTGATGACGCCGACTTTATTGTGCGCCTGTTCATCCTGCGCATCGAAAAACCGTCCCGAGACAACCACCAGATTGCGAACGACGCTGTACTCCGGATAAACGCCAAGTATCTGGACGTCACGCTCCTTGCCATTTCCTACGGGAATGCGGTCGGCGAGCGGCACAACCGGAGAAGCGGCGACGATCCCCGGAACTTCCTGGCGAGCGGCATTCATGTCGTCGAGCGTCAGTGGATCGTCGGGCGCGTTCGTAACCCGTTGCGCTCCGCCCTGGTATTCGGCGTAAATCCAGTTTGTGCCGATGGATTGAATCTGGTTCAGGATGTATTGCTTGCCGGTCATTCCAATGGTGACGACAAGAATGAGTGAAGCTGTGCCGATGACCATTCCTAATGACGTGAGCGCGAAACGGACCTTGTTGCTGCAAAAAGTGTCGTAAGCGAAGCTGAGGATCTCGCCAAAAACGAGTTGGGGCGGGCTGGGTTTTTCAGGCCGTATTTTGTCAGACGGGGCTTGTCCGGAGCTGATCTTGTTCGGAGGCGTGAGTTTTTCCGGACTGCTCGTTTCCGGGATGTGCTGTGCCATAAATGTTCGCCTGATCCGATGCTAGCGAATGCCTCACAGCGATGCAAACCTCAATATGGAAGGATGAACGCCGGCGCTAAGGGATACGACAAACGCGCAGACTGTCCCGCTCATACGGGCAGTCGAGGCCGCTGTAAGCGTTGCTCGCTTGCTGATCCAGCACAACCCAGTCCACGCCGAACTGCTGATGCAGCCTTTGAAAATCTGCCGCCTGGAAATTCCGCCATCCCTGCAAATCCCGCACCTGCCCTTGCCAAGTCTCCGCCAGAGCAGGAAACATGGAAACTGCACCACTGTCCTTCACTTCATCCGCCAGGCTGGAGCGCTCCGCGATGGCGCGAAAGCCCTGAACGTCTTCGGCGGGCGCTTTCATGTACCGGGGATCGAGCACGAAATAGGCGTCATTGGGCGTGTTGTTGCGAATCCAGAGAAATGTGTTTACCCAGGCATTGCGCGAGCTTGCACCGGGCCATTCGATGTGAGCGCTTCCCGGAAACAGTTGCAACTGCGCATAGAACATCCCAGCGCAGAGAGGAACAAAAACCGCGCACCAAAGCAGGATGTTTTTCTTGAACACGAATTCCGCCAGTAGTCCTCCGGCAAAAACAAACAGCAGCACATAGAGAAGATGCAGGCTGCGCATGGTTTGCAATTCGGAGAAATTGGCGAAAGCGGGAAGGCAAAGCACGAGCGAGACAATCAGAAAGAAAAGCTGAAAGGCAATCAACGCCTGGCAAAGAATTCCGAGTGTTCGCCATCCTCGGCTATGAGCAATCCGCTGAAACCACCAAAGCAGCGCCAGCGGAGCAAAGATACCGACCCATTCATACCACTCCCAGCGAGTCACAAAGAAGTACGAATGCCGGTTGAGCGAGATGATGTAAGCGTCAGTCACCCGCGGGAACAGCCCCATGGGCAGCAGCAAAAATGCCGTGGCCGTGCGGGGCAGGGCGCGGACGTTCCATTCCCGCGCCATCACCACGCCGCAGAAAATGATGCCAAAGACAGCCATCAGGGGATGGATGAGCGCAATGAAAATCGTCCAAAGTCCGGCACGGAGAAATTTCCGCTCCACGGAATTCACGATGAGGAAGACAATCGCCGGAGTGGACAATGCGCGCGGCGTTAAATACTGGTCCATGATGTAAAGCGCCGTCCCGGCCACGGGAATGGTAAGCAGGGACCCGACCAGAGCGACGGCGCCCCAGCGCGCACGTTCGCTGGGAAAACACAGCCTCGCTAAATGCCAGCATCCCAGCAGCAAAAGAAAAATGCAGAAAAATTGCCAGCAGAACAACGCCCAATCGAAGGGAAGATGGGTGAGCCGTACGGATGCCGCAATCAAGGGAGGAAACAAGGTCATGCCGGCGTGCGAGGTAAAAAATTGCGAGTTGCGCGGATAAAGAGAGGGATGAAGAAGGCGCTTAATGCCGGGCACATAAATCTCCGCATCCTCAACGTAAGGATGGTAGCCGTGAACCAGGAGCGCCCCGATCGTTGCGAGCAGCAGGAACAAAAGCTCCCGCGCAGCCGGTTTTTTTGCCGGAGAAGAAAGCGATTCGTGAACGAGGAGGGAAGGCGCGATTAGCCTGGCCACAGGTTAGCTGACCGCCGTCTTCGCCGCGCCGCGAGCGTAATAGTCAGCACTTGCGGGTTCTAATCGGCGGCCTTTTTCACTGAAAATCCGGTAATGGGCCAGACCGATGCGTTGCAAACCGAATTGCAGGGAGGTCGCGAGCACGCCGAATCCGTATTTCACGCTGCGGCGGAAGTTAATGGAAGATGCTTCGTCAAAATATTTTGTCGGACAAGAAACTTCGCCGATGCGGAAGCCGAAATAAACGCATTGCGCCAGCATTTGATTATCAAAAACAAAGTCGTCGGAATTTTCCAGCAGCGGAAGATCGAGCAAAACCTTGCGGCTGAAGGCTCGGTACCCGGTGTGATATTCCGAAAGTTTGACGCGTAGAAACATATTCTCAAAAGCCGTCAACAAGCGGTTAGCCACGTATTTGTAGAACGGCATGCCGCCGCGAAGCGCAGTGCCACCGATAATGCGGGAGCCCAGCACCACATCATAAATGCCATAAGCCACCATGCTCGCCATGGCCGTTACCAGCAGCGGAGTGTATTGATAATCCGGGTGCACCATGATGACGACATCCGCTCCCGCCGCGAGGGCCTCGCGGTAACAAGTCTGCTGATTGCGCCCGTAACCGTAGTTTTTGTCATGAACGAAAAATTGCAGCCCCAGCCGTTTCGCGATTTCTACGGTGCCGTCGGAGCTGTGGTCGTCCACTAGAATACAAACGTCCACCAGGTCGGGAAGCTCGCGGACGGTCGTCTCCAGCGTCTTTTCCGCATTGTAAGCCGGGAGCACCACCGCGATCCGTTGGCCGTTAATCATGACTTTTCGCGCGCAGAGATACTATATCGGTTTTCATCACCCGCACGCATTAAAGAACCGAGCGCAGTTCAAGAAATGACAAACGCGCCTGGGGGCGAAAGCAGGCTTGGGCGCAGCGAAAGCCTGGCGCGCCGTAAAATGCCATCTGTTAACGTATCCAAGCCGTGCCAGATTTTCCTAAAAAGCAAGCTGACATCCTGACGCGAAGACCGACTGCGCTGGTCCACGGCGCGTTCGTAATTACTGGCCTTTGTACTACGATGCTCGGCCCTTTGCTTCCGCTGCTTGCCGCGCGCTGGCGGTTGAGCGACTTTGACGCGGGATATTTGTTCACAGCTGAATTTCTGGCATCGCTTATCACCTCGGCCGCTTCCGGTGTTTTCATCAGCCGCATAGGCTATCGGTGGGCGCTGTTTTGTTCATTGGTTCTGATGGCTGTCGGGGTCGCGATGCTGGACCAGAAAAGCTGGCAACTTGGCATGACCGCTGTTTGTATTTACGGGGCCGGATTCGGTCTGAGCAGTCCCACGGGGAATTTGTGGATCGCGGAGATGAATCCCGAGCGGCCAGCCGCGGCGCTGAATCTGGTGAATTTTTCCTGGGGCATTGGCGCGGTTGGAGCACCTTTGGCCATTGCGGCGCTCGAACGCAGCGGTCACATGATTTGGATCGCCTACGCGACGAGCGCGGCGGCATTTGCGCTTTGCGCGTGGCTGGCTTTCGCTACATTTGCGGTGGCTCCAGTTCCCGCTAAAGCACAAACGCTTCTCGATGCGGCCACAGAACCAGAAAGAATGCGCGTCCTGCGGCGCCAGTTTTACTCAGCACTGGTCTTGTGCGTGCTCTTCTTCACCTATGTCGGCACAGAGACGTCTATTGGAGGATGGGTGACGGTTCATGCCCGCCGCTTGAGCGTTAGCGGGAGCACATTGTGGGCTGTCGTTCCGGCAATTTTCTGGGGCGCTCTGCTTTTGGGACGCGCGTCCGCGCCAGTTCTGCTTCGCAGAATCCGGCAAAACAATCTGGCCGTCGGCGGTTTGATCGTCGCTCTAGCAGGCATGGCATGCATACTTGCAGCTCATTCTCCCCAACTGATTGCGGCTGGCGCTGGCTTCGCAGGCTTCGGTCTGGCTTCGGTCTATCCCATCAACCTTGCGCTACTCGCCCAATGGTTTGGGGCCCGGGCCCCCAAAGCGGGATCCGTTATATTTCCCGCGTCAGGCCTCGGAGGCGCCGTTCTTCCCTGGCTGGTTGGCCTCACCTCAACCTATTCAGGCGTTGGATTGCGGCTCGGGCTGGCCATTCCGCTGCTGGGCATTATCCTTATGCTGGCGTTGTATTTGACGTATGTTCGCCGCATTAAGACAGAAGCAGCGTGACCGTATCGCTACTTCGCACGCATTGTTCTTTGAACCCATCGTTTTTTGCGACGGGTGCATCGCCAATGACTGATTTTCACTAGCGCCGGATTGTGACATGCTTTTCTTGCTGTAGAGTTCACGCCGCGAAGATTGGTAAACTATTTTTTGAAATTGTTTGCTCCGAAAGCGAAACTCAATATGCCCGAAAAGCGCACACTTTTTGAGAAAGTTTGGGATGAACACGTTGTCTGCGTTCCCGAAAGGAATCCATCTCTTCTCTACACTGATTTGCACCTGGTCCATGAAGTGACGTCGCCGCAGGCCTTTGACGGCTTGCGCATGGCGGGCCGCGGCGTGCGCCGCGCGGATCGCACTGTTGCCACCGTGGACCACAACATTCCCACCGAACCGCGCGGAACTCCGATTCTTGATCCCATCGCGGCAAAGCAAATCGAGGCCTTGCAGAAAAACTGCAAAGAATTCGGCGTGCCTCTGTTCGACATGGATTCGCCGGACCAGGGAATTGTGCACGTAATCGGCCCGGAACTCGGCGTTACGCAACCCGGCAAAACGATCGTTTGCGGCGACAGCCACACCAGCACGCACGGAGCTTTTGGAGCGCTGGCGTTTGGCATTGGAACTTCAGAGGTCGAACACGTGCTGGCAACGCAATGCTTGCCGCAGCGCAAACCGAAAACCATGCTGATTCAGGTCAACGGCCCTTTGCCGAAGGGCGTGACCGCGAAGGACATTGCGCTGGGAATCATCGGAAAAATTGGCACCGACGGCGCAACCGGCCATGTAATCGAGTACGCTGGTGAAGCAGTGCGAGGACTTTCCATGGAAGGCCGCATGACGCTCTGCAATATGAGCATTGAAAGCGGCGCGCGCGCCGGAATGGTTGCGCCCGATGAAACCACATTCGCGTACGTGAAGGGCCGCCGATTTGCCCCCAAAGGCGCGGCCTGGGAGAAGGCCGTTGCCCATTGGCGTACTTTACCATCCGACCCCGGCGCGAAATACGACAAGGTCATTGAGATCGATGCCGCCACGCTGGCCCCGTTTGTGACTTGGGGAACAAATCCCGGAATGGTTGTGCCGGTCAACGGACGCGTGCCGGAGCTGGCGGAATTGAAAACGGACGCCGACCGCGCCGGAGCGCAACGCATGCTGGAATACATGGGATTGAATGCGGGCACGCCGATCGAACAGATTCCCGTGGACCGCGTGTTCATCGGTTCCTGCACAAACTCGCGACTGGAAGATTTGCGCGAGGCAGCACGGGTGGCGAAGGGCCATCATGTGAATGCGAAGGTGCGTGCGATGGTTGTGCCCGGTTCGCAATCCATCAAACACGCAGCCGAGCAGGAGGGGCTGCACAAAATTTTCCAGCAGGCAGGTTTCGAATGGCGCGAGTCGGGATGCTCCATGTGTCTGGGAATGAATCCCGATATTCTTCAGCCAGGCGAACGCTGTGCCTCTACCAGCAACCGCAACTTTGAAGGACGCCAGGGCCGTGGAGGACGCACGCATCTGGTCAGCCCCATGATGGCGGCAGCCGCAGCCATCGCCGGACATTTTACCGACATTCGCACTTGGCAATTTAATTAGCAATGCACGTGTAGTGCCGGGTCTTTGACCCGGCGAATGATGCGAATGGCACTGATGCGAACGACGACTGCACCAACGAAAGGACTTCCATGAACCCATTCCGAGTACATAAAGGCCGCGTGGCACCGCTCTACCGCGCCAATGTTGATACCGACCAGATCATCCCCAAGCAGTTCCTGAAGCGCATTGAGAAAACCGGATTTGGTGAATTTGTCTTCTTCGATTGGCGGCGGCGCCCTGACGGCTCGCTCGATCCGGAGTTTACTCTGAACCAGCCGCGCTACAAGGGAGCAAGCATCCTGGTCACCGACAAAAATTTCGGCTGCGGATCATCCCGCGAGCATGCGGTGTGGGCCTTGGCGGATTTTGGCTTCCGCGTAGTCATTGCGCCGACCTTTGCCGACATCTTCGCCAACAATTGTGTGCAAAACGGAGTGCTGACGGTTGCGTTGAACGAAGCGGAAACTGCGGAAATCGCCCATCGCGCGCAAGCAATCCCGGACTACGAACTCACCGTTGATCTGGAGCAGAAGAAAGTTTCCGACTCGCAAGTGTTCACCGCAAATTTCTCGATTGACGATTCCATCCGGCACCGTCTGTTGAACGGCCTCGACGACATCGGCCTCACCATGCAATACGAAAAAGAGATCGCCGCCTATGAGGCGGCGCATCCGGCAATTGGGAATTAGATTCCATCAATGCTGGGGTATGGCGGGCTTGCCTTGCAAGACTGATTTCCATCCATTCTGCAACCCTTAAACCCATGTCAACCCGAGCCGCTTTTGCGAGGGGCCTTTCGTCAGATCGAAGTATGTATGCTGACGTCGGGCGTGGCGTCCCAGTGTATCTCTGAGAAGTTCGCTGGCTGTCGTAAGGTCCCTCCGTCTTCGCTTCGCTCAACGTCGGGATGACATGATTTTTGGGTAGCAGTGGCGGTTTGTTGAAACTGATCCACTACCAGCGAGGGACTGAACTTTAAACATCGCTGCCATAAACTGGAATCACCGCGCCATTCACGTCTTTGCCGGCATCACTGGCCAGCCATGCAATTAAACTGGCAATGGATGCCGGCTGGACCCACTTGGAAACATCTGCATTGGGCATTGCCTTCCGGTTCCCCGGCGTGTCCATCGTTCCCGGCAGGATCACATTCGCGGTCAATCCAGCGTCTTTATTTTCCAAGGCCGCGGTTCTAATCAGCGATACCATCGCCGCCTTCGATGCGCTGTACGCCCCAATGCCGGGTCCCGGCGCAACAGCCGCGCGGCTGCCTATGGCAATGATGCGTCCGTTCCCCGCTTGCCGCAAATGCGGGATGACAGCGCGCAGCATGTAGAACACGCTATTCAGATTAAGATCGAACATCTGCTGGAAGGTAGCGTCATCGGTTTCCGCAAGCGACTGCCCGCCCGCAAATCCTCCGACGGTATGTGCCAGAACATCCAGCCGTCCGAAGCGCGCGACAAGTTGATCCACCAGGAGCTGGCAGCCCTCACGAGTAGAAATCTCAGCGCGGAATGCCGCGAAGTCAGGGCTGTCGAATGACGACTGCTGTATTGTTCGCGATGCGCCGATAACCGTTGCGCCAGCCTCCAGGAAAGCCCGCGTCACATGAGTTCCCAGCCCGCCGTCCGCGCCGGTTATGAGGACTACTTTCCCTTTCATTGTTCGCCTCGGCCTACGGCTTCCCGATCTCAACCGCCGTCGCGTGGAATGGTTTCGGCGTGGCATTCGGGTCAGGATCGAACAATTGTTTGAGCTGCCCTCCAAGCACGTAACCAGTCGTGCCAACCACGGTGACTGACACCGGGCCATCGGGAAGCCCTTCTTTGAGCACCGTCACCTGTCCGGAGTCGCCGGTGATTGTGATTTTCGAGAGCTTCGCGCTTGGACCACCTTCGACGATCAGCATGCTGTCCTTGCCGAAACTCCGCATGCCGTCGGGACGATCAATGGCGTGGTCGAGTTTGACCTCGGTGATGGCGCCTGCCTTGCCATCGGCCTCGATGGGAACTACAAAAAGCTTGCTCGTGGCCAGCGTATTAACGAACACCCGGTTGCCGAGCACTGAGATACCGTCGAGGACTCCGCCCGAAGGACCGAATCCGCCATTGCCCGCCCATACTTCGAGCTTTGCCGCTCCCTTCGCCAAGCGGTCAATCTCCATGTTCTGAGTATCTGAGACGTACGCCGCGCCGTCCGGCCCAACAGCGATGTCGTTGCAGAAAGCGCCTTCCGTTGGTAGTTGGTACTTCGCTTTGAAAGCGCCAGTCCGCAGGTTAAATGTCTTCAGCGTGGCATGCGCGGAGCTGTGCTGCCCCGGCATGGGCGAGAAACAGGCAAACAGCGTGTTCGATTTATTGTCGGCGAAAACTCCAAAGTTGCCGAGCCCCGGTTCATTGTCTGGTTTGATCCACGGTTCGGCCGTGGCCGCGCCCGGCTTCACGGAAAAAATTGTCCGGGCCTTGATGCTGCCGATAATGATTCTTCCGTCAGTGGTCGAGGTCAGACTTTCCGGATAAATTTCCTCACCCGGTATGGTCAGCTCCGCGGGATGCCCGGAAGAAGACGCGCTTGAATGACTGATGCTCCACACATAAGCGGCCAGCGCCGATATCTGCGGCTCGGTGAATTGGCCGCGGAGGGGAGGCATGGGGCTGCGATAATTTTTAGGATGTGCCACGCCATCCGTGATGGTTTTCTTGATTCCGGCGTAGCTGCCGTTGCTCCACAACCATTTTTTGTCGGTCAGGTCGGGGCCTAATGTTGAGCCGCCGCCATTTTCGCCGTGGCAACCAATGCAGGTTCCACCGCTCTCACCGTGGAAAATACGGTCGCCCAACTCAACCATGGCGCGGGTCGCGCCCGGAGGCACAGGCAAAGCAGCGTCGGGGTGCGTGCCTTCCGGCGGTTTGGCTCCGGCTTTGGCCGTCTCCCCCGGCGAAGCCGTATTGCTTGGACAGGGAGTAACACTCGCTGCGTCGAAATCCGCGGGGCCGTTGTAGGTAATCCGATAAATCCGGCCGCGCTGATCGTCGGAAACGTAGAGCGCGCCATCTGGGCCGACGGCGAGGCCGGTGGGCCGGTAAGTGGCTTTATCGGGGGACTTAACAGCTCCGGCAAAACCGTCCGCAAAAATTTCGCAATTGCCGGAGGCATGAGTGCCCGCCAGAGGTTGGAACACTACGTTGTATCCAGATTGCGCAAACGGCGCGCGGTCCCATGAGCCGTGGAAGGCGATAAAGACACCGTCACGGTAACGGGCGGGAAATTCTGTTTTGTCGTAACGCACCATGGCGTTCGGCGCCCAGTGCGCGGGAAACGCCGCCACCGGCGGGACTTTGTCGGCACACAAGCCAATTTTTTTGCCGTCGCCGCCGTACTCCGGTGCAAGAACCAGCTTTTCGACGAAGGGATCGTAGTAGCAGGTGGGCCAGCCGTAATCCGAGCCCTGCTTCAAAAGCATCAGCTCTTCAGAGGGCAGTGTGGCTTCCTGGTCCAGCTTGTAGATTTCCGGCCAATTCGCATGCAGCTGATCGCGCCCGTGCTGAGTGACGAATAAATTCCCCTCGGAATCAAAGGCCATGCCCTCGGCGTTGCGGATTCCCGTCACGAAACGTTCCGCCGGTGAAAATTTCTGGTCCGTCTTATTCGCGTCATAGCGCCAAACGCCGCCGCGAGTTTCTTTCTCGACGCAAGGACTAATGCCGGGCGAGTGGAGCGTCCGATTTTTCACCTGGCAGGCATTGGTCGCGGTGCCCATGTCCACATACATGGCGCCTTCCGCATCAATGATGAAAGGGTGCATGGGGTGGTCGCCGCCCAAGGGCAATCCGGAAACTACTGTCTCTCCGGGACCCTCCGGCACGATTGAGCCCGAAGACAATGGATAACGCAGGATTTTGTCGTTAAGCTCCGCGTAGATGAAATTTTTGTAGAGGCCAATGCCCGTGCCTCCGGCGCCGCCATTATCGAAGGTCGCGCCGAAGCGTTTGATCACATCGGCTTTGCCCGCG
Organism: Terriglobales bacterium; assembly: GCA_025451215.1. Taxonomy (GTDB): domain Bacteria; phylum Acidobacteriota; class Terriglobia; order Terriglobales; family Acidobacteriaceae; genus JAICKN01. The sequence continues at coordinate 13,100 of JANWKU010000036.1, forward strand.
CCCGATTTATCCTGAAGAGCAACAAGAAATCCACCCGCAGGCGGCCGTTTGTTTCCGTAATATCCGCCGGACCAGGTATTGGCGTACACCACGCCGTCGGGCGCAACCACCAGTTGCCGCGCGTGGCCAATGTCATCAGCAAAAATAGTTGCGCAAAATCCGGCGGGCAGCTTTAATCCGCTGTCATTGCTCGTGCATAATTGGCTTTTTGCGTTGGATTCGGTTTTGGATTCGCTTTGGGCAGACGCCGCTGGGCTGCCCGTGAACGATACTGCTAGAACGAAAGTAAGAACGAAAATGGCGGAAAGTAGAATTCTGGACAAACCGGACAATCGCATGGGATGCTCCTGACAATCTGACGGCAAGAAAACACATTAGAGAATCGAAAAAAATATATCACGATTGAAAGGATTTCGAGAGGAACGAGCCCACTGTGCAGCCCCGTTACGCCTGCGATGAATCACTCAGGCCACTGCAAATCTGCGGTCACTGCAACGGCCCGAATGCGCTGAGCTGAGTAGCTCCCGCGACGTAAACACGTCCATTAGCGATTGTGGGAGGAACAAAACGCACCGAATCCTTCAGGCCCACGCTGAAAAGAGCGTTGGACAAGTTCGTCGCGTCGTAAGCAAGCAAGGTGGAGGCGCTGGAATCAACCGTCCACAGGATCCCGTCCGAAGACCCGTTGGCGGAAAGCGAACTGGCTGCCGTGTACCCAAAAGAGTGTGCGCTCGTGGAAGAAGGAGTGGTCGCGAACATGCCGTTGACGATTGAAAATTGCTTCATCACGTCGGCATGTCCCGCATAGTAGATGTTACCCTGCCAATAAACTGCGGTGCTTAAGTTTCTTCCGTTGGTCGTTGTTCCCAGCGCATTCGGTATTGACTGCACGATCTGGCTGTCATCTCCAGAGTGAAATTTTCCCAGGTTATCGCGGTCCAGCAGATAAATTCGGCCTTCCTTGCCTGCGCTAATTCCAAGATGCGTGATAGCGCCGACCTGGTCGGGTAGAAGCACATAGCCACTCGATCCCAGATCAATGTCATCGGTTGAAAGAGAGCTTTGATTGAAAGGCGTGAAGTAATCGCTGACGTTCAGCGACCCATTATTCAAGGTGAGCTTGACGAATGAATCTCCGTAGTCTTTTCCGCCAGAACTGGCGTCATAGGTTCCATTTCCAGTTACGACGTAAATGTCGCCATTGGAATCGGCGGACAATCCACAACCAGCCAGCCAAATACCTCCATCGCTGCCGTTCGGCGTATCGTTCCAGACCGCGGTTTGCTTGAGCGTTCCGGCGTCATAGCCCATGACCCAGCCGTGGTACGCGCCGATGTCATTGTAAGAAGCCCACGCAATGTAAACAGATCCCTTTGACAGCAAGAGCGCCGAACGTTGAAGCTGAATTTCCGGCTGAAACGCGATTTGCCCGCCGCTGCTGCCGGCGCCGGTGCCCGCGACCGATGCTTGAATTACCATCGGCCCTCCGAATTTTTCCGAGCCGTTTGTGATATCCAGAGCATGCAGCCGATGCACGACCGTACCGTTTTCTTCGGTGACAGCCAGCGCATACAAAGTGCCGGTATTCCCGTCAATCACCGGCGTGCTGGTAATTCCTACCTCCGGGTAGATTGGCGAGACCCCGGATTCTTTCGTATAAGCGATGGTTGTGACGCCTTGCCCCGCATTGGTGAAGTTGACGGACCACAAAGGATTCGCCGTGTTCCCGTCCGCGTCAAAGGCGTACACACTGTCATGCTCGGTTGCCACAAACACCACATTGTGGAAGCCCTGGTTCGCAATGGCTACATGCGACACGTACAGAGGCTGGGCGTAAACCTGGCCGTCCAGCGGCACCGAAAACAGCTTCCCAAAAGTTCCGGAGTTTACTGTAGTAAGGCTGAGCTTCTGCTCATCGGTTTTTTGCCCCGTCCGCCCATTGTCATTGTGGTAAGTCAGAACACCCTGATAAGAAACAATCGTTGCGTCCGTGCTCGCCGACGAAGTTGAATCCGCAAGACTGGTTGCGCCTATGGTGATTTTGGCGATGGCAGGGACTTTGGCAGGTGCCGTAAAAAGGCCACTGCTGGAAATCGTGCCCACGCTCGAGTTTCCTCCGGCAACACCGTTAACGCTCCAGTTAACACTACTGCCGGAAGACGTGGTGAACTGCTGCGTCTGGGTAATGATGATCGAAGAAGAAGCAGGACTGAGAGTGAACGAAGCAGGCGTGGGAGCCGGTGGCGGCGTGACAGCGGAATTTCCGCCGCCACAGCTGATGGCATAGATACTGAAGCCAACAACCGCCAGCCCTGCAAGGATGGTCGAACAGAAGCGCATATAGGAACAATGGCGAACGTTGGATGTAAGAGTTTTGCTCTAAGGTGGTCACACTCGACCCCCAAATGCTTCGGCCACGCTTAAGGTCCTTGACCTACCGTCTAGGAGTGGCTTACCGGGAAAGCGTGCGGCTTGGCATTGTTGCGGATGAATTGGACGATCGCTTCCATTGCGGTCCCCGGGGGAAAAATGGCAGCGACGCGATTTTTCTTCAACCCTTCCATGTCCTGCTCGGGAATAATTCCGCCGACCACCAGGAGCACGTCGTCCATTTTGTTTTCCTTGAGCAGCGCCGCGATTCGCGGAACGATTACGTTATGCGCGCCTGACAAAATGGAGAGCCCAATCACGTGCACATCTTCCTGCAATGCGGCGCTCACGATCATCTCCGGAGTCTGGCGCAGGCCGGTGTAAATGACCTCCATGCCCGCATCGCGCAGAGCGCGGGCAATCACCTTGGCGCCGCGGTCGTGGCCATCCAAACCGGGTTTGGCCACCAAAACCCGGATTTTTTGCTCGTTTGTCACAGGGTCAATCTAACAGAACCGCAAACGCATACCGGCATGGGAACGATGTCAGCCTTCAGGCGGCTTTACATCCAGGCTGCGCCACAAATACCAGCACGCTACCGAACGATACGGTTCCCAGCACCTGGCGATTTTTTCCATTTGTTCAGGCTTCAGCAGCTTGCGCTTTTTGTAATGTTTTCGGATAGCCGTCTGTATGCCGAGATCGCCGACCGGCAGAACATTTGGACGCTTTAATGCGAACATCAGGAACATGTGCGCCGTCCAAACGCCAATGCCTTTTACCCGCGTAAGGTGCGCAATCACTTCATCGTCGCTCAATTCGGGCAAGCGCGCGAAGTCCAATTCTCCTCGCTGAGTCCGTTCTGCTAAATCGCGCAGGTAAGACAATTTCTGTTTGGAAAGTCCTGCGCCGCGCATCTGTTCGACGCTGAGTTTCAGAACGCCTTGCGGCGTGAGCGGATCACCGGCTAAAGCAACCAGCCGACCGAATATAGTGGCCGCGGCTTTTCCATGAAGCTGCTGATACACGATGGCACGCGCGACGCTTTGAAATTCCGGCGCCTCATGACGGCATTTGTAAGCCCCGACGCGCTCAATGATTTTCGCGAGCACGGGATCGGAATTTTTCAGATGAAGGAGTGCCTTACGCATGCCTGATTATCCTGGAAAAGATTACCCAGAAAGAAGAAAGGACAGAAAATCCTGGCAGCGAAGTTGGCTTAAAAAAATACGGAAGGCGCCCAGCAGGACGCTAAGCTACAATTTCAAGCCTGCTGCGACCTTACGAAATCACTCCCGCAGGCCCCGGTTGCGGAGCCGCTGTAGCGGTGGTTGCCGCCGCAGCTTCGTTCAGGATGCGGTGATGAATGGTAAATAGGGCCAACTCAAGCCGGTCGGAAACGCCGATCTTGTCATAGACGTTTCGCAGATAATTCTTGATGACCTGCTCCGTTGTGCCAAGCTGCGTGGCGATTTCCTTGTTCTTGTATCCCTGAACGATGAGCGCGACAATCCGCAGCTCTTTCGCCGTCAGCCGGTCGCGGACGCGCAGTCCGACCATATCGTTTTCCGTAAGCTCGCTGGGAACGGCGATGTCCTGCACCCAATTTTCGCCGCGCGCCACTTTGCGCACGCAATCCACCAGCGCTCCGCTGGTCACATTGCGGTACACCACGCCATTGGCGCCCGCGCCCATATATTTTTGCGCGCTTTCGCCAGTATCGGCCAGCACCACGACACGAGTTTTGGCTTTCGCCGAGGCCTGGATGACACCACCAAAGTCGGAGTGGAATCCGCCAGCGATGACCAGCACCGACGCCCGGAATTTTTCCAGCGCCATCAACATCTGCTCCGAGGTCTGCGCCTGCGCCACAATGCGCATCTCGTCTTCGACCGCCAATACTTTCGCGATCCCCGCCCGGAAGA
>JANWKU010000037.1 GCA_025451215.1 Terriglobales bacterium
GCTACGTCTGCGCTGCATTCATAACAATATTTTTCCCTTCTTCCGGGAAGCTCGAATAGCTCGCTCTGGCGGCCACATGCGGCGCACTGCAAAACGGACCGCTCTGTACGACTACCCTTAGGACCACATAACATTGGCGTTCCTCACACTGCCCGCGCTTTGCGCTTTCCACTCGCGGCATCCCTAACTGTAGAGGAACCCCGTTCAAGAAATCCTGAGCGTTCCATTAGGATTTTGTGAGTCCAAAAGGCCAATCCAATTCCTGGTAGGTCCAGAATCCTAGCCCGCCTGCCTCAGAACCCATTTGTCCAGCTGCGATTTCATTTTCATGCTGACTTGCTTTTTGGAATGAAACCCGGAACACCGGTATTCACCACGGGATTGAGCCTCTGTCGGGTCTGGATTCGATTGATTTCGTCAAGCGCGTCTTGCGGAAGCGCAGCGATGTCGAAATTCTCCCTCGCACGGGCCGCACTCCTGGGCGTGGTTAGCAAAGCCGTGCCGCGCTGCACCGCCCAGGCCAGCAGCACCTGTGCCGGCGTCTTTCCAATTCGCGCCGCGATAGCCGAAATGACTGGATCTTCCAGCAACCCCGGCTTCATCCCGTGCCCTAATGGGGCAAACGCCAAAAACACGACACCCTTCTTCTTGCAGAATTCCAGTAGCTCCGTTTCCGGCAAATACGGATGCGATTCCACTTGGACCACCGCCGGCTTGATTCTCGCTGCTTCGTAGACAGGCAACAGTCCCTCTAAAGTGATGTCCGAAAGTCCGATCGCCCGGCATTTGCCATGGTCCACAAGACTCTCCATCGCTCTCCAGGTGTCAAGCAACGTCACGCCGTGGTCGTAAACGATATTTCCGTTTTGATCTCGCGGGTCCTGATCGTCCCCCGGTTGAAACGCAAATGGCGTGTGAATCAGGTAAAGATCCAGATATTTGAGCCCAAGTCTCTCCAGGCTCGCCTCAAAAGCCGGTTCGACGCGCCCCGGCCGGTGATTGGAGTTCCACAACTTTGTGGTCACAAAAATGTCTTCGCGCGCGATCCCCCCCGCGTCCAGTCCTGCCTGCAACGCCACGCCTACCTCGCGCTCGTTCCCATATCGTTCCGCGCAATCGAAGTGTCGAAATCCGGCCCCCAGTGCGTCTCTGGTCGCAGTTATCGTCGCGGCCGGATCGGGAATTAAGGTGCCAAAGCCGAGCGCGGGCATATAGCCGGCCCCGTGGCTGAGTGGAATTCTCGTCTGCCGCAAATCCAAAGATTCATTCATGGTTTCACCCCCAGCCTATTTTGCGCCCGGCATCACCGTCCGGAGTAAAAATTAAATTCCGGCTGCCGTCCAGTGGGTGCCATTTCTTGATGAATAGGTAATCAGGCGCTGACTCTCAAGTTTACGTCGACTGCGACGGGTCACCTGCTGACCGAGTTCTTAGGTGCAATCGCCAGCGCAGAATGAGGTCGATGATGAGGAAAAAGCTAAGCCAAAAGAGGCTATATAGCGCAGCTTTCTCAAACTCGATGATGCTGCGTTGCTTCTGAGAAATGACCCGCACAAATTGAATACTGGAACCAACAAGACAGGCGAAGAAAAAGCCTCGAAAAACCACTGTCACCACTCTGGAGTAGGGTGGGCCACTCGGGACCCAATATCGGATGAAATGTTTCCAGTCGAGTGTCCAGCAAAGAGAAATCACGAGCGCGGCAAGCGAAAAGCCTAATTGAAATCTGTCATTTGCGGGGTCTTCTTGGACCCAGCGCTGCCATTGTTGCTCGGCATTTTTCGTGTAAGCGGTGCGCTCTGCTTGTGGCGGTAGGCTATCGGCACGGATTTCTAATCGGAGAATCTGCCCCTGAAAATTCTCATCCTCGTAGTAGGCGATACGGACCGGAAGCCCGGCGCGTATGGGACCGCCATGAGATGCAGACTGATTAAACCCAGGCGATACCTCGTAGTCCGAATAACAAAACTTTTCCTTTTCGACACGGAAGCACTCGCTTTGCTGCCCCTCCTAGGGCATCGGATGAAAATCTTCGACAATTCCTTCGACGACGGAATACTTGCCTGTCCGATACGCCTGTACTAGTTCTCGGTACGAGAAATACGTAGAACCAAAAGCGACCAAAGTCCAGAACGAGGCAAAAATCACAAAAAACCAGCCGAGAAGCTTTGGCGAAATTACGAAGCTTACTCCGAAGGATTTCCCATTTCTGTTGCGGTCTAGCCTTGGTCCGAATTTTACGAACACGACTCCGATTGCTAGAAAAATCGGACCAAAGGCGGGAAACCACCACTCATATGGCTTGCTTGTGATTTCAAAAACTGGCTCGTAGGGCATCGGGAATTCATTTCATTCTACTCCGTTCGTCAGGCTACGGTAGTCTAGGTCCCGATTTGTTTGAATGGATAGGTCGAGGGAGGAGCGCTTGGTGTATAAAAAGCTGAACTCAGCTACTCGCTGATTCAGAACACCAAGGAGACTCCCCCATGCAAACTATGTCGTATATCGGACTGGATGTGCAAAAGAGAACCATAAGTTACTGCGTGAAAATACCAGTGGTGCTCTTTATTCCGAAGGATCACTTCCCGCCACACGTCTAGATTTAGACCGCTGGATGAAGACACTGCCGAAGTCGCATGCCATTGCGGAGTTGATTCCCATGATCTGGCTCTGATCGTTGAAGAGCGGGCCGCCGGAACCGTCGGAGGTCGTCTGGGATTTCGCCCGGTGTGGATCAGCTTGGCCCCCTCAGCGCCCGCTCGTCGGGTCGTTTCAAACCCAATGCCGGCGCTATCGCCGATTACAACGACAGTTTGCCCAAGAAGTTCCGATTCGCACCCGACGGAAACAGGGCTCGTTGCGGCGCTCATGATTCCTCCAGGAACCCGCGTCGTTTCGCTGAACTCAACGCCGTGACGTCGCAGATTCTTCCGCGCGGCCTCGATGTCATCGACGATCAAATAACGACCTTGGGCCAAGCCGGGATCCGCTCCGGTGACATTCTTGCCGAAGATGACCGAGCAGCCGGAGCCAGGCGGCGCGAACTGAATCACGCGCAAGTCTTTGCTGTTGTCGTACTCGGCGTCGAGTCGCCACCCGAGTCTCGTGTAAAACTCCTTCGCGCGATCGACGTCCGAGACTGGGATAACATTGAAATTCTTCTCCTACACGCCTCACTGTGGTGGAATTCTCTGTTGTCAATGGCGAAGAATGGGCGCTCCAAACTGCGCACCCGTGAGACCTCCATCCACCATCAACTCGACCGCGTTGACGTAGGAGGAATCCTCCGAGGCAAGGAATAGCACGGCTTTTGCAATTTCTTCCGGCTCACCCCAGCGGCCCAGCGGAACTACAGATGAGAAGAACTTTGCTTCTTTGTCGGACGCGTCTGTGGACATCGCGGCGCGGGCTCCGCGCTTCCAAATAGGAGTCTTAATCGAGCCCGGTGCGACGACATTCACACGAATCTTGCGCGGCGCCAGGTCTGCGGCAATCACTCGCGCCATCGACACCAGACCACCCTTTGCGGCTGCGTATGCGGCCACACCTGGCTGGCCCAGATAATTGTGTACCGACCCATTGAAAATGATGCTGCCGTTGTCGTTCAGCAGCGGCGCCGCGGAATTGACGGTAAAGAAAGCTCCGTTAAGATCGGCGTGGATCACCTTCTCGAAAATGGCTTCGTCGGTCGAGCCGGTAGGCGTCCGGCCGGAGATGCCGGCGTTGGCAAACACGATGTCGAGTTTCTCGAAATCCTTGGCCAGCCCTGCGAAGAGCCGCACGCGGTCCTCCGCAACCGTGATGTCTGCACGGTAGCCACAAGCGCGTGGTCCAAGTTCTGCCACCGCTTCATCGAGCGTCTTTTGATCGCGACCTGTAATGGCCACCTTTGCGCCTTCCGCAATGAAAAGTCGGGCAGTAGCCAGACCGATGCCACTATTACCGCCGGTGATCAGCGCCTTTTTCCCTGTCAGCTTCATAACGCCTCCTTTTTGAAGAACCCTACCGCAGCGATCGGAAGCCGCGCGAACTTCTTCTGCGAACAGTTTGGGCTGTTCCCAAGCCGCAAAACACCCCTTCTTGGGGGCAGCCTTCGGCTCCTGCGTCTCTGGACCTGGGGAGGATTGTTCTTGCGTCGGCTGGGACGACGAATTCCGTCGGCGGATACCGAAGAGCCTAACACAAGTCGCAGGTCCGGAGCATTAAGCCCCGCTGCTTCGGTTAAGACCATGAATACTCAGCTTTGCAACGGACTGGACCGTCCTCAGACCGTTTGCATATACGCCGGAACGAAGACTTCGCTGACGAACGATTCCAGCGAAGTAGGTGTGGTGTTTCTCGCCGACCGTGCTTCTTGGGGCACGATGAGACCCGCATTCGCGCCTTCCCACATTTCAATAATTAGTTTTGCGGTTTTATCCGGCAATCCCATCTTCCGAAGGTCCGACTCAAGGATTGGGCTCGGCACTTGCACATAGCGAATTCCGGTCTTGCCGATCGCCTTGCCCACAATGGACGCCGCCTCGTTCATCGAAATATCCCGTCGCCCGTGCAGTTCCTGTATCGAACTGCCGGAAAAATCGCGCGCCGCTAGGCGAGTGGCCGCATAAGTTCCGATATCTTTAGTGGCTATCCATGGCATTGGTACATCAGCCCGCATTCCACCGGGCAATGTGCCCGTCGCCCGCAATGGCGCCATGCTCATGAATAGATTCTCCATGAAATACGCTGCCCGCAGGTGCAAGACATTGAGCCCGGCGATTCGACCCAGCTTTTGTTCCTGATTGTGCAAGCCGACGATGGGACCGGTTCCTTTCGCGTGTTGAGCGCCAATACTGCTTAAATTGACCGCGAATCGCACATGGGCGTTTGCAATTGCCGCGGCGTAGTAATCGGAAACCCGTTCTTGATGCGCACTTAAATCCGGTTGTGACATGTCCTCGGGAAGAAGCAGGTAGACTGCGTCCGCGTCGGCAAAAGCCGCCATCAAGTACGGAACGTCTCCCACCCTGCCGACGAAAGGTTCCGCACCTAGCCCCACCAGCGGTGCGAGCTTTTTCGCATCTCGTCCAAGGGCGCGAACCTTTTCGCCTTTTGCCAGCAACACTTCCGCAACTCTTCGCCCGGTACGTCCCGTTGCCCCTGTCACAACGACCATGTCGGACTCCTGGAATTGCACCACGCAATTTGGCAGCTCTGGCCTGCGCCAGCGGTCGCATTCTAACCGACCTGAGCGCTCTAGCCGCGAATTAGTATTTGAGCGCCGCCAACTCCCGGTTAGTTTGAATGTGTGGGTCAAGGGAGGAGCGCCTGGTGTAAAGAAAGCTGAACTCAGCTGCTCGCTGGTTCAGAACACCAAGAACGCTCCCCCATGGAACCTCTGTATTACATCGGACTGGAGGTGCACAAAAAAACCATCAGCTACTGCGTTAAAAATAGCACTGGCGCTCTTTATTCCGAAGGATCACTTCCCGCCACGCGTTTAGATTTAGATCGCTGGATGAAGGCGCTGCGCCGGCAAATGGAAGTCTGATTCTCTTTCAAAGAAGAACCACCGCCGAGAGGCCAACACACGCGGCGAAGAACTGGAAAGTTTTTACACCCGCGCCCCTCCCAGGCGGGTCAGGAGAGCTTTTCGCCTCTTGACAAGGATCCATCTTGGAAGTTGGGCAAACGGAAATGTTGTGGCTGGTAACCATTCAGGAGTTGAGTAACCTCACGCTTTTTCTGCGACAACACCACGGGGCGTCAAAACAGCGAGAAGAACCGCCACGATGATTAGTGCAGGAATGTCTCCCAAAAGATGGCCATGTTCGGCAGGAGCATTGAATGCCTGTACGGCCATAATGCCTGCATGAACAAGACTCGACCAAACAGTGAACCAGATCAGGCTGCGGTGCTGCAGAGGATTTCGAGAAGCAATGAGCAAAAACACGCCCAGAGTTGCATAGACGCCGAGTATCATTTGTTCGTACTCGGGTTGATTGGGCTGCCAGCGCCAACCAGAAGGCCACAAGGCCATCATGAGCGGATATACCCCGAAAACAAAAATCAGGCCGACGAAAATTAAAGCTGCACGCAGATAACGCAGTCGCGTCGCGACGTTCACGGATCACCTCCGTCCGGTGTTTTTAAGGTGTAACCGGACTTGAGCGGGATGCTAACTGTTCTGTTGCAACAGGTCAATTCCCGATTTGTCGGGTGGATTCAATGGGTGGAAGCAACACTAAGCTCCAGCCAGCTTGACTGGGATCTAAGTCGGGAGTGCGTGTTGTCCCGCCATAATTCTCCCGGCCGCCTTGCCAACACCTGGCCGCGTATCCTCCGCGTACCAGTCGGGCCAATTCTTACAGTCTTTGATTCAATTCGCCGGCACCAAGATGGGGGCGCCTTTGTCTTTAACCAGGAACACTACGAACTTTGCCGGTTTGGTTTGGCTGGCGTTTCTCCCCACGACGTGAACATCCGTGGGGCCTTCATAAAAGGTCTCGCCTGGTGTCAGCGTCACTTCTTTTCCGCCCCTCACCTGCATCACGATCGAGCCCTCAAGCACATAAACAAACGCATGTGCGTTGTGGCGATGGATTGGATCCGACGCGCCCGGCGGATACTCAACCGTGATCATCAGCCCTTCCTTGCCAGGAAAGTCCGTCAGGTCTTTCGACATGAGCGGCGTAACTTTCGCATCTTTGGGTTCCAGCGGGATAGCCATCAGACAAACCAGCATCAAGGCTAGTTTCGCATTCGTCATAAATTAACCTTTTGTTTGAAGGAGGCCGGTTCACGCAAACCGGCCTCTCTTCGACAGATCCACTAGTGTGAGCCCCCCGCTGCTTTCGCCGCGGGCTGAGTCAGCCAGGTTTCGAAACGTGTCTCGCTGAGCTGCGCGTCATCGTTGGGAACCAGGGCCCTCTCGCTCAACTCGATACCGTAGTAACGCGCCTTCGGGTCGGTTACCACCTCGCGCGGATCCTTGTTTGCCGCCAGACTTTTCCGGACGAGTTCATCGAGACGAAACTTTTCTGGCCCCCCTACTTCAACGATGCCGTTCCTTGGCGAGCCCGTCGCGATCCGCCCCACCGCGCTGGCAACGTCGTCTGCCGCCATGGGCTGGATGAGCGCGGTTGACAGCCGCACTTTGTTGCCCTCGGTGGAGAAATCCGCGATGCCTTTGACGAATTCGAAGAACTGCGTCGCGCGGACAATTGTGTACGGAATCGCGCCGGCTTTGATCAAGCTCTCCTGGGCCATTTTTGCGCGGAAAAATCCGCTTGCCAGCAGGCGTTCCGTTCCCACAACCGACAACGCAACATGGTGCTTTACGCCTGCGGCCGCTCCATACGCGAGCAGGTTGCGGGTTGATGTCTCGAAAAACGTCATCACCGCCGCGTCCTCCCAGGAAGGCGAGTTCGTTACATCCACCACCACCGACGCACCCTTCAGCGCTTCGGCAAGGCCCGCACCGGTGATAGAGTTCACACCCGATTGGGGTGACGCCGCGATTGCCTCGTGCCCGCGCTCGCGCAACTTGGGAACCAGTTTTGATCCGATCAGTCCACTGCCGCCGATCACTACAATTTTCATGATTGCCACCTCCATTTTTCTGTGTACCGCCGTGTGTGCCTTCCGTCAAGCGAACAATTTCAATTCTTTTTTAGAATCCTGGCAGATCGCGCAATCGGAACAGTGAGGTACTAGGCCCCACTTGTACTGTCTATGCGATGGTTTCAAGGGGTGGACACAACACTGAGATCGTCCCACTTTGTCCGTAACCGCGCGCGTTAATCAGGATCGCGGATTACTTCCGGTTTGCCCGTCATACGGGAAGGACCCGTAAACCGTTTGAAACGCAGTCTCGGGAAAGTGTGAAACCTCGTTCCGGCCCGCGAGTTGGAAAAAACGTTAGAGAGTAGGAAGGCTGGCAATCGGTTGGGGTTGGTTTTCGAGTTCAGCCAGTTCCTCGCGCAGGCCCGCCGCTTCGGCGCGATACTTTCCCGCCTCGGCATGGTACTTCACGGCGGGGACGCTGCCGGCCGCATTGAATAGCTTGGTGAGCGCGTCGTTTTTTCCTTTTCCGGTATGTTCGAGTTGGTACGCAAGATCGTCCTGGTCTTGGGCGTCGCCTTCCAATCCCGCAATGCGGCGCTGAAGGTCCTGGATGTTGGCCCAGCGCTGTGCGCGAGCGATGTCAGCATCCGTGACGCTGGTGTTGGCGGCGCGCCAATTTCCCGGCCCGCGAATCTTGAGCACATTTTTAAAAGCGTCCAGATTGCTGGCCCCGCGCCGATTGCCCAGTTCCGCGGACATGCGGTACCAGGTCACCGCTCTGGCGTCGTCGGGCTTTACGCCTTGGCCGAACTGATACATCCAACCAATCTGATTTTCTGCGTTGCTATTGCCATGCGCCGCTGCTTCCACGTACCAAGCCATGGCCTTGGCAAAATCGGTTTGCACGCCGAGACCATTTTGAAAAAGATAGCCGATGTTTTCCTCAGCGTCGTTGCTGCCATGTTCCGCGGCTTTGTAAAACCAGGCAAGCGCCTCGGCGTAATTCTTCGGCTGGCCCCATCCTTCTTCAGCGAAGAATCCTAACTGGTTTTCAGCGTCGAAGTTGCCGTGTCCCGCCGCGCGGAGATACCAGCTATGCGCTTGAGCGTAGTCCTGCTTCACTCCATATCCGCACTGGTAAAAGTACCCAACTTGTTTTTCCGCCTGCGGCAGATTTTGGTCCGCTGCTTTGTGGTACCAATCAAAGGCCTGTTTGTAATCACGCTTGACGCCTACCCCATTCTCGAACATGCCGCCCACGTTATATTGCCCCAGCGCATAGCCCTGCTTCGCTGCGGAACGGTAGTACGCCATGGCACGCTTGTAATCCCGCGGCACCCCAAACTTATGTTGGTACATGTAGCCCAGTTGATTTTGCGCCGCCGCAAATCCCTGGTTCGCGGACTTCGTAAACCAGAAGAGCGCCTGACTGTAGTCTTGAGGAACGCCGGCACCGTTAAAATATTGGTTCCCCAGGGCGAACTCCGCCTGCGCGTCTCCTGCAGCGGCGGCATCACGAACAGAATAAACGTCCGCGTCCGGCGGCTGTGCTGTCGCCTGGGTTGACGTTTGCACCGGAGCCTGCGCTCGCGCCCCGCAAAGCAGTGCGCTGACTAAAAAAGCAGCCACCATGGCCCTCGTTAGAAAGCTCATGGACGCGTCTCCCCATCGAAAAATTGCCGAGACCATAACCAAAAGCCTCGCAGGTGGACACGCGTATAGCTATGGGCCACTAGTGCTAAAGGCACAAAATGTGCCCAATATTGTATGTGTGCGCTGGCAGCCATGAACGTCAGGCTCCAACGATCGCCTTTGTAGGAAGCGAGAGAAGAGTTTCTGAGCGAGTCGTCGACCAGCCGGAGGTTATCCTGAGCTTCTCTCCCAAATATGGCGCGGGCTTGCCCCGCAAACGTTTTTTCTCACCGCATTTCGCGCCCCAAACGAATCTACAGGACCACCTTCCTCGCCCGAAAATATCTGTCATCCCGACCGCAGCGGCGACGTCGTTTGTCGTCGCGAAGTGGAGGGACCCTGGCAACCAACAAACCCTACGCAACACACGATGGAA
>JANWKU010000038.1 GCA_025451215.1 Terriglobales bacterium
ATCAGATCACGGCCCGCGCGAAAGTCACCTTCACCGCCCTGGAAGACTTGGATTCGGTAAGCTTTGAATTGCACAACGCGCTACGCGTCACCAAGGTTGTTGACGCCAACAACAAGCCGCTTCAGGCTGAACGCATCGCGCAAAATTCCACCGTAAGGGTTGAGCTTCCCGCCACGCTGCCAAAAGATGCGTCCACCAGCCTCACCTTTGAATATACGGGCGAACTTGATTCAGCGGAGGAGAGTCCGGTGCAAGGGTTGAAGCTAGCCAATATTGATGATGACACCAGCTATCTGCTCTATGCGGGACGATGGTTTCCCGTCAATGGATATGGCATCAACCGCTTCACTTCCACCATCAGTATTACCGTCCCGGCGCACATGCTGGTCATAGGCAGTGGAACGGAAACCGAGAGCAATACGCCTTCTAAAAAAGGGGCGTCAACTGGCGCCCTGACCAAGACTTTTACCTTCGTATGCGACAAGCCAAGTTTTCCCGGAACCATCGTGGCGGGAATATTTCAGGAATACAAAACTGACGAAGCGGGTGTGAACCTGCACGTTTTCTTCAAACCGTCGCACCAATCGCTCGCTTCGGAATATGCGGACGCTGCCATTAAAGAGTTCACATATTTCGTGACGCTATACGGCCCCGCGCCCTCCACCACACTGCGAGTGGTAGAGTTGCCGGACGATACCGTGCCTATGACTTGGGCCCCGGATGTTGCAGCGATCGCCAATCGCACCGTTACTCCAAAAGTGAATTACCGGCTATTGGCAAACAGCATTGCGCATCAATGGTGGGGTGTCTCCGTAAGCCCTGCTTCGCGGACTGACTGGTGGCTGTGTGACGGGTTCGCGCGCTACTCAGAAGCTTTATACATTGAGCAAGCCGCCGGCCCCGCTGCATTGGAAGAAGCCGTGAAAGACATGTCCGTAGGCGCGCTGTCTTATGACACGGTGCCGCTCGGAAGCGCCGCCAAGCTGGACATGTTTTCTCCCGAATTTCAGTCCCTCGAAACCGACAAGGGCGCGATGATCCTGCACATGTTGCGCTGGGTGATGGGAGATCAGAAGTTCAACCAGACCATGCGCACCTTTGCCACCAATTTTGCGGGTAAATCGGCCACCGCAGCAGATTTCCAGGCCCTCGCTGAACAGATTTACGGTGACCAACTGCGTTGGTTCTTTACTCAATGGCTGGATTCGACCGGCGCGCCGGAATTCAACGCCAAGTACACTATTTACCGCCTAGGCGATAACAAGGGCTTCCGCGTTGTCGGTCAGATTACCCAAGACCTGGATCTTTTCCGTATGCCGATTGATCTCAGAATTGACACTGACGGCAAGACGGAAGAAAAGCGCATTGACGTGGTGGGGACAAATTCCGCTTTTTCTATTGAAACTTTCGGACGTCCCCGAAAAATCACGGTGGATCCCAACGACGATGTTCTGAAGAATTCCGCTGACGTCAAACTCCGCTCTTCCATTCAACGCGGTCAGGATATGGTGCAACAGGGAGACTTGGCGGGTGCGCTGGAGCAATTCAATAAGGCCCTGGACATCAACAAAAACAGCTCGCTGGCGCATTACCGGATCGCCGAAGTGTTCTACTCGCAGCACAACTATCAGGCAGCCGCAAATGCATATCGCGATTCCCTGAATGGAGATGGAGAGCCTCGATGGACCGAGGTTTGGTGCCACGTGCAGTTGGGCAAAATTTTTGACGTGACGGGACAGCGAGAGCGCGCTACCAACGAATATCGCCAAGCCTTGCAGACTAAAGACAATACGCAAGGCGCGTTAGATGAAGCGCGGCGCTATTTGCAGAAGCCTTTTGAGCAGAAAAATGGGATGTAATCCCAGAAAGTGGTGATTGTCGCCGAAAGAAACCTCAAAGGGCCGTCCGTTTGTTCAAACAAGTGAGGCCCGTGCCATCCCTTATCCCTACATCTATGTGAATGCAGACGGAAGTGCGAGAGAGCTTGGCGAAGATGAACGTCGCTATTTGGAAACCCCGTTCATGCCTACCGACGGCGCGAGGCCGTATATAAAAATCAGTTATTCACAAAAGAATGGCTGGGGAGAAATCAAGGGGTTTCTCAAGAGATCGCAGCTCCCTCACGAAATCAAAATCAAACCAGTGCCTATCCAGAATCCAAATAGCTCTCTTCCCAAGGAATAGCAAATCCAATTGCTTGCTTAGGTGTGGAAAACAACGATGAATCGATCAGCACGCCTGGAGAGCAGCTAAGCCAATAAAGCATGGAATTCTTCTACCGCTTGAGTTGGCCAGCGCGTTAAATCACCAATTACGGCAACCGAATCAGCTCCTGCTTCGACAGCTTCGCAGCAATTCGCGCGTGTAATTCCGCCGATTGCCACGAGCGGTTTGCGTGTGAGAACGCGCGCCCTACGCAATCCTTCTAATCCAATTACCGGATCGGGATTCGCCTTGCTCGCCGTCAAAAAAACCGGCCCCACGGCGACATAATCCGCCGAGGATTCATCCGCTTGTTTCACTTGTTCCGCGTTGTGCGTGGAAAGACCCACGATCCTGTCGTTCCCAATAATTCCGCGCACCGCTTCTACGGAAAGATCATCTTGGCCGACGTGACATCCATCGAACCCGGCGGCCAGACACAAATCCGCGCGATCATTCATGATGAGTCGGACAGAGGTCCCCGCAATGCGTCTTAATTCCAATGCCTGCTCCATCACGACACGAACGCTCCCATTTTTATTGCGGTATTGCAGGAATGTCGCGCCGCCAGCAATGAGTTCCTGCGCAAATTTGTAAAGTTGATCCGACTCAGAAAAACAGGCTGCATCCACGATGGCGTACAACTTTGGAAGCAGAAACATGGAAGGCGTCAGGATTTGGCCTGGGCAGCAAGTTCCTTGCTCGCAGCCAGAAATCGTTCAATGAAGCCAGTATCGGTATTGCCTACGAGGAATTCCGGGGCAGCGAGGATTCGGCGGTGCAACGGGATCGTGGTGTGAATTCCCTCGACCACGAACATTCCTAGAGCGCGCTGCATGCGCGAAATGGCCTCAGGACGATCTTTGCCGCGGACGATGAGCTTGGCGATCAACGAGTCGTAGTACGGCGGAATAACTCCCTCGGCATAAGCAGCGGTGTCAATGCGAACACCCGTGCCACCCGGCGGATTAAACACGGTAATCTTCCCTGCCGACGGAGTGAATTTTTCCGGATGCTCCGCGTTGATGCGGCACTCAATTGCATGACCGCGGGACACAACCGGGCCCTGCAAAACGTCCTGCAGGCGAGCATCGGCGGCAATCATAATTTGACTCTTTACCAAGTCTACGTCGGTGACCATTTCCGTGACTGGATGCTCGACTTGAATGCGCGTGTTCATCTCAATGAAATAAAGTTTGCGCTCCCGATCCATAAGGAACTCAATGGTCCCGGCATTCATGTAGCCGATTCCGGAAAGGGTTTTGCTGAGGATGCCGCCAATCTCCGCACGCAATTCAGGCGTCACCTGCGTGGAGGGCGATTCTTCCAGCAGCTTTTGGTGGCGGCGCTGGATCGAGCATTCACGTTCTCCCAGACTTACAACATTTCCATGCTGGTCGGCCAAAACCTGAAACTCAATATGCCGGGGATTCTCTACGTACTTCTCCATGTAAAGATCGCCGTTGCCGAAGGCCGCCGCTGCTTCCGATGAGGCCGCCTTGAACAATGCGGGAAGTTCTTCCTTGCTCCGGACGATCCGCATGCCGCGGCCCCCACCGCCGGCTGAAGCTTTAATAATGACGGGAAAACCTACTTGCTCAGCCCATTCCATCGCTTCTGCATCACTGCCTAATATCCCTTCAGACCCGGGCAGGATGGGAACCCCAGCCTTCTTCATGGCCGCACGCGCCTTTTCTTTTTCTCCCATAAGGCGCATTACTTCAGGAGGCGGGCCAATGAACTTGATGTTGCAGGTTTCGCAGACTTCCGCGAAGTTAGCGTTTTCCGCGAGTAGTCCATAGCCTGGATGGATTGCGTCCACGTTGGCGATTTCCGCCGCGCTGATGACCGCTGGAATATTTAAGTAGCTTTGCGAAAGCTGCGGCGGGCCAATGCAGATCGCCTCATCGGCAAAGCGGACATGCAGTGAATTGCGGTCGGCTTCGCTGTAAATGGCGACCGTGCGGATGCCCAGCTCTTTACACGCGCATATGATTCGCAGGGCAATTTCCCCGCGGTTTGCAATCAATATCTTCTTAAACATTCAGGTTATGCACTCGGAGACCAGATGGTCATTCGGAAATCGGTTAAGTACGCGGCCGTATGGTAAACAGCTCCTGGCCGTACTCAATTGGCTGGCCATTGTTAAGGAATTTTTTTACGATCTCCCCAGCCACGTCAGACTCAATCTCGTTCATCAGTTTCATGGCTTCCACAATGCACAGAAGCTGGCCAACCTCAACCACATCTCCCGGTTTCACGAAAGGAGGCGATCCCGGCGAGGGCGATTCATAAAAGGTTCCTACGATGGGCGAGAGCACACTGTGCAGCTTTTCTGGCGGCGCGCTGGGGACTTCGACCGGGGCCGGAACGGGAGCAGCCACAGCCGCAGATTGCTCCGCACTCGCCTTTGTCAGTGGTTCCGGAACTGCGACGTGCGCCCGGAGATCATGGGCCGGGACCATTCCCGGCACAGCCCGCTTGATTCGCACTTTAACGTCACCGCGCTCCAACTCGAACTCGGCAATGTCTTGTTCCTTTAAGAACTCTATGAGTTCCTTGATCTCTTTTTGATTCATGCAAAGTAGACTGGAAACGCTTGACTCGGATCTAATTGACTGCGCTCTTCAGGTAAATACAGGACTCAAATTTCCAACAATTCCTTGCTGGTGGGCGTTAGAACTTCACACCCATTCTCGGTCACCAACACCATGTCTTCGATCCTTACCCCAAACTTCCCCGGCAGATAAACCCCCGGCTCAATGGTGACCACCATGCCGGGACGAAAAATCTCGTTTTGACCGGCCGCCAAACGAGGGTCTTCGTGGATTTCCAAACCCACGCCGTGCCCGGTGGAATGGGTAAAGTATCGCGCCAACCCTTGTTTCTTCAGGAGCTTACGCCCGACTTCATCGGGCTCGGAAACACTAGTTCCAGGCCGCACTGCGTCAATCGCGGCTTGTTGCGCTTCTTTCACCGCTTCATAAGCATGCCGGGCTTCTGAAGAAGTCCGACCAAGTGCCACAGTCCGGGTCTGATCCGAACAGTAACCAGCGAGTATAACACCGAAATCACAGACCACGAACCCGCTGACTGGTAGTGCCGACTGCGAGGCCCTTCCGTGTGGGAGCGCAGAGCGCGCACCGGAAGCGATGATCGTAGGAAATGACATTCCTTCCGCCCCAGCATTGTAGGCGCTATGTTCCATAACCGCAGCGACCTCAATTTCCTTCACGCCCGGGCGCATCGTGGGCAGAGTTTGATCGAAAAGACGCGCCCCCATGGCGACAGCTTTCCGGATGCGCTGGATCTCTTCCGTATCTTTGACCATCCGTGCGCGTTCTATCAGTGGAGGTGCGAATTTCAATCTCAAATGGGAAGGCAAATTTGCTTTCATCCGCCGGCAGGCTGCAAGGGTCAAATACTCGGCTTCTACTCCCAGCGACCAGCGGCCACCTCGTTCAGGGTTCTTCTTGAGCCATTCCACCGCCAAAAGCAATGGCGACTTACGGTCCACGATAATTTTCGTACCTTGCACCTCTGCTTTAGCCTGTTCGGTGTAACGCCCATCCGTAAAAAAACAACAATTGCGCTCGGTTACGAGCATGGCAGCGGCACTTCCGGTGAAACCACAGAGATAACGGATGTTGGGAAGACGCGTGACCAGCAGAGCGTCAAGACGGTTCGACGCCAAAAGACCACGTAGTGTGGCTTGTCTGCGCTTGTATTGCATTAGGAAAGTGTAGCAATTGTTTGGCGCGCAGATGCGCCAAAAACGAAACCGCCGGTTCTTTGTGCAAGAAACCGGCGGGCCGTCTTACTGCTAACTGTTCAACTATGTCTGGATGACGCGAGGAGTGATGAAGAAAAGCAGCTCCTGGTTTGAAGTGGTTACCTGCGTGTGTTTGAACAGGTTGCCGAGGTACGGAATGTTTCCGAGCAAAGGCACCTGATCAACCTGCGTCGAGTTCTGTGTCTGCACCACGCCGCCGATCACGACCGTACCGCCATCGGTGACAAGCACTTGCGTTGTGGCCTGCTGAGTGAGCAACTCCGGATTGCCCTGAATCGCATGGCTGAAGTCAGGAGTTGTATTCTCCACGTCCACGTTCAGGAAGATGGTTCCTTCCGAGGTAATTTGTGGAATCACAGTCAAGCGCAGGAAAGCGTCGACATAGGTCACCGTCGGAGGACCGCCCAACTGCGCCTGGGTCACGATGGGAACACGTACACCTTGCTTCACTACGGCTGAGATATTGTTTTGCGTTACCACGCGAGGACGGGAAAGGACTTTGAGCAACCCTCTCGATTCCGCCATCGTGATAATCGCATCCACCTGCACGCTCGCGCTCCGATTCATGAAGGTAAGGCCACTGGTCGGAGAAGTAGAAGCGAGGTTTGAGAACAAGGGTATTTGAGACAGAGTTGACGCCGTAGGGGCAGTGGTTCCAACAACGGGGTAGAAGGGAGCCAGACCGAAGCTTCCCACCGGAGATGTGCCTACCGAACTGGCGCCGCCGATAGCAGTGGCGGCATTACCGAAGCCGAAACCGAATTGAGTGCCGATGTCCCGTGCAAAACTGCGGGTGGCCGCGACTACGCGTGCTTCGATTTCAACTTCCTGAGTCTTGCGATCAAGCTGACGGATCAGGTTGTCAATTCCGGGAATCACGCTCGGGATATCAGAGATGATCAAAGCATTGGTGCGATCATCAGAAATAACGTCGCCACGTTGGGTAAGGAATTTCTTGAGCGTGGGAACGACATCTTTTGAATGGGCATAGCTAAGGAATCGCGTGACTGTGACCTTGCTTACGGCCAGAGATTCCGCTTCTTCCTGAGCGCGGCGGTCTTCAGCTTCCTTGCGCAGGGTTGCTACCGTCGCAATACGCAGCACATTGCCTTCGAGTTGACGGGCAAGATCATTGTTCTTCAGAACGATGTCCAATGCCTGGTCCCACGGCACATCGTCGAGCACGATCGTCAGCGTGCCTTTCACTTGGGGATCAAGCACAACGTTCAATCCGCTGATCTCGTGGATAAGGCGGAAGAAGTCTTTCAAATCCACGTCTTTCAGGTTCACGGAAATCGGTTCGCCGGTATAGTGGGCGCCAGTCTTTTCCGGTTGGGCCTGCATTTTGGCTCTTTGTTCGGCTGCCAAATTGACGGCGGGTTGCGGCGCGGTATTTTCAGCCTGTGTGGCGCTGGCCGCGAGCAACAAGTCGGCGTCCGGTTTCTCGACAAAACGCGTGGCAGCAACCGCCGCGCGATCTGCAGGATTCGCGGTAGCCTCTTTGACGGGCTCGTTTTGCTTGGGCTTATACGACGGCTCGACCACTACAAAATTAGAAGCCGAAGCATCGGCCAGCTTGGCAACCGGTGCATTGTTGGCCGCGGTGACCGCCGCTTTTGCCTGTAGCGCGGGCGCTACGGTAGCGGAAACGGGCGCTACCGGAGCCTTCATCGCAGCCATTTGCGCGGCCGTATGAAGGTGCAGCGCGATGCGGTTGCCGGCACCGTGTACGAGTTCGTAGGTGCACGGCTCCGACAGATCAACCACGATCCGGCTGGTGGGCGGCACAAGACCGTCCACTCCCACGCGGATGTCTTTGATCCCGTCGCGGTCCACCAGAATGCGGCTCTGCGAAGTTGCCAGTGCCGCGCCGGGCAGATCGAGCACAATACGTGCCGGGTTGTCGAGCGTGGTCATGCTGGGCGCGACCTGGCCTTGCGCCGTTACTTCGACGCTCGTCCCGCCGCTTGCCGCCACCACGTTCACTCTTTGCAGAGTGGCGCGTTTGCCCGTTGCGTTCCCCGTCTCAGCTGCCGCTATAACACTGGAAATCAGCAGCAGGATGAAAACCGTTACCAATTGCTTTCGCATTTCGCTTCTCCCCAAAGGCTCGCCTCTGCCAGCCCCGTGATCTCGCATTTTCAAGTTCGTGCCCATATATCCGTCCGTTC
>JANWKU010000039.1 GCA_025451215.1 Terriglobales bacterium
CGTCAAAAAGGGCGGTGCCTCCGCCGGGGCGCAGCACGCGAATCCCCTGCGAAAGGGCCTGCGCATCATCGGTGAAATCCTGTGTAACCTCGGGCGCAACGTCGAAGCCGATGACGAAAGCCTTGTCGTATTTTCGCCGGATGGTGTCATTCAAAAATTCAATCGCAGATTCCTGCTCGAACTTAAAGCGTTCGCGGATGGAATTGCTGGCGTCAATCAGCAAGCCGACTTGCAGTGGAAGATCGGTTTCATTCTGGAAGCTGCGAATCCGGTTCACTGGACGGTTGTTGTCGAGAACGCTGAAATCTTCCTTTTTCAGGTCCTTCACATAACGGCCGTGTCTGTCCATCACGGTGAAAACCCAATTGACTTCGTTGACCTTGCGGATGATGGTGGTGTCGGAAGATGTTCCGTCGCCGGCTTCGAGAAGAGAGCCATCCACGCCGTGATCGGCGGATTTTTGCGGGGCTTGGGCGTTGTTCGTTGGCGCTACGGAAGCTGAGCCGTTCGAGTCTGTTGAGGAGGCGCTTTTCGCAGCCGCGGCTTTTGCATCGTCCTCTTTGGCCTGCTGCGCGGCTTGATCTTTCGCCTGCTGGACGGCGGCAGCTGCTTGTGCCGCTTGCGCTTTCGCACGGGCCTGCTGCTGCTCCTGCTGAACCGTGGCGGAGGGCGCGGCGGGCAGGTTGTCCGGGGAAGTCTGCGCACACGCCGGCAACAGGAGCCATGCCAGCCCCGCGAGAACCAAACTGATACTACGAGCCCTCATTCTTGCTTTCATTATACCCACTCTCCATCTTGGCCAAAAACTCGTTCAACTCTTTCGGCCAGGGCGCGGCGAACGAAAGTGCTTGTCCTGTCCGGGGATGGGAAAACTCCAGCGCCGCGGCATGCAGAAAATTCCGTTCCAGCGAAATTGTCTGTCGCGACGCTGCTTTATGGGGCCGCAACTCGCGGGCCGCGCCGTATAGCGTATCGCCTACAACCGCATGGCCCAGCGACGCCATGTGAACGCGGATCTGGTGCGTGCGGCCGGTGTCAATTTTCACTTCCAGCAACGTGAACTTGCCAAACTGCGAGTCAATCCGGCGAGCGACCTTGTAATGGGTGATGGCGTCGCGCCCGCCCTTCAATCGCGTGGTCATGCGAACGCGCCGTATGCGGTCGCGACTAATGCTGCTGTTCACGGTGCCGCGCTCCTGTTTCAACGCTCCGTGCACCAGCGCAATATAGGTCTTTTTAATTTCACGGGCGGAAAATTGAGAGCCTAAGCGGCGATGCGCCTCGTCATTTTTTGCCACGATAATGAGGCCGCTGGTGGCTTTATCGAGGCGGTGCACGATGCCGGGGCGCAATTCTCCGCCGACCGCCGACAATTTTCCGAAGCGATGCAACAGCGCGTTCACCAGTGTTCCGCGGTTCCGCTCGGCTTCCGTGGCCCCGGCGCCGGCATGGACCATCATTCCTGCTGGCTTGTTGACCACGATCAGGTCATCATCTTCGTAAATAATTTCGAGCGGAATGTCCTCGGCCATGGCGCGCAGGGGCGGAGGCTGGAACGCGCCAAGGACGGAGATTCGTTCATCTCCGCGCAAACGCAGCGAGGCTTTGGCCGCCGCGTCGTTGACCAGGACTTTCTGTTCTGCGATCAGTTGCTGCACACGGGCTCGGCTGGTCTCCGGCAGATGCGCGGCGAGGAACTGGTCGATGCGTTTGCCGGAATCTTCGGACGTTGCGTCGAGCGAGATGGGGAAGGCGTCGGGCATTTTTGAGCTTCTACTGTGTTACGAAGAAAGAATACCCGACAAAGCTGAGAATGGTATGAAGGGATTGAATGCTGGGAATTTTCCTCGGGGCGCTCACTCCGAAAATACCTCTACCCCATGTCATCCTGAGAACCTTCAGGTTCGAAGGACCTTACGACGGTAAACGCTTTCGCTGCTGACTGGGGGAATTGGTCCCGAAGAATGCAGCGGAGGGATTTGCTGTCGTAAGGTCCTTCGCGGCTGCGCCGCTCAGGATGACATAAGTATGGGGTTCAGCCGATTTGCGGCCCTGGGAAAATTCAGGCAGTGGCAGGTTTCGGCGCCGAACGCAGCCACCAGATAAACCCTCCTGCCAGCACCAGACACAATGCGATGAACTGTGTGCCGCTCATGATGTTTCCGAAAAATTCGCCGCGGCCGGGATCATTGCGGATGAACTCAAGGAAGAAGCGGGCGATGCCATACAAAATCAGATACGCGGCAAGTACCTGACCATCGAACTTTTTGTTCTTCAGCATCCAGGCGAGGATGAAGAAATTCGCCAGTTCAACCGCCGACTCGAAAAGCTGGGTTGGCTGGAGAGGAATACCCAGCGGCGTGTCAGAAATGGAATTGGCCAGCGGATTGGTAAATGTGACGCCCCAAAAATGACTGGTGGGTTTGCCGAAGCAGCATCCGGCGGCGAAGCATCCCACGCGGCCAATGGCGTGGCCGAGCGCCAGTCCCGGGGCGAAGGCGTCGAACATTCTAAGCGCGGGAAGGCGATAGCGGTGGATGTACCAGGCGGCCGCGATAAATGCGGCCAGCAGCCCTCCGGAAAAAACGCCGCCCGCCTGCATGGTGTCCCAACTGAAAATTTCCCGCGGATTCGCCGCGTAGTAGTGCCAGTCCACCAGAATGTAAAGAGCTTTCGATCCCACGATTCCGGCCAGCACCGTGGTAATGCCGAAGTTCCACGCATGGTCTCCGTTGATTCCCTGGCGTTCGGAAAATTTCACGCTGATCAGGAGCCCGACAAACACGCCGAGCGCGACCAGAAATCCGTAAGTGGGCGCGCGGAAGCTTCCGAGATGAAAGAGTGTGGGAAACACTTATTTAATTGGATGCAGGCGGTTCGAAATTCGCACTGTGCAGTTTAGCAGGAAGCGGTTGCGTAGGGACAGCCTCCCTCGGCTGTCCGCCTTTCTGCGGAACCGATGGCGTTGCGGTCAGAATGGCGAGTTCAACTAGATTGCAGGGACCCTTCGACTGCGCAGATGATTCGCGCGCGAATCATCTGACTTCGCTCAGGATGACAACATTGAGGACATGCGAGGCGTAAAAGAGTAAAAGCCGACCCGCTTTGCCGTGTGGTAGGCCGAGAATGAACCCGCATTACACGGTGGGAACCCGCCGCGACCCATCAGGCATTTCCGCATGGCGGAACAGCACACCGGATCGTTTTACGAGTCGAGTCCCCGTTCATTCGGCATTGGTTCAAAAATCGGTTGCTACCATCACCAACCTAACAGGTCGGCCTTCAGTTCCCGATGCTAGGCAAAACCGTTGTGATTAGCAAGTACCCAAAGGTAAAAAGATGGCAATTGGCTTGCCAGCGGAAATTACGAAAGTGTGAAAATTCACGCTCCGTTTGCAAATCACTCAGTGCCCGGCCCTCGCGCCCAGTAAGTACTTCGTGCGAGAACGCTGTTATCGGCAGGCTGCCTAAGATGGACGGTGATGCGGTGCAACCCCGGCTGCGGATCACTGGGTTGAAAACTCAGCAGATAGCGGCTGTGCAGATGATTTGTGAAATCAATCATGCGGCTTTCAAAATTTTTACGTGAATCGAAGAGTTCGTATTCGCCTCCAGTCTGCTCGGCGATGGCTTTGGAAGAGTTCTTTTTCATGGCGGCTCGCGCGAGATCCAAAAGAGCCATGATGTCCACAGGAGGAGCGCCGACGTCTTCGGTGTCCTGCGCGCGCAGTCTTCGCAGCGCGCTTGTATGCGCAGGAGAAAAAATCAGCGAATAAATCGTTGTGTTGCTGGCGCCGATCAACGTAATTACATGGTCCAGGATGGCCGCCTGGCTGCCGTAGTCGCGCTTTTCGCTGATTAAGAGCAGAACACGGTGCCTTGCTTCCGGCTGCTTGTTCAGAAGGCCTACGCAATAGTTGACCGTATTGAGAATCACTGCGCCGTCATCGCCCGGGCGCAGGTCTTGTAGGGCACGATCCACCTGACCCGCATCGCTTGTGAAATCCTGCGCGAGTTGGATTTGGCTGTCGAAGGTGACAATGGCGATCTGGCTGCCTTCCTGAGCGAGAATCGGGTCCAGCATGTCTTTCAGGCCACGAATCTTGGGAAATTCATGCTCGGCCTTTCGCCCCGTCTGGATGGCGATCATCAGCGAGAGCGGTTCCGCTGCGGCAGCCTCATCTAAACGGACAGCCTGCTCCACGCCATTGTCTTCAATAACAAAACTTTTTGCCTGCAATCCATAAACGGGTTCGCCCGTGCGGTCGCGAACGAGCGTGGGTACGAGCACAACGTTGGATTGAGTTTGGAAGATTGGTTCTTGCTGGGCGAAAAGCGGAATCGCCAGAATAAAAATCAGAAATAGATGTGGACTGCACCTGCGCACATTAGCCCGCCCGGCGCTGGCTCTTGTCTTTTTCTTTATCCTTGTCCTTGAGCACTTCATCCAACGCATCGGAGAGATGTTGCGCACGCTTGGAGTATTCCGAGCTACCGTTGTCCTGGGTGCGCCTCATGCTTTGGAGTTCGTCGGCAATGTTCAGCGCCGCCAGCACTGCAACACGCGAGGTGTCCACGGTGTGGGTCTGCTCGGCCACGGCGCGCATTTTGGAGTCCACGTAATCGGCCAGCTTCAGGATGTATTCCGGATCGGAGCCGCGCAGGTTGTAGGGCTGGTCGAAGATTTCCACGCGGACGCTGTTATTGTTGGCGTCTTTGGTGGGCGGTTGTTTGGTCGCAGTTGCCATTCGAGCACCTTCTTTTACTTCGTCAGCGATCTGCCTGCACTTCTTCGATGTCGCGTTCCGCGTCGCGGCTGCCTAGCTCGCTGCCTGCTCCGCCGCGATTACGTCAATCTGCTTCAGCATTTTTTCCACGCGGCCGCGGACTTCTTCGCGCTCCTTGCGCAGGCGGATCATCTCGCGGCGCATGTTCTCAAACTCTTCCTCGCGCTCTTCAAGCTGCGCACGCAAGCGTTGTGCATCACGCTCCGCCGCCGTGCGCCCTTCGCGAGCGGCCTTGTACATCTCAATAGTGCGATAAACCTTCTCTTCCAGCGCCACAAAATCGTCGGCGGGAACCTGAGCAGGTACCTCTTCAGCCAGTCGTAAGGACATGATTGCGCTTCTTTCCCGGGAGA
>JANWKU010000040.1 GCA_025451215.1 Terriglobales bacterium
GCGGCGCAGGTGGAGATTTTGCCGCAGTTTTATTTCACCAAGCTGGAATGCGGGACGGAGGTGATTTCAGCATGAGCGCTGCGAGTTCAAAATTGGAAGCGGTGTCACGTTCTGAGGAGAAATTGCTGTTGCCTACGTACGATCGTCAGCGGGTGTTGTTTACCCGCGGCAAGGGCGTATATCTGTGGGATTCACGCGGGAAGAAGTATCTGGACTTTCTCAGCGGCATCGGCGTAAATGCGCTGGGCCACGGACACCCCGCGATCCAGAAGGTGATAAAACGCCAGGCAGGGAAGCTGATCCATGTTTCCAATCTTTTCTTTCACGAGTATCAGGCGGAGTTGGCGAAGAAGCTCACCAAGATTTCCGGGCTTGACCGTGCTTTCTTCTGTAACAGCGGAACCGAAGCATGGGAAGGCGCGCTGAAGCTGGCCCGCGCCTTTGCCAGGGTGAACAACAACAACGGGCATAAGGCGAAGTGGCGTTTGCTTGCGCTGGAAAATTCATTTCACGGCCGCACATTTGGCGCGCTCTCGACCACGGGACAGGAAAAATACCGGCATCCATTCGCTCCGCTTGTGCCGGGGGTGAGTTTCGTTGCGTTTGATGATGTGAATGATCTCAAGCGGCAATTTGACGGCAGTGTTTGCGCCATTTGCCTGGAAACGATCCAGGGCGAGAGTGGGATTCGTCCGTTGAGCCGCGAGTTTCTACAGACCGCGAGAGAGTTGAGCGAACAAACCGGGGCGTTGTTGCTTCTAGACGAAATCCAGTGCGGACTGGGGCGTACTGGGGAATATTTTGCGTACGAACATTTCGCGGTAAAGCCGGACATCGTCACCGTAGCCAAGCCGTTGGCTGCCGGGTTGCCCTTGGGCGCGATTTTGACGACCAATCGTGTGGCCGGTGGAATGCATCCAGGCATGCATGGAACGACATTCGGCGGTGGTCCACTGGCTTGCGCGGTGGCCATTGAATTTTTACGCGTTCTCGACAAGCTTCTGCCGCAGATAAACAAAATGGGCGACTATTTTCAGAACCAACTCAATGACCTGCGCTTTAAGCACTCGTGCGTGAAAGAGGTGCGCGGCATGGGTTTAATGCTCGGCATGGAACTGGATTCCGCCGAGATCGCGAAGTCAGTGCTGAATCAATTGCTGGCGCGCGGCATTTTGATCAATCGCACGCACGACACAGTACTGCGTTTTCTGCCGCCGTACATTATTCAGAAAAAGCATGTGGATGAAGTGGTGCATGCGCTGGATGCGGCGCTGGGCGCCAGTTCTGGAAAGCCGGGCGCGGCCGTTGCCGCCAAGTCGGCTGCAAGGAGAAAACAATGAGCATTCAGCCGCTCAGTCAAAAAGAAGTTTCCATAAAGCCGGAGCCGAAAACGTTCTGGTCGCGCGATCTGGTTTCCACGCGTGATCTCACGCCGGAAGAAGTTGCGGCCATATTAGACCTCGCCGGACTGATGAAGGCCCGACCGGCAGATTTTCGAGGCGCGCTGGCAGGCAAGCAACTGGTGATGTTTTTTGAAAAAGCATCTTTGCGCACTCGGCTGACGTTTGAAGCGGGAATGGCGGGTCTTGGCGGTACCACGATGTTTGTGGACCAGCGGCAGGAGCGGCTTGATGCGCGAGAAACACTGAGCGACATCGCCCACAACGTTGAGCGGTGGGTGAATGGGATCGTGCTACGCACATTTTCGCAGGCGACCATTGAAGGCATGGCCGAATACGCGTCGGTTCCGGTGATTAACGCCTTAAGCGACCTTGAGCATCCCTGCCAGGGATTGACCGATTACTTTACCTTGCAGGAGCGCTTTGGTGATCTGAAAAAAGTCACGTTGGCTTATGTGGGCGATGGCAATAACGTCGTGCACTCGCTGTTACTGACAGGCGCAAGCCTGGGATCGCATGTGCGCGTGGCCACGCCCAAAGGCTACGAGCCGAACGCGCGGATTCTGGCGGATGCGTTGGCGATTGCGAAAAAGACTGGCTGTACCATCGAAGTGATGAACGATCCGCACAAAGCAGTTGCCGGAGCGAACGCGGTTTACACCGACGCATGGGCGAGCATGGGACAAGAGCATGAAACCGACTTGCGGGCGCAAATTTTCCCACCCTACCAGGTCAATGAAAAATTAATGTCCGAAGCGTCGCCTAATGCGATTTTCCTGCATTGTCTGCCGGCGCATCGCAATGAAGAGGTTACTGATGCGGTGATTGATTCCGAGCAATCGGTCGTCTTCGACCAGGCGGAAAACCGTATGCATGTTCAGAAAGCAATTTTATTTTTACTGTTGGGCGGCGATATGGCCCGCATACCCACGCACACCATGAGGAGCACACATGTCTGAGAAAGTCGTACTGGCTTATAGCGGAGGTCTCGATACCTCCATCATTATTCCTTGGCTTAAGGAGAACTATTCTTATGACGTCATCGCGATGGTGGGCGATGTCGGTCAGGGCGACGACATTGACGCTGTGATCGAAAAGGCCTACAAGACGGGCGCGGCCAAAGTTGTGGTGCGCGACATGCGTGAAGAATTTCTGCGCGATTATGTTTTCCCCACCCTGCGCGCTGGCGCTGTGTATGAACACAAATATCTGCTTGGCACTTCCATGGCGCGTCCTGTGATTGCGAAGCATCAGGTGGAAGTGGCGCTTGAAGAATGCGCGACCGCCGTTGCTCATGGATGCACGGGCAAAGGCAACGATCAGGTGCGCTTCGAACTGGCATACCAGGCGTTGGCACCGGAACTCAAAGTAATAGCGCCGTGGCGCGAGTGGAAGTTGAAGTCACGCGAGGATTGCCTCGACTATGCAGCGTCGCATAATGTTCAAGTCGAGCAAAGCCGCACCAAAATTCATAGCCGAGACCGCAACCTGTGGCACATTTCCCATGAAGGTGGAGAGCTGGAAGATGCGGGCAATTCTGTGCTTCCCACCACTTGGCAGATTTCCCGTTCGCCGCAGGAGGCGCCAGATCGCGAAGAGAAAGTTGAAATCGGATTTGAGAAGGGAACTCCGGTTTCAGTCAATGGGATGAAGCTTGACCCGGTTGCTCTCGTTGAGTTGCTGAACGAAATCGGGGGACGCAACGCGATTGGCCGTATTGATCTCGTGGAAAACCGTTTCGTCGGAATCAAATCGCGCGGCGCTTATGAAACTCCTGGCGGGACGTTACTCGTGCTTGCGCATCGCGAACTCGAAGCATTGTGCCTGGAGCGTGATCTTTCGCACTTCAAACAGCACATCGGATTGAAATATGCCGAACTGGTTTACTTCGGTCTCTGGTTCACGCCTCTGCGTGAGGCGCTTGACGCGTTTGTGAACCAGACGCAAGAGTTTGTCACTGGTTCGGTAACGCTTACGCTCTATAAAGGAAACGTTTCTGTTGCAAGCCGCAAATCCGAGCATTCTCTCTATCGCACTGACTTGTCTTCATTCACCATGGGGCAGGAGTATGACCAGAAAGATGCAGAAGGATTTATCCGCATTCTGGGTCTTCCTTCCCGTTCGCGGGCGCGATTGCGGGGGCAGGTGCCTCAGGAAACCGCTCCCGGAGCCTCTCGATGAAAATGTGGTCAGGCCGCTTCCGGCAACCGCTGGATCCGGAGTTCGAGCGCTGGCAGCGGTCGTTCGATTTCGACCGCCGCCTGCTGGAGCACGAACTGGCGGGCAGCCGTGCGTATGCGCGCGCTTTGAAGGAAGCGGAGGTGCTCTCGCCCAATGAATTGAGTTCTATCCTCCAAGGGCTTGATGAAATTGGCGCGAAGGCAAAATCTTCCCCGGCGTTTCTTGATGACCCCGAAGCGGAAGACGTCCATCATTTTGTGGAGAAGCAGTTGGTTGCGCTCATCGGCGATGCAGGCCGCAAGCTGCACAGCGGACGCAGCCGCAATGAGCAGATTGCCACTGACCTGCGTCTCTACGTACGGACTTGTGTTGAACAGATACGGAACGATCTGGCTGGGTTAGGAGAGATACTGGTGGATCGCGCGGAAAAGGCCGGCGATGCCGCTATGCCCGCCTACACGCATTTGCAGCGTGCGGAACCCGTCCTTGTTGCTCACTGGCTGCTGGCTTATTTTGAAATGTTTCTCCGCGACGCCGACCGTTTGCAGGACTGCGGAAAACGTCTGAACTTTTCTCCGCTGGGAGCAGGAGCGGTAGCCGGGACCACGCTACCGTTGGACCGCCAGTTAATTGCCGGCGCATTGGGATTCGCCACGCCGACTGCCAATAGCATGGACGCTACCAGTGATCGCGACTTCGTATTGGAATTTGTTAACGATCTTTCGTTGCTGGCCCTGCATCTAAGCCGTTGGGCGGAAGAAATGATTTTGTTTTCCACGCAGGAGTACGGATTCATCCGGCTGCCGGAGGCGTACTCCACCGGTTAGAGCGCCATGCCGCAGAAGATGAATGCCGACTTGCTTGAATTGACGCGCGCGAAAGCGGCGCGAGTGTTGGGTCACGCCACCGCGTTGCAAGTAACGGTGAAAGGCCTGCCGCTCGCCTACAACAAGGACATGCAGGAAACTCAGGAGCCACTATTCGCTGCCGCGGAGACCGTGATTTCATTGCTTCCGCTGGTTATTGGATGGATGAAGGCTGTTGATTTTAATTTTGAGCGCATGCGAAAAGCTACTGAAACAGGATTTATGAATGCATTTGCCGCCGCCACGTATCTTGTAAATCGTGGGGTGCCGTTCCGTCTTGCGCACGAGTGCGTTGGTAAAGCTGTCCAGCTTTGCTTGGAAAAAGGCAACGGCTGCGAGTTGGCAGACTTACCTTTGGAGAATTTGCGAAAGCTGAATCCTGCCTTCGATCAAGATTTTTATTCATGCCTGAGCGTGAGTGCGGTGCTTGCCATTCACGACGTGCCTGGTGGCACAGCCCCGGCACGAGTAAAGCAGGCGATCCACGAGGCGAAACAGAAACTCAGTTCCTTGCGGGAGGTGGTCCATGCGCACGCGTGACGCGATTCTGCCCGATGCGGAACGAATTCATGAGCTGATCTCCAATTACTCCGGCGACGGAACGTTATTGCCGCGTAACTTCGCGGAGATCTGCGAAAATGTGCGTGACTTTGTCGTGCTTGAACACCGCGGCAAAATCGTTGGTTGCGGAGCGCTTCATCTTTACGGACAGCACCTCGCTGAAATCCGTTCCATTACCGTCGAGCCGACTTATCAGCGGCAGGGCGGCGGCAAGCGGCTGGTGCAGGCCTTGATGGAAGAGTCAGAAAAACATAAAGTGACTTGCATTTGCCTGTTCACACGCAAGCCGGAATTTTTTGCGCATCTCGGATTCGGTCTGGCGCAACGCGAAGAATTGCCCGACAAGATTCACAAGGACTGCTGCGTCTGCCCGCGCTACACCTGCTGCGATGAAGTCGCCATGGTGAAAGGCGAGTTGCCGAAATTCGCCATCCTTCCGGAGCCCCAAAGCTGGCTGGTGAAGCTGCAAGTATGACGGACGCACTTTCCGCGCAAAGCTCAATCTACCTGCCAAAGGGATTTTCCTTTTCAGCTGTAGCCGCCGGCATAAAAGCCAGCGGACGGCCTGATCTGGCACTCATTGAGGCGGCCAAAGGGACATCCGCCGCAGCGGTTTTTACCAAAAATCGTCTGGTGGCCGCGCCCGTGGAAGTCGGCCGCGAATCGCTCGCAGCGTCGCGCGGGCGAGTGCGCGCCGTGCTGGTGAATGCCGGAAATGCAAATTGCGCCACTGGTTTGGCAGGTATAAAAGCATGCCGCCAGGTCTGCCAGGAGACGGCGAAAATCCTCGGCGTGACCGCTGCGGAAGTTTTTCCATCCTCCACGGGAATCATCGGAGTTCCGCTGCCGAGTGAAAAAATTGTTGCGAACCTGCCTGCGTTATTAGGATCGCGGCAGCCCACGAAGCAAAAATTCCTCCAGCTTTCGGATGCCATTCTTACTACTGACACGCGAAGAAAAATTGCTTCCGTCAAATTTAAGGCTGGCAAGAATGAAGTCTCAATCCTCGGAGTCGCAAAAGGCTCCGGCATGATTCATCCGCAACTCGCTACCATGCTGGTTTACATCATGACTGACGTCGCAGCGAAACCATCGGAATTGAAGTCCATGTTGCGCGACGCCTGCGATGAAAGTTTCAACTGCATCTCAGTGGATGGCGATACTTCGACAAACGATACGGTCCTGCTGCTTGCCAGCGGACAAAGCGGCGCGCGCGTAAAAGATTCGAGTGTGAAAAATAAATTCCGTGTCGCCCTAAGCGAGGTGGCGAAATCTCTTGCCGATCAGGTGATTCGCGACGGTGAAGGCGTGCAACACGTTATCCGCCTGCATATCGAAGAGGCAAAGAGCAGGGGAGAGGCGTTGCAAATCGCCCGCACAATTTCACATTCATTGCTGGTAAAGACGGCCTTCGCGGGGGCCGACCCGAATTGGGGAAGGATTCTCGCCGCCGTTGGGCGTTCCGGTATTGCACTGGACCCATCGAAAATCAATATTCTTATCGGCGATCAAACCGTCTGCCGCAATGGCAGTTCCTGCCCGTTCGATGAGGTGAAAGCACACGCGGAATTGGCGAGGCCGGAGTGCAAAATCACAGTGCGTTTGCGACGGGGACGGAATTCCATCGTCTTTACCACGACAGATCTGACTGCGGAATATGTCCGCATCAATGCCGACTACTCCACATAGACCACGAATCTTCCTAATGCTTGTCCTCCGGATTACCGGGCGGCTTTCGCGGTGGACTCGCGGGCTATCAACTCCGGCTTCACGGAAACCTGCATAGGGTATTTCTCTTCGCCTTCAATTCGCGCCAGCAAAATCTTAGCTGCGGTCTGTCCAATGTCCCAGAGCGGCTGCCGGATGGTGGTCAAACTCGGATATTGATATGCCGCACTCTTGATATCGTCGAATCCGATTACAGAAATGTCCTGCGGCACTCGAAGGCCGGCCTCCTGAAAAGCCCGAATTGCGCCAATCGCCGAAATATCATTGAACGCGAACAGAGCAGTGAAGGGACGCTTTCGTTGCAGGAGAGTTTTCGTAGGGCCGTAACCCAATTCAGGCGTTGTACTTTCAGAAACAAGTTGCACGACCAGGTCTTCATGAATGGTGATGCCAAGCGACTGGCTGGCTTCCGCAATTGCCTCCCAACGTTCGCTGGAATCCGCACTGACCGGGTTTCCTTTGAGGACGGCAATTTCGCGGTGACCAAGATCGGCCAGATGCTGCAACGCAAGCCGCGCCGCGCACTTGTGGTCCAGCACAATGTTGGTAACGCCCTCATGCTGATGATGGCCGGCAATCGCGACGGTCGGCACACGGACCGCGTGGGGCAAATGCAGGTCCAGTGTGATAACGCCTTCCACGCCCCGTTCCAGCAGCATTCGCTCATATCGCGCGAACAACTCGGGATCATGGCGGTGGACGCCAGTGATGAAAAAGTAGTCCTTTTGCCGTACGTAATCCTCAATCCCGCTTATGACCAGCCCCCCATACTCAGAGCCAATGTCATTCAACATAATCCCGATCGTGTAGGTCCGCTTGTTCCGCAAATAGCGGGCGAAGAAATTGGGTTTGTAGTTGAGATGCCGGGCGGCTTCAACGATCCGTTTACGCGTGACTTCGGGAATGTGTCGTGAGGAAGGAGAATCATTCAGCACGGCTGAAACTGTGCCGGGAGACAGTTGCACATATTCCGCAACCGCCTTCAGCGTCACAACGGCTGGGTCGTGACCGCGTTTTTTCGCCGCCGTGGAATGACCTTTCGGGATATTGTCGCGGACCACATGCGCTCCAGGTGCAAAACTGAATGGCCCTCTAAAATACAACGTATTCCTGAATTTTGAAAGCGGCGCAAAACGCCGCAATTCATGAGGATCTCAGAACAATCGACGTAGTTGGTAAAATCAGGCTTGCGAAAACTGAAGCTGAGCAACGTAGCTTCTCGATTACTTGCTTCTTCTGTCATTCTGGGTCAGCATCATGCTGACCTTAACAGGTAAATGTATTGAGTCACTCGCCAACATTATCGGGAGATAGTGAGCCCACCACCGCCAAAACAGCGCTTTCCCGACGGATCACTCTGGCTGGAACATCCTCATTGCTTCCGGGAAATGCGGCTTGGCGACCGCTTCAATCTGAATATGCGCTGACGTTCGCCGATTTCAGTGAATGGGGCAATGTCCTTTTTCGCAGTCAGTCAAACGAGCAAAAAGGCGATGCGTTCTTGCTAATGATTTTTCTTCAAGATGTGATTCCGGCTGAAGATATCGTCGCATGGCAGGCCGCGGGCGCTTGCGATGTGGAAAGAGTTGCGGCACAGTTGGAGCCGGTATTCATGGGAATTGACCATTTTCTCGCGAATCACACTTCTACCCCGCTGCTGGTGGCATGGGGAAATGCCGCACAGGAGACGGTCATTGAATCCGCGCGGCATCCATCCGTATGGGAACAGATCGGGAGGCAGTGGGAGGCAGAACTTCGCGGGCGGCAGGCGCACTCCAAATCTCTTTATTTGTTGTCTATGAATCGGGCTTTTGCGAATGCTGGTTTGAATTATTGTCTCGACGCACGAAATTATTACAGCGCCCGTTGCCGCATGAGCCAGCGCGGGCTTGTGGAATTGGCGCGGCAAGTCGCGACGCTTCTCGCCCGCATTGCCAATCCTGGGAAAAAAGTATTGGCGCTTGATTGTGATAACACCCTTTGGGGTGGTGTGATCGGAGAAGATGGCTTGGCGGGGATTCAGCTCGGCCAGGATGGACTTGGCGCCGCCTACGTTGATTTTCAACGACAAGTACGCGCGCTGTCGGAGCGAGGGGTCCTGATTGTTTTGCTCTCGAAAAATAACGAAGAAGATGTTTGGAGTGTCTTCGATCGACATCCTGCGATGGTCTTGCGCCGCGAAGACATCGCGGCCTTCCGCATCAATTGGAAAAACAAGAGCGAGAATTTGGCAGAGATTGCCCGAGAACTTTCCCTGGGGACAGACAGTTTTGTTCTTTTTGATGACAATGCGCTGGAACGAGAGAGTATGAGAACGCAAATGCCGGATGTCTGCACGCCTGAAATTCCTTGCGAAGTCTGGCATTGGCCTGCTTGGCTCGAATCCTCACCGTTATTCGCAAAATTCCAGGCCACGGAGGAGGATTCGCGTCGCAGACAGCTTTACCAGGCTCGCTCGAATTTTGAGTTGTGCAGTCGGGCGGCCACTTCTGAAAACGAATTTCTGAAGAGTATTGGATTGTGCGCCTCCGCCCGTCCCGTGAATGAGTCGTCAATTGCGCGTGCAGTGCAGCTAACCGCGAAAACCAATCAATTCAATCTTCGTACCATACGCTATGACGAGCCAACTCTTCGCCAGGCGATTGAAGAAGAGAGCGCCACTTCATTTCTTGTTCATCTCGCCGACAAATTCGGCGATCACGGAAATGTTGGGCTGGTCATTGCCAAGGCCACTAGTATTCCTCACATCGCGTGCCTGGATACATTTCTTCTAAGCTGCCGAGTTTTGAGCCGCCATCTGGAAAACTGGATGTTGCAGGAGTGCATACGACGCTTACGCGCGAAAAATGTAGAAATTCTTCTGGCTGAATTTATTCCCACCGGACGCAACCAAATCGCCGCGAATTTTCTGCAAGAGAACGGTTTTATTTCTGCCGCTGAATGGGATCCGCAATTGCAAAAGTCTCTTGCGGCCGTCGCGCGAAACAGCGCGGGAGCGGTTTTCGCGGTGCGGACCTCTGAAATGTCCATCTCTCATCTTGATATCTTCGCCGCATGATGACCCTGGAGCAGCTACTTCGCCAGCATTTTCCGGCTGCTGTATTTGAAGATTCCGACGACTTGCGGGTCGGCAGCCTGCCCGATTGGAACTCGCTTGCCCACTTCAATTTTCTATTGCTGGTTGAAGAAACTTACGGCGTGCGCTTTAGCGTCGATGAAATGTCAGACCTCAAAAGCATTGCGGAGATCCGGGCAAGACTTTCCGCTGCGGGAATTGCCGCATGAACTCAGTCTCCCCTGAAGAAATTACTCATGCGCTGCGGGCGGTCGGGGTGAGCACTGGCGATGTTGCACTGGTGCATAGCGACGCCATTATTGCCGCGCAGCTTCCGCCCATGCCTGATGATCAGCGCCTCGATCTCCTGTTGGGCGCAATTAATTCCGCCGTCGGCACGAACGGTACCCTTGTGATGCCCGCGTTCAGCTACAGTTTCACTCGAGGAGAGCCATTCGACGTTCTCAACTCGCCAAGCACTGTAGGCATGCTTGCGGAACGATTTCGCACGCGAGTCGGTGTTTGTCGCTCCTCTGATCCTATTTTCAGTTTCTCCGCTAGAGGGCCGGAAACCCATTCTTTGTGCGCGAAATCTGTTCGAGAATGTTTCGGCAAGGATTCTGTTTTTGCCGCGTTGCACCAGTTGAATTGCCAAATTGTTTGCCTCGGCTGTTCGCTTTCGAGCGGCGGGACTTTTGTCCACTACGTGGAAAAGTCTCATGGTGTTGACTACCGCTATGACAAGACATTCCACGGAATTACAATTACCCCCGACCGGCGGGAAGAACCTGCTTCAGTTGTTTATTATGTTCGTGACTTGAAACGTAATTCAGGCGCTGATCTCCGCCGCTTGCAGGCCAAGCTTGAGAGTCAAGGCAAGCTAAAAAGCCATGTGGTGGGGAGAATCCGAATATTTGCAGTACGCGCCGTGGATTTATTCGATGCAGCGTTTCAAATGCTGGATGAAGACCCTCATTCTTTAATCGCAGAAGGCGCGCTTCATTCGTGATCGCGTTTGCAGGATGCTTTACAAAGATGTTTTGACAGAGTTATCCCAGGGCAAATGGAAGAAAATTCAATCGGTCGGCCAATGTATCAGTGGGCAAGCGATTTATTCCCCATTTGCCGCAGCCTGACCGGGAACGGCAATCGGCAAACTCTCCGCTACATTGCAAAATTAATTCCAGGATTTGCCATTCATGAAGTGCCGTCTGGAACGCAGGCGTTTGATTGGACAGTCCCTGATGAATGGAACGTGCGTGATGCGTTTGTCGCGGATGAATCTGGAAAGCGCGTAATTGATTTCCGCGAGAACAATCTGCACCTGGTCGGCTATTCAGTCCCGTTTTCAGCGGAAATGACTCTGGAAGAACTTCAGCCGTACCTCCATTCCTTGCCTACAACGCCGGACGTTATTCCTTACGTTACCTCTTACTATGAAAAACGCTGGGGCTTTTGTCTGACGCATCGCCTCCGGCAGGCGCTCATTCCGGGACGCTATCGTGTTGTGATTGACGCCACGCTCGAGCCAGGGTCCATGACTTATGGTGAGCTGATCTTGCCGGGCTCTGAGCGGAGCGAAGTGTTGCTTTCGACGTATATTTGCCATCCTTCGATGGGGAATAACGAACTTTCTGGCCCGGTGGTCACAACGGCGCTGGCGCAATGGCTGCTTTCTCTGCCTGACAGGCGGTACACCTACCGTATTGTTTTCGTGCCGGAAACGATCGGCGCTATTACATATCTCAGTCGCAATTTAGAGGCAATGAAGCAAAACACGATTGCAGGATACGTGGTGACGTGCGCCGGAGATGATCGTCAGTATTCTTTCCTGGAATCCCGGCTTGGCAATACCCTCGCTGACCGCGCGGCCCGCCATGTCCTCAAACACAATTACCCGGATTGCCGGATGTATAGCTTCCTTGAACGGGGAAGCGATGAACGCCAATATTGCAGCCCGGGAATTGATCTGCCCGTTGCCTCACTCATGCGTTCCAAGTATGGAACCTACCCTGAGTACCACACGTCCGCGGACAATCTCACTCTAATTTCTCCAGCAGGATTGCAAGGGACGTTTGACGCTCTTTGCAAGTGTCTGCTGCTCATTGAGGCAAATCGTACTTACAAGGCCGCATGGCCTTGCGAGCCGCAACTGGGCAGGCGCGGCCTGTATCCAACCTTGAGCACCGCAGACAGCGGCAGGTCGGTTCGAATAACAAAAAATATTCTCGCCTATGCGGACGGGAGCCACGATTTGATCGCACTCGCGGAAAAAATCGGCGCTTCAGCCATGGACTGTCTCCCGTTGATCCAGTCGCTTTGCCAGGCGAAGTTGCTGACCTGGTAGACCATCACCGCGCTCAGGCAGGTTATATAAGAGATTGTCGAGCGCCTCTCTGTTGAATATTCAGTTGGGCAGGACGTGGAGCTATGGAAGCAGCATTGTTTTCTTACGCTAATAGTACGGAAGTCATTCAAAGCGGCCATCGGATAACTCCTTGCCCTATTGGCCGGACACACCAGATGCAGGCACCGGCGACGCGGATTTTCGCATCAGAAGCGAGAAGGCCACTATGCGTCATAAACAACTTTCCCAGATGCCCAAGACATTCGCCTTGATATTTGAAACAGGCGATGAGATCACGGACGTCCTTAAACGCTTCGCCACTGAGCAGAAACTCGCTGGAAGCAGCTTTAAGGCCATTGGCGCGCTTTCTTTCGTGAAGCTCGGCTGGTTCAATTGGAAGACCAAAAAATATCAGGTCGCTGTGGAACTCGACGAGCAAGTAGAGTTGTTGTCACTCATCGGAGATATAGCGTTAAAAGATCAGGAACCTCAAATACACGCCCACCTGGTTGTAGGACGCTCCGACGGGACCGCTCACGGGGGTCATCTGATGCAAGCCAAAGTGCGCCCGACTTGTGAGTTAATCCTGACGGAGAATCCAGAAAGCATGCAAAAAGAATTGGATAAGGATTCCGGGATCGCGTTAATTCGATTTTAAGAGCGCCTACCAGCGGCCTGGTTGCGCGCTAAGCTCAAATGTTATTGCATTCAAAAGGGCTGCATTGCGGAATCACAATGCAGCCCCTCAAGTCAGGCAACGCGCCTGCTGGATTTCTTCCCGCGCTGAGAAGTTTCACTCCGTGCTTCCTTGCCTTCTTCCTCCTCCTCACTCTCCTTGCCTTCGTTCGCTTGTGCATTGATTGTTTTGGCTAGTTCAGTAAGCTTTTCGTCGGTCTCTTTTTCTTCTTCAAGAGTCTGATTCAGCAGCGTTACGTGCTCTGACTCGCCCAGCAGTTCAGCGAATTCGGATGCGGTGCTATAACCGGCGATCTCATAATGTTCAACGCGTTGCGCCGCGCCAATCAGTGCGGCATCCATCACCGCGCCTTCATAGTCCTCGTCCATGGCCTCGCTGCCTTCTTTCACAAGACCTTCCATGCCCGCGCACTTCTTGCCTTTGGGGCTTTCATCGAGCGACTCGAATATTTTTTCCAATCGCTCCACGTGACCTTTCGTTTGTTCCAAATGCTCCTCGAATCCCTGGCTCAATTCCTCCGATGAAGCTGCCTTAGCCAACTTAGGAAGAGCTTTCACCAGTTGGTTTTCGGCGGTATAGAGGTCCTTGAGTTCGTCAATGTAAAGTTCCCTGAGTCCTTTGTTCGGCATTGTCTTCTCCTGAAATAATTGATTTTTGTCTAGCGATTCTGATCTCGAGGTATTCATCTTTCGTCTGTGTTTGGGAGCGTTCGTTATCGAACTCTTCCGTAGTATGTCTGCTTCTGTATTTCCAAATATTTAGTTGCCGCTGTGCGCGTCACAGTTGGATTTGTAGTGCGTGAATCTCACTTGTGTTTTGCGTTGGAATATTTCGTGTGACGTTTGTTAATTTATTCGGCATGGGTGGGTGCATGCGGGCTTAAGGGTATTTGCTGATGGCGCGGAGGGATGTGTCGAAATCTACTGATGCGGCAGCTAAGGGACAAAAGCCGTGCGGACTCATTCACTCATTAGCAAAATACGAGGAAGGTTGGAATCCCGCTTCATGAACTCCCAATACCTCACCAGAATCGAATAGACAGTCAAGCCAATCTCGCCTTCACCCCACAGTGCATAATCGAGGGACTGCTGCATCAGGTTTCGGCGGGTCAGGCCCAGCACAATGCTCTCAGGATCCAGTAACTCGCTTAGATAAGCAATGGAATTTGCAATGGCGACTGCGCCCCAGACCTCAATCACTGAGTTTTTACCTTCGGGCTGCACGCGCACCCGCAAGGACGAAACAAATTCGCTGCGATTGTCTAAAAGGTTTACATGAAGAAACGCGACCGGCCCTTCAACCTTGAAATTCTCTTCAATCTTGCGGATGAGATTCTTTCGATATACGGGATCGTTCGCATGGTGAGGTACCAGATTCACCTTCTTGCCCGCGATGGATTCCCAGAGCCGGGCCAATTCGTCATCCACGAACCTTACATCCGCCACGCGCATTTCAGTCGCCCGGTAATAACGGCTCACGGCGCTCGTCACAATGAGCAGGAAGATAAAGATACCCGCAATGAATACCCCCGCGGGGCGCTCGATCACATTTGCAATGAGCGTGTATGCAAAAACCGCGCTGACAATCCAGAAGTATCCGGAACGGAGCAGCCTTCCGGCCGCGTTATGGGTCTTTTCGCGCGACAACACCAGGGCCACGGCCACCGCGGCTGAAAGCATCAGCACCAGGACTCCGGTAGCGTAGGCGCTCCCTTGTTCCTGCACATTGGCGCGGAAAATGATGGTGATAACGACATCAATCGCCAGCAATAACAAAACCAGCGGACGGCGGTAGGCCACCCAGCGCGGCGCCATCCCGAATCGCGGAAGATACCGTGGAATCAGACTCAATAAACCTGTCATTGCGGAAGCGCCCGCAAACCAGAGCACCAGAATGGTGGAAAGATCGTACACACTGCCGAAGGCGGTCCCTAACAACCGGTGCGCCAGGTATGCGATCGCGCGTCCATCCGCAGGACCTCCAGCGCGGTAGGCGCTTTCTGGAATCAGCACCGTTGCCACCAGGCTTGACATCAACAACAGAATGCTCATGATGACGGCGGCGGCGAGCAGCAGCTTCCGGGTAGCGCTAATTCTCCCCTTTGGTTTGCCATCTTCTCTTTTCGTCGCAGCTTTCTTGCTCGAATCCCCGGAATCTGATGACACCAGAGGCATGACCGATACGCCAGTTTCAAATCCGCTCAGCCCCAGCGCCAGCCGTGGAAATACAAGCGAGGAGGCCACGAAGATTGCCGTCCAATCGCCGAAAGAGTGCAAATCCAGATACCAATGGGAAAGTAAACCCGGCTGAAGGTAAATGAGCCGTAGGCTCCAGGTAAGTACAAAGGCGTTCAGCAGAATGTAAGGAATCGCTACAGCGGCGGCCATGCTGATGGCCTCGCGGAACCCCAAAAGAAATACCCCCGCGAGCAGCAGGAGAAATGCAAGCGTAGTCGCGACGTGAGCGTGGCCCAAATATGGATGCAGCCATGGATTGGCAATCGCATGCCGGGCGGCATCGGCCGCCGAAAGCGTCATGGTTATAACAAAGTCGGTGCCCGCGAAGCCCAGCAGTACCAGCACGAAAATCTTGCTCTTCCACCCTGAGAACAGATTTTCCAGCAGCGCGACCGATCCCTGGCCCGCGTACGACCGCCCCGCCACCGCGGCATAAACCGGTACCGCGCCAAACAACGTGACCAGCACAAGAACGACGGTCGCGGGCACGGAGAGTATTCCCGCGGCCAGTAACGCAATTCCGGGCTGATAACCAAGAGTGGAAAAGTAATCCACTCCCGTGAGCCACAGAACCTTGTACCAGGGGCGCGTGTGTTCGTCGGTTGACTCTG
The DNA here is from genome assembly GCA_025451215.1 of Terriglobales bacterium. Lineage (GTDB taxonomy): Bacteria > Acidobacteriota > Terriglobia > Terriglobales > Acidobacteriaceae > JAICKN01. The sequence goes on from JANWKU010000040.1 coordinate 15,684, forward strand.
GTCTGTCGAGTGGGCGTCCGCTAAGAAAAAATCTTCCCCATGCTGATTTGGCCGGCGCACTTTGCTGCTCCGGCAGACAAAGACTATCGGGGCTGGATGATCGCATGTTTTTTGAACTCACCGATATTCCAGATGAGTGATATTAAGCTAGCAGCTATCCCAGAAGAATGCTGAAGGCGAGAACGCACGGACGAAGCGTCCAAAGGCTCTAGCCTGTCTTGACGGGGGCGATCCGAGGCACGAGCGTGGTCACTTTCGTCTTCATCGTGGAACCGGCAGCCGGTTGCGGACCTGGAACTTCGAGATGCGAAAAAAAATCGGCACACCAGCGGAACACATCTTCATTGCGTACCTTGCGGCGTAGCTTTCGCATCCGTCTCCGTCGTTCCTTATCGGTCATGCGAAAAGCCATTTGCAGCGCATCAGCCACATTTTCAATATCGTACGGATTGACCAGAATCGCGCCATTGCGCAGTTGATTCGCAGCCCCCGCGAATTCACTCAAGATCAGGACGCCTTGATCGCCAGCCTGGGCCGCGCAAAATTCCTTCGCCACAAGATTCATGCCATCCTCCAGCGGTGTAATTAGCGCAATATCCGCAATGCGATAGTGCGCCAGCAAATCCGTGCGCTCCATATTGCGATGAATGTAGTGGATCGGCACCCATCCGGAGTCACCGTAATCGCCATTAATCTGGCTGATCAGCATCTCTATTTCGGTTTTCAATTCCTGATATTTTGGGATCGTCTCCCGGCTGGGTACCACGATCTGGACCAAGGTGATTTGGCGATGCATCTCTTTCTGCGTGGCCAACAAATGCTGGAATGCTTTCAGCCGTTCCGGAATCCCTTTGGTGTAATCCAGTCGGTCCACGCCTAGCACGATTTGACGTCCCACTACGTTGCGGCGAATTTCCGCCGCGTGCGCGGCCACTTGAGGTTTGCCAGCTGCGTCAGAAAACTCTTTGAAATCAATGCCAATGGGAAAGCTGCCGATCAGCATAGTGCGGCCATCCACTTCGGCAATCATCTGTTCATGGGAGCGATGCAATTCGACATTGGGCAAAAAACGCCGCGCACACCCCGCGAAGTTCCGCTGATCGCGCAGCGTCTGGAATCCGACCACGTCAAAATCAAACAGGGCCCGCAGGATTTCACTACGCCAGGGCAGTTTTTCAAATATGTCGAGAGGAGGGAAGGGGATGTGCAGAAAAAATCCCAGCCTGTTCTTCAATCCCATTTCGCGCAGAAAACCGCCCACCAGCATCAAGTGATAGTCATGCACCCAAATGATGGAATCGCGGTCCGCGACCTTCGCCACAGCGTCGGCGAATTTGCGGTTCACCGTCAGGTAGAACTTCCAGTAAGCGGGATCAAAGTTGCATCGAGACTGGAGATCGTGAAACAGCGGCCAGATAATCTCGTTGGAAAATCCCGCGTAAAATCCCTTCTGCTCCTCTGGCGTGAGTGATACAGGAACAAGATGGCACGCGGCAGTGGATTGTTCCCGCGCGACCAGGCGTTCAATCTCTCCCAGACAATCTTCGCCGGGCCAACCAATCCAATGACCGTTTCTCGACTGAAGAACAGGGCGCAACGCGGTCACCAGGCCTCCGGAACTTGGCTTTAATGTCGCTCCCTCCGGTCCGCACTCCACGGTCGCGGGAAGCCGATTCGAAACTAAAATTAGTTCTCCGGGTGTCCTCATGCTGCACCTCCACTTCTCTCAAGCCATTCGCGTAGAAAATCCAGCAGATCTTCCGGCGGCCGCAGCCAAATTTTCGCGTTAGTTTTCCGCCACTCCGGTCTTACCAGTACCGTCAGAGCGCAACTGCTTTGCAAAGCAATGAAGGCATCCTCATCGGTAATGTCATCCCCCAAAAACGCAAGCGGCGTTTCCGGATCGAGTTCTCCAAGCACCGTAAGAACTGCCTTGCCTTTATCGCTTCCGCTGACACGCAGCTCAATGCCGCCATCAAACTCAAGCAATGACATTTGCTCTCGAGCTGCCAATCCTCTCCATCGAGAAAGGACCTTGGCAGCGATCAACTCAGATTCGTCCACCGGAAGTCCTCGCCAATGCACCGCAATGCTCCCCGGCTTTTGTTCCGCCAAATGCCTGAACCCATTCCGCTCCAGCCATCCTGCGGCATCTTGGAGGGCCTTGCCTTCTTGATCGGTCACTGCCACGGTCTCGCAACGTCCATCCGGATGCAGCCTCTGCAATCCATGTACCCCCCAAATTTCCGGCGTTTGAGAAAGACCGAGAAGGGGCTTGACCTCCTCCGCTTGCCGCCCGCTAATAACGACAACCCGCGTCCCGCCGGTCGCCATAATGTCGCCGATCAACTCCTGTACGCCTGTGTACGGCACAGCCGCATTACGGTCTTTATTGAAGGGCGCTAAGGTGCCGTCGTAGTCGAGCACAAGCGCACCCGAACCGTGCTTTTCGAGGCGGCTAAAGAATTCGGTCAGTTGCCGTTCTGAATTGCTTACGGGCATCAATTCTCCATTCCCCTAAGTCTGAATCCACACATCGGGAAAATCCCGAGAAGCAGACGTAAATGGCTGTACTACGATGCCAAATAACGACTTCCGGTCACCGGGAGGAGCCTACAAAAGCAAGATTGCCACCTGAATGGAAGGTTGCATAGCGTCCACTCAAGGGGTAGCGTATTCAAGGCGTTATGGGTTTTTAGTGAGAAAAACCACGCCGCGCTGGCACTTTTCGGGGAAGAAGTCCAGCTTTACAGACTCCCCGCCATCCGTAGCATTCCGCCATCAATAAAATGCGTGCTGCCGGTGATGTAGGCCGCGGCGTCGGAGGCCAGGAAGACCGCAAGTTCGGCTACTTCCTCCGGACGGCCCCAGCGGCCCAGCGGAATTTCCGCCATAAGTTGCTTTTCCATATTCGGATCAGCTTCCACATCTTTGTCAATGGGAGTGTAAATCGCGCCAGGCCCGATGTTATTCACGGTGATCTTGTGCGGCGCCAGCTCCAGTGCAATGGTCCGCGTCAGCATGCGCAAGCCGCCTTTGGCCGCGCAATAAGGGGCGTTCGTAGGCATGGGCAAGTCTTCGTGCACCGAAGAAATATTGATGATTCGACCACCGTTCCCTTGTTTCACCATCTGCCGCGCCGCCGCCTGCGCGCATAGCCAAGGCCCGGTGAGATCCACGGCGATGATTTTTTGCCACAGATCGAAGGGAAAATCGAGAAACGGCTGTTTGAACTCGATCCCCGCATTGTTTACGAGAATATCGAGCTTTCCAAATTTGCCTACGGCCTGCTCCACCAGCTTCTGGACCTGTGCGGGATCAGATACGTCAGCCTCCACGCTGATTCCCTGAACTCCCGCGGCAGCAATCTTCTGTAATGTTTCGTCGGCAAGTTGGCTTTTGCCGACGTAATCCACCACAACTGCCGCGCCTTCGCTGGCAAGAGCCACCGCAATGGCCTGTCCAATTCCCGTTGCCGCGCCGGTGACGATCGCAACTCTTTTTTTAAGCCGCATCTTTTCTGCTCTCTCCTTGTGAAGTTCACCAGCCAAAGTCGTTGAGCTCATTTAGAGTCGTTCCGGCAGCCAAGGGCTGTATCGTTCGCAACGCATAGGGCAGACGCCCTTGTTCGCTGGGGGCGCTCGCATTCATCCCGCGCCAGCCTCGCTATGCATCCAAAGAACCCATGAAACAGAGCAAGTCCTCTCACTATGGGCGGCCGGCATTCCTGTTCGATTTGGATGGGACGTTGATTGACAGTGTTTACGAGCACACTCTGGCATGGCGTGAAGCCCTCGAAAAAATGGGAATTGCCCTGCCGACTGCCTCCATTCACCGGCGCATTGGGATGAGTGGAGGGTTGCTGGTGCATGCTTTCGAGCGTGAGGCGGGAGTTAAATTTTCTTCGGCTCAAGTTGAGCGAATGCACGGGCTTCACTCCGCTGCCTACAAAAAGCGTTCGCAACAGGTACGGCCTTTGCCCGGGGCGCGTGATCTTTTGCTGGAGCTTTCGCATTTGCACGTTCCCTGGGCGATTGCGACAAGTGGAAAACTGAAAGATGCGAAGCCATCTCTGGCGATGCTCAAGCTAAGCGCAAAAGTTCCCATCATCACCCGTGATGACGTTGAGCATGCCAAGCCCGAACCGGATCTCTTTTTGGCAGCAGCCGCCAAACTGGGGGTGGAGATGCCGCACTGCGTCGTAGTGGGCGACAGCGTATGGGATCTGCTGGCAGCGCAGCGCGCGCATGCGCTCGGGGTAGGCCTGTTGTCCGGAGGGTTTGGAGAAAATGAATTAGAGCGTGCGGGCGCCTATCGCGTATATCGAGACCCCGCCGATCTGCTCGCGCATTTGGACGAGGTTGGTGTGCGCGGCGAATAGATTGACGGTTGGTTGCAGAAAAGGTGTTGCATGGCATTACCCATCAGCAAGAAGTATAGGCCCATGGAAGCTCTTCCCGCTTCCGAATTACCGACCGGCGACAACTGGCAATACGAGCCCAAATGGGATGGCTTTCGCTGTTTAGCATTTCAGAACGGCAAAAATGTGTCTTTGCTGTCGAAGTCGGGAAAGCTTTTGACGCGATATTTTCCCGAAGTTGTAGCGGCTCTTTTGAAGTTGCCCGCCAAAAAGTTCGTGCTCGATGGCGAAATTGTCATTCCTTTGCAGGACAGTTTGTCATTCGATCATCTGCTAATGCGAATCCATCCTGCCACGAGCCGCATTCTTAAGCTGAGCAAGGAAACGCCTGCCCTGTTTCTTGTCTTCGATCTTCTTGTAACCGAAAGTGGAAAATCTCTGGTTATGCTGACGCTTTCAGAACGCCGCGAGCAACTGGAAGCTTTCGCGCGCAAGCACTTCAAGCGGGATAAAACTCTTCGCTTATCGCCGGCCACAACAGACTTGCGCATGGCGCGAAAATGGTTTCGCATGAACGTCGCCCTCGATGGCGTAATTGCCAAGCAGCGCGACTTGCCTTACCAGACGGGCAATCGGGACGGCATGCAGAAGATCAAGCGTCAGCGCACCGCCGATTGCGTGGTCGGAGGATTTCGCTATCTTGAGAAAAAGCGTTTGGTCGGCTCACTGCTCTTGGGTTTGTACAACGATCAAGGCGAATTGGACCATGTCGGCTTCAGCTCCTCCATCAGCAACAAAGAACGCCCCGCGCTCACGAAGAAGCTGCGAAAACTTATTGGCGGTCCCGGATTCACCGGCAAAGCTCCCGGAGGCCCAAGCCGCTGGAGCACAAAGCGCAGCACGGAGTGGGAGTCTTTGCGTCCACAACTCGTGGCCGAGATCCAGTTCGATCATTTCACAGGAGGGCGCTTTCGCCACGGCACGAAGTTTTTGCGATGGCGTCCCGACAAAGCGCCACGAGAATGTACTTTCGAACAAGTCGAGCGCGAATCGAGATCAGCCCTCAGGTTATTGTGAGCTGACGGTTGCATCCATCCCTCAGCCAAGATCAACTCATTCATATTTACTGCCGATTAAACTCTTCGAATGAACGAGCCTTTGCCAATCCGCCAGCGAGCAAATCAAGTAGTCCGCCTCACCGGCAATGCGCTGAAGAACTGGCTCATCGCCCAATGTGAAGACTCACTCGCGGTGGGAATTTTATGGTTCGTCGGCTTGCATTTTCTGCGAGTTCCGTGGGCGCCTTTGTGGGCAGTCCTCGCGGCCATCCTTCAATTCATTCCCCACTTTGGCCCGGTGTTAAGTTTGCTTGGCCCGGTGCTCTCCGCCGCGATTTCCTGGCACGACTGGAAGCATCCGTTCTACGTTCTGCTGCTATATGCAGGCATCGTCATCGTGGACGGCTTTTTCCTCCAGCCTTATCTCATGAAGCGCACCGCCAAGGTACCGATCTGGGCTTCCATCTTCGCCCCGATTGTTTTAGGTTTCCTCATTCCATTCTGGGGAGTCCTACTGGCCCCGCCGCTTTTAGCCGTGGTTTATGCATATAAAGAACGACTCGCTTCGCGATCACTTCTTTAAGGATTGCGCAGCGATTTCGAGTTTTTTGCTTTGATCCCAACAATTTATCGAGGACAATGTGCAAACTGCATGATTACTCAAATCACGACTAATTCGCCTTCGGGCGCACTAAAACATGGACAGCTTTGTGTTCTTACGCAACGCATTGCCGAACGGACGCCAGATTTTTTTGAAAAGAAAGGACCTGGAAAAGGAGACCATGCAACCGCAGCCTTCGTACGTTTGCTGCGCGAGGGGGCACGAGGACTATTTGGTTTTGATTACAGTGAAAAAATCGTGTGTTCATCTGCGGGTTTTCGATTTGATTTTTATTTTCCCGAAGACGCCGTGGCAGTGGAATTCGCCTTCGGACTCCATAATCCCATATCAGAATTTGAACGTGACATTTTTAAATGTCTATTGGCAATCGAGGATGGGTGCGTTGTAAGAAAATTGATGCTGATTGGTAAGCCTGGTGCTATTGCGCGTTTAAGTGCCCCGGCACCGAAGGCTATTGTTGCTTTTGTGGAAAAACGGTTCAATTTTGAAGTGGAAATTTGTGAATTGCAGCGGCCGGGGTGATTTTTTCAGCTTAGTGCCTTCCCTTCCCATTTCTCCAATCCAATTCCGACCCTTTATAATATTTAGTTTTCACATTCAGCACTTTTCCCACTGATAACGGAGGATTGGAATGGCGGCTTCTTACAACGGTGTTGCGGTACCTGCGAACGGCGCGGGAATTTCTTATGCGGATGGGCGCTATCAGGTCCCCGACAACCCGATCATCCCTTTCATTGAAGGCGACGGCACCGGGCGCGACATCTGGAAGGCTTCGGTTCGCGTGTTCGACGCCGCAGTAGAGAAGGCCTACAAGGGCAAGCGCCGCGTGGCCTGGTATGAAGTCTTCGCCGGAGAAAAAGCCAAAGCCAAATTCGATAACTGGCTGCCGGATGAAACCGTAACCGCCATTCGCGATTTCCGCGTGGCCATCAAAGGACCGCTCACCACGCCCGTTGGCGGCGGCATCCGCTCGCTGAACGTCGCTCTTCGCCAGATACTCGATCTCTACTCCTGCATTCGCCCCGTGAAGTATTACAAGGGAACGCCGTCGCCGGTGAAGCATCCCGAGCGCATGAATCTTGTCATCTTCCGCGAGAATACCGAAGACGTTTACGCTGGCGTCGAATGGGAGCAGGGAACCGCCGAGGCCGCAAAGCTCATCGAGTTCCTCAACAAAGACATGCTGAAGTCCGGTAAGAAGCAGATTCGCCTCGACTCCGGCGTCGGCATCAAGCCGATCTCTATTACCGGCACCAAGCGCCTGGTGCGCATGGCCATCCAGCACGCGCTGGAAAACGGATTGAAATCGGTCACGCTGGTACACAAGGGCAACATCCAAAAATTCACCGAAGGTGCGTTCCGCAAGTGGGGATACGAAACCGCCACCCAGGAATTCCGCAACAACATCGTCACTGAGCGCGAAAGCTGGATTCTCGACAACAAAGACAAGAACCCTAACCTTTCGGTCGAAGACAACGCCAACCAAATCGAACCGGGCATGGAATTCGCGCCTCCGGAATTCCGCCAGTCGGTAAACAAAGAAGTAAAAAGCGTGCTCGACGCAATCTATTCGACGCACGGTAACGGCGCATGGAAAAAGAAGCTA
>JANWKU010000041.1 GCA_025451215.1 Terriglobales bacterium
CAAACGCCGTGAATTCCCCGCCCGTTCCAGTCAGCAACTGATGGGGCGTTCCCGCCGGAATATGGGCAACGTCGCCTGGGGAAAGCTTCTGCGATTTTCCACTCTGGATCGACGGGCCCTGGATTTCGCCGTCTTTTCCCGTGTGAGGATTAACAACTGCGCCTCCGGTAACGAGCATGGCGGATCCACCGATCACAACAATGACGTCGTCATAGTGTGGATGCACCTCGGCTCCTCCATCCGACGCGAGGGCCACTAGCCTTAGAAAATGCGTTTTGTATTCCCCGAGCTTAACGTTGGGGGTGCCTTTGGAACCAGCCTTGGACTTCGCCAGCAGGTCCGCGAGTTGCGCCTGAATGTTTTGTGAAGTGAATACTTCCACGTTGCCGGAAGTTTGCCCCACTGCCGGAATTACCATTGCCACAATCAAAACTAAAACCAGCTTCATAGGTTCTCCTAATTTCGATTTCGTGATCAGATGTCGTCATCAATTAGCCTTTGAAGTATGCGTACTGCGAGGAATTTGTTGCAGCAGCCAGCGCACCAGTTCTTTCCCTCCCGCGAAATTGTCGTATTCCGGAGGAAGATGCTGCCCGCCTGTGTACTCGTTATAAAGCCACGGGTCAACCACTGCAAAGACGGTTCCCTTTCCATATTTCGCGGTCGCCATCAGGATGTCTCCTTTGTCCTGCAACACCGAACTCGCCGGCCGCCGCACTGAAATGGTGCATGTGTCCTTCATGTACAAAGTGTGCGCATGGTGGAAAATCGGTCTGACCGCGCCACTTTTCTCCCCGTAGTGCAAAAAGGATGGGCTGGTTTGTTGACAAAAATTTACAAAGATGGCCGCCTCGGCTGTATTCAACCCATTGGCGCAGCTCCCGGCGACTTCAAACCCACTTCCAGCTACGTGTACGGCGTCGGCGCCTTTCTGCTAGCGGGTTCTGAGCTTCATTCCATAGCTACAAACTGACCTTAATGTGTTAAAGTCCGGTAAGTTGAGGCGAAATTATGTCTTCGCGCAGGTGTGCTCCGTTCATTCTTTTGTTTCTCGTCGGTTCGCTTTACTCCCAGACCGCAAACCCAATCCCTTCCGCGCCGGTTCCGACTTTCAACACAAAAGTACGCGTGGTTGTGCTGGATGTGGTTGTGACTGAAGGTAAAGACGAACCAGTCTCAGGCCTCAGAAAAAAAGATTTTGAAGTCTTCGAGGACGGCAAAACCCAGACCGTTTCCACTTTCGAGGAGCACAAAGGCGCTCCGCTTACTCAGATCAAATTGCCGCCCATGCCCGCCGGCATTTACACCAACTTCCCCACCGTTCAAGCCTCAGACTCGGTGAACGTGCTGCTGCTCGACGCCCTGAACACGCAGACGCGCGACCAGACTTATTTGCACACGGAACTGCTCAAATATCTAAAGACTATTCCTCCGGGCACGCGCGTGGCTATTTTCACCTTGTCCTCTCGCCTGCGGATGATTCAGCCGGTCACCAGTGATTCCAAGCTCTTGCTGGCCGTCCTCAATGACAAAAAGAGCGGCGTGTGGGGCACGCACCAGTCCGCGCTGCTTCCATCTGAAATAGAAAAAGAGGCAGACACTCACACCGTTGATTTCATGATTCAGGAGAACCAGGCCCCTGATAGTGAGCCGGATTCAGTCCAGCAGGAAGCCTCAGGTATTTACGCAATGCAACAGTTCCTAGCCGACACGGCCGCCTTCCAGACCGAATCCCGCACCAGAATTACCCTGCAATCGCTTCAGCAGTTGGCGCGCTATCTCTCCGACATTCCCGGACGCAAGAACGTCATATGGTTCTCGGGCTCTTTTCCCACCGGCATTCTTCCCGATCCCGATGCGCCCGATCCGTTTTCTTCCGTCAAGGAGTTGCAACAGCAGGTTCACGAAACCGCTGACGTCCTGACAGCCAATCAAGTTGCAATTTACCCAATCGGAGCAGAGGGACTTGCCACCGATTCCCGCTTTGAAGCGAACGCCGCGGAAATTGGCGAGAAGCGGGGTTCGCTGGTCACTCGCGACCAAATCGCCGACATGCGCTCCGAACAAGGCGACCGCGCTTCCAGTCGGGCCTCCATGGAAATCCTGGCCAAAGACAGCGGAGGCGAAGCCTATTACGACACCAACGGCTTGGGCAATGCCTTGCTGCGCGTCATCAATAACGGCGCGCGTTATTACACCATCAGCTACGCTACGACCAATCCCAAGATGGATGGGAAATTCCGCCGCGTCGAAGTAAAAGTGACGGAAGGCAAGTTCAAACTGGCATACCGCCGCGGATACTACGCTGACGATACCGAGTCCATCGAAAAAAGTGCCGGACAACAGAATTCCGACCCCCTGTTCCCGCTGATGGGCGTCAACCTGCCCAACTTCTCTCAGATCGTCTACAAAGTGCGCGTTCTGCCCCTAAACCCGCAGCCGCAGCCGGACGCGCCCTTTCTCGGCAGCAACACCGACCTCAAAGGACCACGCATCCGTTATTCCGCGGATTTCGCCATCACGTTACAGGACCTTAAACTCAATCTTGCTCCGGACGGCCGCTACCACGGGAACATTGAAATCATGATGGTCCTTTACGACCCTCAGGGACGACCTCTCAATATGATCATCAAACAGGCCGGACTCCTTTTGAAACCCGATGTTTATAAATCCATGGAAAAAGTTGGGCTCCAGATTAAGAGCGATATTGATGTGCCCTCCGGCCATGCTCTCATGATGCGCATGGGAGTTTATGATTTGGAATCAAGCAAGGCAGGAACGCTTTCGGTCCCGCTGAGAGACACTTCAACAACCGCGAATTTGCAAAAGAAAGACTCGCAAAAAAAGCCCTAACACGACCCTCCATCTCGCCGGATGTTGTAACCTTTCTGCTGATGGAAATCCTGGAAAACATTCGCGCAGCCGCACTATTAGAGGCCCAACAGAAGGCTGCAGATTTATTTGCCGAAGTCGAACGGCAGGGGCTCATCCGCGCAGGGGTGCTTGAAACCAAGATCAACGAAAGCATTTACGCCCTCGCCGAAGAAATGTTCAGCACCAAACAATACTGGCATAAACGTATTGTGCGCGCGGGCCGCAACACACTCGCCCCTTACGACGAAAATCCTCCCGATCTGAAAGTCTTGGATGACGACATCGTCTTCCTCGATCTCGGCCCGGTGTTTGAAGCGTGGGAGGCGGACTTCGGCCGCACCTTCGTCATCGGCAACGATCCCGTGAAGCAAAAATTATGCCGCGACATCGCGCAGGGATTCATCAGCGGCAAAGAATATTTCCAGCAGCATCCCGATATCACCGGAGCGCAGCTCTACCACTACGCCGAACAACTGGCCGCGCAAAACGGCTGGGAATTCGGAGGCCCCATCGCCGGCCATCTCGTCGGTCAGTTTCCTCACGAGCGCATTCCCGGCGACAAGGTCACGCTATACGTTCACCCCGACAACCACAACCGCATGCGCGATCGCGATGCCGATGGAAACATTCGCCACTGGATCCTGGAAATTCATTTTATAAACCGCTCAAGGCAAATCGGCGGATTTTACGAGGAGTTGCTGACGATAGGTTAAGAGCGCTGCGATGCAAACTTTTCCCGAAGATCATTCTCAGGCACGTCCGGAAACGCGGCCCGAAGTCCGCGGCCTGGATCTCGATCCGCAAACCCGCTGCCGTCACTACCACAGCGCGCTCGACATCATCGCCATCAAAATGAATTGCTGCGGCGTTTACTACGCCTGCAAAGATTGCCACGTTGAATTAGCAGACCACGAGATTTCCGTATGGCCCCGCGCGCAATGGAACAGCAAAGCTCTACTCTGCGGAGCGTGCGGAAATGAACTCACAATCAACGAATACCTGCAAAGTGAATCGCGCTGTCCAGCTTGCAGCGCAGGGTTCAATCCCGGTTGCCGCAACCACCATCATTTTTATTTTGAACCGGATACACCGTAACGCCCGGCGCGTCACTTTCGGAGCCAGCGCGCATCTAAACTAATGGGTAGGAGAATCCTTATGGCAGAAAAGATCACGAAGTCGGACGCGGAATGGCAGCAAAATCTTTCGCCCGAGCAATTCCAGGTGGCGCGCAAGGCCGGAACGGAGCCGGCATTCACAGGCAAGTATTGGAACGAGCATGAAAAAGGCACCTACGCCTGCGTTTGCTGCGGACAGCCTCTGTTCAGTTCAGAGACAAAATACAATTCGGGCACCGGCTGGCCCAGCTTCTTTCAGCCCTTGCAAAAAGACGCGGTCGCCGAACACACCGACGTCACTCACGGAATGGTGCGTACCGAAGTGCGCTGCTCCAAATGCGACGCCCACCTGGGACACCTCTTCGAAGATGGGCCCAAGCCAACCGGCATGCGCTACTGCATGAACTCCGCGTCGCTCGATTTGAAAAAAGAAGATTTAAAGAAAGAATAGTCTCATCAATGGAGCGACGGGCGTCCTCGCCCGTCTGCCGCAAAATAAAAATGGAATGGCGCCGCATCTCGTGTAGCGCCGGGTCTCTGACCCGGCGTCGCCGGACCAAAGGTCCGGCGGTACATGAACACTTTCAAAATAAAAAGGGCACGCTAATGCGTGCCCTGAGTTTTTGGAGACTCGGAGAAAAGACTAGCGGCTGGCGCCAGCCGTAGCGGCCAGGGCCTTCGGCGCTTCAGGCGCAATGGCCTTGGGCGCTTCCGTTTTAATTTCTTTGGACTTGTCGTTCTTCTTATCAGAAGCGCGCACTTCAACCGCGCCTTTGACCAGAGCGCCATCTTCCACGCTCACGCGCTGCGTGATTACGTCGCCCACGAGCGATCCTTCGCTGCGAATGTCCACGCGGTCGCTGCACTCCACGTTTCCATTCACCTTGCCCATAATAACGACTTCACGGGCGGTGACGTTGGCATTGACCACGCCGTGCCGGCCAATGGTCACGCGATGATCGCCGAAGTTGATGGACCCTTCCACGCGCCCATCAATGTAAATAGATTCCGAACCGCTGACCTCACCCTTAATAACGAGTGAGCGGCCAATGGTCGCCTGTTCGATGGAAGAGCTTACTGTGTTGATGGAACCGTTGGAAATCGGATTGGCAAAATTCTGGGTCTTTAATTTATCTGATGGTTGCAACATGATCCGTACCTCTCGCTCCTGGGCTGCATGCGCCTTTGCTTGCCGCATGCCAGAACCTGAATGTGTGGGCCAACGCCCGCAGTAACTATCGCATGAGATTACC
>JANWKU010000042.1 GCA_025451215.1 Terriglobales bacterium
ATTCAGCTCATAAATTTGTCCCAGCACTGCGACGTTTTGTCCCGGAAGACGCACGAAGCCAACAACTCTGCAAGGCAACACTTCTCCGTGCACAAGCGAGGTCTGCACACGATACGCGAAACTGTCTGTCCCAACGATCAGAATTTTGACTTCGTTCCGGCCATGCCGGCGCATTAGTTCCAAAAAAACCCGGAACAGCACGCGCGTGATCGTCGCAAGAACAAACAAGACCGCCGCGCTGAAGGCAATTACCAGTGGCGAATAACTTGCCGGCTCGTAAAGAAGGCCGGCCACCATGACTATTGCGTAAGTAAAGGCTTCCGCCTCAAGCAAGCGGCGGCTTTTTCCCGACGGGGCGTACAACTGCTCCACATTCCAAAGACCCGATTCCTCGGCTGCAATCGCCCAAACGATAGTGGTGATAAGAAGAACGCCCCAATAGGAAGGAATTCCTGCCAGCGACTTTTCCCAGAATCGGCGTACGCCGAAGTTGAGATTGGCGGCAATGAAGTAGGCACACGCGGGAAGCAGCAGAGTTACAATTTTTAAATACAGGCGAGTAAAACTAAGCCGACTGCGAATCATAACCCTGGGTCTTTCTCTTCCAGCTACAGATCAAACATCAAACACACCAATATGCGTACACACACGTTTCTAGCTTTCCGGCAGACGCTTATCGTGGCTTCAGATGCCACGATGGGATGCGCAGTTGTTAGGATTTCAGAGCAGTCAAAAAGTGGTTGGTTGTATCAGTAGTTTTCGGTAGGCACCTTAGGCGATGCCGTGTCACTGCTTCCGGTAAACAATGCAGTGGACGATCTCAGTCCAACAGGATGAATGCACGGAAAGTAAAAGATAAGCATTGCTAACTCAGCATTCTTTTCGCGGTGGGTTGAATCCCGCTAGCCGGTCTTCCACTGGCCTGTCTGCCACTAGAGGAAAAATCCAGTAAACTATTCAGGCAAACGCTGCCCGGGTGGCGAAACTGGCAGACGCACGGGACTTAAAATCCCGGGTCCTTAACAGGACGTACCGGTTCAATTCCGGTCCCGGGCACCATTTTCCGACATCAATCTCGTTCATTCAGACTTGCTTTAGTGCGGTAATTGCAGGGAATGTCCGCGATGATGGTTGTGCCCATGCCATTGGATTCGATCTGCAAATGGCCGCCGAATTGGGAAATTCGCTCCGTGATGCCGCGCAGGCCTACACCTCCCCGCCCACCCCATTTTATTTCCCGCTGCCGCTCGTCGGAAATTCCCTGCCCCGCGTCACTGATTTCCAGATGAGCATGGCCCGCGTCAACATCTAAATGGACAGTCGCCGTCTGGCTTCCTGAATGGCGATGCACATTGCCAAGGCATTCCTGAACGATGCGGAAGATCGCCGTTTCCAGTTCGATGGGTAATCGCGGAAGCGATTCCGGGCACTGAAGTGCGACTTCAATGCCGCTGCGCTGTCCAAATTCTTCGATATACCAGCGGAGCGCGGAGGGCAGGCCAGCTTCGTCGAGTAGCGGCGGATGAAGCAGGTGAGAAATGGTGCGGATGCCGCGAAGAATTTCTTCGACCATCACATTATTTTCGTTGAATGCCTTGGTCGCGGCAGGGCTCAACTTTTCCGCTTCGCGGCTGATCACTGACTGATTCATGGTGATGGCGGCAAGAAGCTGGCCGATGCTGTCGTGCAGTTCGCGCGCAATATGTCTCCGCTCATCATCCTGCATTTTGAACAAGCGGACGGACAATTCGCGCATGCTCTCATTAGCAGATTTAAGTTCCCTGGTGCGCTCAGCCACGCGATTTTCCAGGCTGGCGTTGAGCTGGATCAATTCGTTGCGGGCGTTTTCAGCAATTTTCGCTTGCTGCCGGGCCACCATTTCCGCATTCTTCAAACGCAGCAGCGCGGCCACCGTGGCTATGAGTTCGCCACGATCAATCGGGTCGGCGAGATAGGCGTCCGCACCACCGCGCAATCCTCGTATCCGCGATTCCGGATCCACAAACGTAGACGAAATATGCAAAATGGGAATGTGCGCGGTCAACGGCGCACTTCTGAGTCGCTGGCACACCTGGAACCCCGACATGTCGGGAAGGTTAATGTCGAGTGTGATGAGATCAGGATTGTCCGCGGCCATGGAGATGGCTTCCTCTCCATTTCTCGCTTCTATGACCTCGTAACCCGCTTCACGAAGTGAGCGCCCGAGCGAGTAACGCAAAGCCTCATTGTCATCTACGGTAAGAATTTTAATGGAGCCGTTATCAATCGTGGCAGACACGGAGCTGTCGCCCTTTTCTAAGCCTTTTGAATGCTTCAAATCAGACATGTTGGGCCTCAGTAGCCGGCTTAACGATAAGAGAAACTCCTGCCCGGTTGAACGCTTCGGTAAATGTTTGCAGCAAACGTTCTCGAGATTCGCTTTCTTTGGAAACAATCATTACCGCATCGCTTAGCATTTCGCGCTCGTGGTCATCCAAAACCTTAGATGTATGAATGATCACGGGGATGACGGAGGTACGAGGGTTTTCTTTCAACCTACGCAACACTTCGAATCCCGAGGAATCGGGCATGGATAAATCCAGAATAATCATGGCCGGCTGTTCGTCTCTTGCTTTTTGCAGGCCCTCTCGTCCGGTGGCCGCCTCAATGATTCGAAAATTAGTCTGCCCCAGTACCGATCTCACGAGATAACGCGACACTTCTTCATCATCAATCACAAGCAATTTTCTCGCTTGCGAATTCCAAACGGCATTTTGCAAATTCTGCATCAGCCAATGACGGTCCACCGGTTTTGTATGGAATCCATCCGCTCCCAGCGCCAGGGCCTTTTCCCGATTGTCAATGACAGTGACCACAAATACCGGGATATTCGTGTCGGGAGCGGAGCGCTTAAGCTCTTGCAGCAGTTCCCAGGAGTGTTCTCCTTGCAGCAGAACGTCGAGAATGATGGCCACGGGCCGGAAGCTTCCCAGGGCCTGGTGCGCTTCCTTGATGCTTTTCGCGGGAATCGGTTGAAAGCGGGTCCCTTTCAGATATTTCTCATAAATGAAGAGCGTTTCCGCATTGTCCTCCACGATGAGGACTGGAGATTTTGCAGCATCCAATTCGCGCTCAAGCTCTGGCACGAAAACGATTTCGGTTTCTCCGGCAAAGTTGAGAGGGATCGTGGCAAGAAACGTGGAACCCAATCCTGGCTCGCTCTTCACGGAAACATCGCCGCCGAGTAGTTGAGCAAATTTTTTGGACAAGGGAAGGCCGAGGCCAGTTCCCTTTACCGTCCTCTGCAACTTACCTTCAATCTGCGTCCACTCCTGAAAAATTCGGTCCTGATCTTCCGGCGCGATCCCGATGCCCGTGTCAACCACGGAAAATATCACGGTCCCGCTTTCTCCCAACGCCGCCGACACTCGCACTTCCCCACGCTCAGTGAACTTCAAAGCATTGCTGATGAAATTTCGCAGGATTTGCGAAACTTTCGCTTCATCGCTATATAGCTCAGGAATGCCGTCGGCGTCCTCGAACGTAAGGACTACGGACGAATTCTGGCTCAGAAGGGGCCTTAGCATACCGCGTAAAGCCGCGAAAAGGCTGGTGACGTTGAACGTTGAAGGACGCAGTGTGACCTTGCCCGCCTCAACTTTGGCGAGATCCAGAAGGTCGTTTACTAAATCCGTCAGGTCTTTCGCCGAATTGCAAATGTATCGGACCTGGCGCTCCTGCTCCACGCCCAGATCGCCATCCAGCCGGTCGAGTAGGATTTGACTGAGAGCCATAATCGAATTCAAAGGCGTCCTGAACTCATGGCTCATGTTGGAAAGAAACCGAGTTTTTAATTCGGAGGCCTGCTGCAAAAAATCCGCCTTCTCATTTAACTCGGCATAAAGGGCCACCACTCCCCGGTTGGTTTCGTCGAGTTCACGGTTCAACTGCGCAAGCTCTTCCTGTTTAGCGCGCAACTCCTGCAATGTGTTGAGCAAGTCTTTGTTCTGCTGTTTGAGTTCGTCGTAGGGACCTTCCGAGGCACGCTCAATGCTTGCTAAAACCTTGTTAAGCTCAGCGGGACCGATACGCGCGGCTTGGTGCGGAACGTCTTTGCCTAGCACTACGGTTGTACCGCCGCCAGGTTTGGTTTCGATCTGGAAATGGTCCATCAACCGCTTGGCCCCGACAATGCCAAGTCCCATTCCTGTCTGAGACACATACTTCCCGGCCAGGATCTCATCCAGATTATTGATGCCTCTGCCTCTATCGCGAAGAGTGACTAGAAGCATCTTTCTGGAATCATCCACACGAAATTCGGCGGTGCCGCCGCCGCCATATTGAAAGGTGTTGCGGGCAATCTCGGAAACGGCAGTCGCAATGCGAATCTGGTCCTGGGAATCGAATTTCAGGGCAGCGGCGATCACTCGCGTTTTTTGGCGCGCGATGACGACATCGTTCTCGAAACGAATGTCAATCGTGAACAGGTTCATCGAAATCTCTAAATTCGCCTATGCCGCCTTTGCGACCAGCACGGTCACATCGTCCCATCCGCGATAGAAATCCCGGTGCAGGACCGCCGCAATCATACTGGGCGGCTTGTTCCATATCCCAGGATAGCGGTCCAGGTTCCATTTCGTGGCAAGACCGTCTGAGTGCATGACCAGAACGCTGTTTGCGGTCCAGGGATACGTGAACTCCTGCACCCGTTCCATTGTTTGACCGACGATGCCATTGTAGGAAGCCATGCCGCGGCTGGAACCTGGCATTACAATCGAAGCCGAAATATTTCCGACACCAACAAATGAGAACAGGCTTTTATCCCAATCGATTTTCGCAACACCGAAAACCGCCCCGCGTGTTTTTTTCAAAGCGTCATGCGTGTCATGCAAAATATCGCGCAATGAATTTGTTTTGGCTTCGGCCAATATTCGTTCGGCCTCGCGCGCAGGTTCGGCCGCCAGAATCCCATGTCCCAGGCCATCCACAACCATCAGGATAGAGGCATCGGCCATGTTACGGACTCCCCAGCCGTCTCCGCATCCATCCTCCCCTTGGATTGGTTCCGACACGACCGCGAATTGCAGGGGCCCACTTGCCGGCTTCACGCGCTTCTTCTGCCAGAATTCCGCGCTGATCACCGTACCCGTTCCTGGGATTGAATAAAGATCAAAAGAATCCGACAGCCGGCGAATCGCGCCCAATCCGTTGCCCATCGTGCCCGCGGTGGAATTGCCATCAGCCAGGGCCTTGCTGATGTCCGCAATGCCCGGTCCCTGGTCCACGCTGATGACCCGCAAACCGGAACTCCCATTCTGCTGTAGGCGTTGGACCAGGATATGTCCCTTCCCCGCATGTTTTACCAGGTTCGTGGCCATTTCGGTTGTCGCCAGCGCGACCGTTCCCTGCCGGGATTCTTCCATCCCCAACTCTTCGGCGAAAGCCACCGCTTTGCGGCGCGCCTCTCCCGTTTGACTGGCTTCAGAAATTCGGATCAGCATAAGTCCTACTTCCAGCGGGTGATGGTAACTTTTGTTCCTTCACCGGTACGGGAGACGATCTCGAAATCGTTCACCAGCCGCTTAGCGCCTCCCAGGCCAAGACCCATGCCCGAGCCGGTTGTAAAGCCATTCCGCAACGCCAGTTCAACGTCAGGAATTCCCGGCCCTTTGTCCTCAAAAATCAGGCGGAGTCCAACTCGGGGACCATTCAGCGATTCCACCTGCACAATGCCCCCGCCTCCATAAATAACCGCGTTGCGCGCTAATTCGCTGGCTGCCGTAACGACCTTCGTCTGGTCAACCAGTGTGAAGCCTAATTGCGCGGAAATCTCGCGCACGCGTCGTCTTATCGCTACTATGTCCGGCTCAGACACCAATGGCAGACTTTC
>JANWKU010000043.1 GCA_025451215.1 Terriglobales bacterium
CCGTGCGTGCTTCGGACACAAGACCTCCTCGTGCCTGGCCATGTTTTTGTGCAAAAGCCAGCTCCATACAGCACAACTCCTGGGGGAAACCAAACAATCTGGCTAGCGCTCCTTATATCATGGATAGCACCTTCGGCAAAAGCCGGGGTGACTGGTAGGTTACTGGTAAGCAAACAGTCAGAGGAGGGTTGGGCATGAAATCCGTGGGCTTTTCCGGGTTACGCGTGCTTTCGCTGGAGAGCCGCCGCGCGCGGGAAATCGCGCACCTGATCGAAAGCAATGGCGGCCAGCCTGTCGTTGCTCCCTCCACTCGCGAGGTTCCACTCGCCGCAAGCCCTGAGGTCGGCAGTTTCGTGACTGCCTTGTTGCAAGGGCAAATCCAGGCAGTGATTTTTCTTACTGGAGTAGGTACGCGAGCATTGGCTGAGGCAGCCGACGCATTTTGCCCGCGGCAGGAATTCGTGACCGCGTTGGGCCGAATCGCCATAATCGCACGGGGCCCGAAACCGGTGGCCGCACTTCGCGAACTTGGCGTGCCCGTCACCTTTACTGTTCCAGAGCCCAACACCTGGCGGGAAATTTTGCAGACGCTTGACGCCAATGCAGAAAAGCTGCCCATGCAAGGGAAGCGCATTGCGGTGCAAGAACATGGCGCTCCCAGCAAAGAGTTATTGGATGGCCTGGGGGAAAGAGAAGCCATCCCGGTCCCGGTCCACGTCTACGAGTGGGCATTGCCGGAAGACAAAGCGCCGCTCAAAGCTGCCGTATCGTCCCTCATTCACAAAGAAATTGATATCGTTCTGTTCACGGCGTCGGTGCAGTTGCAGCATCTTCTTGAAGTCGCCGACGAGATGAAGCAGCGCGATAAACTCCTCGGAGCGCTGAACGATACAGTTGTGGCTTCCATTGGCCCCACTACTACTCAGACGTTAAAAACGTACGACATTGATGTGGATATGGAACCGACTCATCCGCGCATGGGTTTTCTGGTGAAGGAAACCGCCGAGCGAAGCGCTGAACTGCTGCATGCAAAACGCGGGCACTGATCTGATTTTTTCAGAGATTCCGTAATTTCGCATGAGGAATTCGCGGGAAGAAAACAGGGTAACTAAATCGTCTACGTGACCTTAGAACTGAAGGACACTGTCTAATCGTAATCAATCAAACAGAGTATTGTGCGAATACGCATTTCGTTTCACAATGGGCTCAAGTTGATCGCAAAGGAGCGACCCAAAAATGCCCTCCCCAAAAGAAAACCCCGTTTTGAACTACGATTCGTTGATCCGCAAGATTGAATTTCTGGAACAGCAAATCTATAGTCTGGCGACTGCCGTCTTTCCTTCTGGAAATGTATGGGAGATCACCAACAACGTTTGCGACCATTATCATGTGCCGCAGACGGGAGCAAGCTGCTAAAAACAAATGGGGGCGGTGCGAGGCTAGAACGCTCCTCCGCCGCCGCCTCCAAACCCTCCCCCGGAAAATCCCCCTCCTCCGCCAAATCCGCCGCCGCTCCACCCGGAGCCGCTGGAACTGGCGCGAGGCGCCGAGACGAAGACCTGATGCATGTCATTGGTCATGCTCATCATGGAACTGGAGAAGAAGATGGGATTAAATCCTCCTCCCGGGTAGCCGTATCCATAAGGCGAGGCATACCACGTTGGCGGATTCTGAATGATCCCGGCAAACGCCGTCGCCCACTGATGCTCCACCCCCAAAGCCATCGCGTAGGGCAGAAACTTTTCGAACGTATCTGGCGGCATGACCTTCAGCCGTTCCTTATCCACGCGGTTCATGAATTCCTGGAAGCCAAGCACGGCAACTTTCGTCTGCACACCTTTCAAAGTCTTGGCTGACATCACGCGCGCGAACAGCCACCACACAAGCGCCGAGATCGCGCCGCAAAGGATAAGCAGCGGGACCGAACTGAGCAGCTCCGCCGTATGAGTAAATTCCAAAAGAAAGAACAGCGCCACAATCGCCAGCCCCACGCCCACGCTGTAGGCATTGGCGGAGTCGGGATCCAGCGAATACATGCCCTTCTGCTTGAGCGATGACATAATGTCGGTACGAATCACGGGAATCGAGGTGTAGAAACGGTTGCGCAGGCTCGAGAGTGTGGTTTCATCCGCGCCGTTAAAAACGTTCGTCAGCATCACCGTCTCATGCGGGGCGAGCCCTTGCCACTGTTCGCGCGGCTTGAGCAGGTGGAACACATAGTCCTTGTGATGGAAGACGATTCCCTTGTTGTCCACTTCTTCAATCTTCACAAATCCGCGTACCGCCAAATCCACCAGCGTTGAAGTAATGTCCCGTGGATGCACTTGATCGCCGATCAGCGTCCCCGCTTCTGCGGGAGACATTCCGGCAGGCGGTTCATACATTGGCGCAACCGAGCGCCCCGGATCAGGATCGCGTCCCTTGTACAACCACACCACGAACATCACCGCCAACGTGAGAAATGGGAAAAAGACGATCGGGTTGCTGCCCAGGAACCACAAAAATTTCGTGAACGCGCCCGGCTGTTGCAGAATTCCTTTTGGAATAAAAACATCAATCGTCAAACCTCCGCGCATGGGCAGCGGATTGCTGGTTTCAAAGGACGCGGTGGAATCATGCACGTCCGCCGTCGCGTCGTGCGCCGCAGAACCGTAGACTCCGGTAAATGCCTGGGCCCGCAATGATCCAGCCGCGTCCGACGGGAATTCCACAAGCGCGGTCGCGTGGTCAATGGGCACCGGCCAGTCGTTGCCGGTTACGTTCCAGTAGAACTCATCGTGATCGGGGAAAAAACGGACGCCATTGCGCACGGCATAATCAATCACCACCGTCTGCGTTGTGTCCTGCGCGCCCGGCAGGTAAATCTTAAGATCGCGGAAGTCTCCCGAGGTGTGCGACTCGTAACGCAGCGCCGCCCCGTTTCCGTCGGTGACGCTCTTTACATCCAAGAACAGCGTGTAATTCGTCCCATTGGGGCCAGGATAGTGGACTGGAATGGTTCGATGAATGCCCTGAAATGATCCCACGAAAACAATGGCGATCTGTTCATGCACCGTCGCGGAGCCATTGCGGGCAATCGTAATGGCGTCGTTATAGTCGGCGATGCGCCAGCTTCGCGCATGCAGCGGAGCGGCAAAAAACAAAATGGGGACTAACCCAGGGACGACGAAAAGAACCGCATGACCAGCACGGCGTTTGAGTGCGGCGAGCAAGTGTCTCATCGAAGTGATGGAATAACGTAATGCCGAAGCTAAAACTTAACCGCCACCGGCGCTTTATCAGCCGCGTCCACCTCAAAGAATTGCTTCTGCTGGAAGCCGAACATGCCAGCCAGCAGGTTTGTCGGAAACGACTGGATCTTCGTATTCAGGTCGCGTACCACCGCGTTGTAATAACGCCGCGCGTTCTGGATGGTGTCTTCCACCTCATTTAACGATCCCTGGAGTTGCGTGAACTCGGCGGAGGCTTTCAAATCCGGATAATTTTCCGCCACGGCGAAGAGGCTCTTCAGCGCTCCCGTCAGTTGGTTTTCCGCTGCGGCCTTGTCGGCGGGAGCAGTGGCTTGCATCGCCATGGAGCGGAATTTGGCAATGTCTTCAAACGTGCCTTTTTCATGGGTGGCATAGCCTTTTACGGTCTCCACCAGGTTAGGAATCAAATCGTGCCGGCGCTTCAGTTGTACATCAATATCGCTCCACGCGTTGTCAGAGCGGACGCGCAACTGCACCAGGCCGTTGTACATCCCAATCAACAGCACCGCGATGAAAATTAGAACGCCTAAAATGATCCAGCCAGCCATAGAGTTCTCCTGAAAACCTGAATCAAGGGGACGGTACCATAGGCGCAGGAACCGCGCAAATGACAGATTGTGATGGGGGAACCGCCTCGAATTCTGTGGTTAACTTAGGGCTGGCCTGCGTTGTAAGCTGTTTCCAACATATTCCGGCTGGAGCGCATCGTAGGAAGGAACTCCATGAGCACTCAATACACTAAAAACACCGATCAAAATAAGACAGCCAACCGCAATAAAATTTCATATTGGTTGAACTGCTTTTTAATCGCAACGGTTTGCATATTGTTTGCGGAGAGCGCAGCCGCCCAAAGCTGCTTTACTTCTGAGGAGATTGACGCTGGGGTGAAGTCGGCACTGGAGAGCACGGCCAATAAATATTTTGGCATGGTCGCACAGGGAGACGCCGCAACGCTCCGCCAAAACGCCATTCCCAGCCTGGCCTCCAGCTTTTCCGGCGTGGAGGGGGTCATCAACGACAACAAAGCCAATTTGGCCGGGGCCACGGCTACTGCGCAGGATCCGTACCTATTAAAGCTGGATGGCACCGCACCATCCGCCCGGGCTGAATTTTTGTGCGGCGTTTTTGGATCGAACGGCCAAACTTCAAACAGCGCCGTTTTCGTCCTCAACAACCTCGCGCCCGGCAGTTACGGATTTATATCGCTTGATGTGAAGGGTGCCAAAGTGCCCTACGTCGTTTCTTTCATCTTGCAGCAGGACGGCGCGAATTGGAAGCTCGGCGGCTTGTTCGTTAAGCAGACACAAATCAAAGGCCACGACGGCAACTGGTTCCTGGATAAGGCGCGCGCGTTTAAGGCGCAGAACAAGAACCACGATGCATGGTTCTATTTCATTGAAGCGCACTATCTGCTCACTCCGGTGGAGTTTATGAGTACGCAATCCACGGACAAGCTTTACGACGAGGCGCAGACGGTAAAGCCTTCCGATCTGCCTCCGTCGGATTTGTCTGCAGCCAATGGCAAGACGTACAAATTGACCGCCATGTATCCGCTAGTGGTCGGTGCTGACCTGGACCTGATCGTTAAATTCCAATCGGCGGATGTTTCTAATACCAGCGTTGCCTTCCAGGACAACATGGCCGTCATCAAAGCCATCGTCAGTAAATATCCGGAATTTCGCGACGCCTTCGATGAAGTTGTGGCCCGCGCCACGGAGACTTCCGGCCGCGATTATGGAACCGGGTTGCCGATGAACGAGATCAAGTAAGGTCGACTGGTGATAGTTGGAGCTGTTGGAGTTTCTCGAAACGTGCGGCGGCTTGCTTGTGTAGCGCCGGATCTCTGATCCGGCGTCGCCGGGTCGGAGACCCGGCGCTACACTTCGGCGGCGCTATACAGTCCGGCGCTACAGTCCATCCTGACCGCCGACTAGTTTTCCACCCGCGGCATCTGGTTCTCAAACGTGCATTCTTCCGGACGCTTGTCTTCCCTAAGCCCCATGAACACGGGAGCGCGCAGCTTTACGCCGCCTTCCTCCGTTTCATGCGTCCACTCTGTGAACTTGATCTCCGCGACTAGTTCTGGTTTTATCCAATGCACATGCCGCGCGTCCACTGGCCCGTGAAAAGGATCCTGTTTGGTTCCGAGTTTCCCCAGTACTTTGGATATCTGTTCCAGCGCAGCGTGGTTGAATCCGGTGCCCGCTTGCCCTACGTGTATCAGGCGCTTCTTCTTGTCGTACATCCCCAGCACCAGCGATCCAAAGTGCTGGCGGCTGCCTTCAGGATCGGTGTAGCCACCAACGACGCAATCCACTGTCTGCGTAATCTTGATCTTCAGCCACTCACGGCTGCGGCGCTCTTCGTAGTAACTGGCGCGGCGTTTGGCGACGATCCCTTCCAGTCCTTTTTGTTTTGCAACATTAAAAAGAGCTTTGCCATTGTCGAAATGGTCGGAGAAGCGAATGAGTTCAGTCGGCTGCAGAATACTGGCGAGAACTTTTTTGCGCTCCTCGAGAGAAACGCGGCGCAAATCGTAGCCGCCAAGATAAAGCACATCGAAAAGGTAATAGACGATGGGAATTTCAGATTTTCCAGCGACCTGCCTTCCATGCTTGCGGATGCCCGTGCGCTGCTGCATCAAGCTGAAAGAGGCTCGTCCCTGCTCGTCAAGCGCGGCGACTTCTCCGTCAAGGACTGCAGTCTTCGCGTTGACGAACTTCGGTAGCACTTGCAGTTCGGGATAGCGCCCGCTCAGATCATTGTCGGTGCGCGACATCAGGCGGACCGAGCCATTCTCAATAAACGACACCGCGCGATAACCGTCCCATTTGATTTCAAACATCCACTCCGCGCCGTCGAAAGGCTTTTCAATGGAAAGCGCCAGCATGGGATGGACCTGCGTGGGCATGGCGCGCTTGGCCGCACCCGGCAAATCTTTTACCGCCGAGGCCGCGGAGGACCCAGGGGAAATCTTTCTAGTTGTAGTCTTTCCGGTCGCAGTCTTTCCGGTCGTGCTCTTTCCAGTAGCAGTCTTTGCAGTCGAAGTCTTTCCAGCAGCATTTTCTACCTGGGCGAGTCTTGTAGCGGAGATTTCATTCTTGTCTGCATCTCTATTTGCCTTTCCTCTGTGTTCCTCTGTGTCCTCTGTGGTTACTTTTTTTTTACCGGCCTTGGCTTTGTCGGCCTTGGCAATGGCCTCCGCCAGCCACGGGGCCTTCACTTTTCCCCGCGAAGCCTTGCGGCTGCTCCTCCACTCGGCGGACTCTTCATCGCCGCCGATCTGCGCCAGTGTTCTGCCAGTCAGAGCAGACTTATCGAATTCGTTGATGTCATAGCCTGCGACCACATCATCATCGTGCTTTTTGATCAGCAACCACTCGGTCCCCTTGCTCCCCGGGCGGCGGCCTTTGATGTGAATCAAAGCAAAATCACCGTTAAGTTTTTTGCCATGCAGGCGAATTTTGAAGTCGCCTTTCTTCAGCATTGCTGACGCTTCGGCGTCGGTTCCCGCCACATATTTTCCATCCACCGGTTCGGGCGAAAGCGGCTCCCATGTGCCCACGTCCCACACCATAACCGTGCCCGCTCCATAATTTCCCTCGGGGATGGTGCCTTCAAAATCGAAATACGAAACCGGATGATCTTCCACCTGCATGGCCAGCCGCTTGTCCGCGGGATCAAGCGAAGGGCCTTTGGGCACGGCCCAGGACTTCAGCACACCTTCCATCTCCAGCCGAAAGTCATAATGCAGCCGCGTGGCTCTGTGCTTCTGCACCACGAAGCGGTGCTTCGATTTCTTCTCGATTTTTGGCGGAGGCTCCGGCGTCTCTTCAAAACGCCGCTTGCGTTTGTATTCTTCGAGTGCCATGAGGGTATCCTAGCTAATCTTATATAGAGAGGCATTCTAAGCTCCCAGGGTTTGTCGCAGACGCGCAGCCCAAAAAGAATTTATGAATCGCGAATACCCAGACCGGCCGTTCGTAGGAGTCGGCGCAGTCATCATTGAGGGCGGCCGCGTGGCGCTGATCAAGCGTGGCCACGCCCCAGCCATTGGAGAGTGGTCCATTCCGGGCGGCACGATGGAAGTTGGTGAGATGGTGCGTGAAGCGGTCGTGCGCGAGGTCCGGGAGGAAACGGGCCTCATCGTCGAAGCCGGAGAGCTGCTGGGAGTATTCGACCGCGTATTGCGTGACTCCGCCGATCAAGTTCAGTTCCACTACGTCCTGATTGATTTTTTGTGCACGTTGAGGGGCGGACAACTCAAGGCCGGTGGCGACGCCGCGGAGGGGCGGTGGTTTACTGCCGAAGAGGCTGACGATCTACCCCTGCCTGAAGACACTGCGGAAATTGTTCGACAGGTGTTGGCGAACCCAGGGCGGTAAGTTTTCAGGACGGCTCTTTTGTTACGTGGTACCACAACACGCCCACGTCTGTTCGAAGATTCCCACGGATGTTCCCGAGGAAATTTCAATCCGTACCGCGCTTAGATTCCAATTGCAATAATGCTTTTCCGCTATTGCACTGCCGGTTCCTGTTTATTAAGGTTTTGAGGATAAGGTGCCATGGGCACGAGTTCTACAATGCCCTTCAAAGCGTACGGAGGAGAATTATGGCTCACATAAAGCTTCCAGAGGGGCTACCGGGAATTGTCGGCCCGCTAACGTTCAGCCCCGAAACCGCGAAACCTCTTACCGACCTCGCTGAAGTCTTGCTGCGCGGGCCCAATACGTTGACTTCAGCCGAGCGTGAAATGATCGCTGCGTATGTCTCTTACCGAAATGAATGCAATTTTTGTCAGCTTTCTCACAGTGCTGCCGCTGCCGCGCATTTGGAAGGCAACTACGCCCTCGTAGATTGCGTTAAAAGTGATCCTGAATCTGCCCAGGTTTCCGACAAAATGAAAGCGCTCCTAAATATCGCAGGGAAAGTGCAAAAAGGCGGAAAACAAGTTACGTCTGAAGATGTGGAGCGCGCCCGCGCCATCGGGGCGACCGACAAGGAAATTCATGACACAGTTTTGATCGCTGCCGCTTTTTGCATGTACAACCGTTACGTGGATGGCCTGGCAACCACGCAACCACTTGAGCGGGAGGCATATTACGAGATGGGACAGCGGATGGCGCATGAGGGTTACGGGCGTCATCGGCAGTCAAAGCCGCAAGAAGTGGCTTAGAGGAGCGATGTTCATATGGCTCATATTGATTTTGGTGAGGGCATCCCCGGCATTCGCGGTCCGATGATCTTCAGTCCTGATACGGCCAAGCCACTCAACGATCTTGCGCAAGTGTTGTTGACCGGCTCAAATACGCTTACGCTCGCGGAACGCGAGATGATTGCGACTTATGTTTCTTCGCAAAACGATTGTTTGTTTTGCCAAAATTGTCACGGTTCTATCGCAGCCCAACATCTCGGCGGAAGCGATGCTGATTATGAATTGATTTCTCAAATCAAACAAAATTATGCAGACACTCCTGTTTCCGACAAGATGAAAGCTTTGCTGGGCATTGCGGGGAAAGTCCAACAGGGCGGCAAATATGTGACTACGGATGACATTGCACGCGCACGAGAGCAGGGCGCAACCGACAAAGAGATCCATGACACGGTTCTCATCGCAGCCGCATTTTGCATGTACAACCGCTATGTGGATGGTCTTGCCACCTGGCAGCCGAGCGATCCGGAAGTCTATCGCGAAATCGGAAAAATGTCGGCCAAACTCGGTTATGTTGGTCGCGACTATAGCAAACCATTGGAGTCGCTAGCCAACCTGCGAGACAAAGCCCAACGCTAGAATATTTCATTCGGCCATTGTTTGTCTGTGTGACGTACCAACAATTCATAGTTGAAGTACCGGCGAGTTTCGAGAACGGAGCTCTTTTTGGAAAGTCGAGCTATTGGAATAGAAACAACCAATCGATCCGCGGAAAGTTCGATTCGTTACCCGGGTTGGGGAGTCTGCGCGGCTGCCTTCGTCGGAGTGATGGTGAGCTTTGCGGCCATCATGCCGTACACCTTCAGCCTTTTTCTTGAGCCTCTGTCTAAAGCTTTCGGCTGGCATCGTGAAGCAATGTCCAGCGCGTTTGGCATCGCCGCCATCACCGTTGCTTTGTTTTCGCCCGGCATTGGGATGCTCCTGGATCGTCTTCCGCCCCGAAGAATCATTCTTCCCAGCATCATCGTCTTCGCGTTGGCCTACATGTCGTTGAGTCGTCTTACGCCGAACATTACGCGCTTCTATTTAACCTATTTTATTCTTGGCGTTGTCGGAAATGGAACAGCGCAGCTTGCGTACACACGCGCCGTACTTACATGGTTCCAAAAACGCAGGGGTATTGCACTGGCATTGGTCCTCACCGGAAGCGGGACAGGCTCGATTGTGATTCCGTTAATCGTGCAAGCGGTTATTCACAACTACGGCTGGCGGAATGCTTATGTCACGCTTGGCTGCATCGCATTGGTGGGCTTTCCTCTGACCGCGCTTTTGGTACGGAATCGTCCCGTCAATCTTGCGCAACATGATGATACTTTCAGCACGGGGAGTTCAGTAGGGGCGGCGCTGCGAGGCGCGATCTTCTGGATTCTGGCGGTAATGATTATGTTGGAAGCGTTCGGCTCGAACGGACTGATTTCTCACCTGGCCGCAATGCTCACAGAGCGCGGGGTTTCCGGGGAGAGTGCTGCTCTCGCACTTTCGGTGATGGGAGCGACAGGTATATTGGGCCGGCTGACTACGGGCGTGCTCCTGGATCGTTTTTTTGCGCCTTACGTCGCCACGTTCATGTTGGGAATTTCCGCCGTAGGGACTTTCATTTATATGTCGGCATCCACAGCGTCCGCTTCTTTGACGGCGGCCGCAATCCTGGGTTACGGATTAGGGAGTGAAGCCGACGTCGTACCGTATTTGATTGCCCGATACTTTGGACGCAAGCATTTTGCTGCTTTGTATGGTTTAACGTGGACGGCCTACGCGGTTGGCGGAGCCACCGGGCCTATCGTGGTGGGTCACTTCTACGACCGCGCTGGTTCGTATCAGCCCAGTTTAATTGGCGCGCTCGCTTTGACCTGCGTTGCCGGTTCCGCGCTCTGCCTACTACTGCCCCGCTATCCCGCGGAAACTAGTCCGGTTGCTGAAGACCTGGTTGGCGCGACTTAAAAGGACAACAATCCAAGCTCACTAGACGTAAAACCCTCCCTGTTCCCGAGTGCGCGGCCATGAGCTCCGTAGAGACTGCCATGCGCGCTGATAAGGAAAAGATCAAAACAAGAAACCGGCAATAAGTGCGGGGTATTTCCCCGACTTATTGCCGGTTCATTGTAGCGTTTCTTCCTAGAATAAAAGTTTCAATGCGAACTGCACCAATCGCGGAGGGTCAGCTTCCAGAATCTGATTAAAGGTTGGCGAGCTGATATCGCTGTTGGGCAGGTGGAAGTTAGCGTGATTCAGTACGTTGAACAGTTCCGCACGGAACTGGAGATCCTTGCTTTCCGTGAGATGTATATTTTTGGATGCCGCAAAATCCCAGTTTGTATAGCGTGGTCCCAGTGCAGCATTGCGGCCTTCACTCCCAAATTGCTGCACGGGTGAATTCGGGTCCGGCGTGATGCGAGCAAATGCATTCGCGTTCAGCCAATCTCCGGGTGTGCGCGGACCTGCATTCGGCTTCTGGCCCGCTACGAGATTCGGGCGGTTGGCGGAAAACCCTGTGATCTCCGGCGCGCCACCTTGGTCCGAAACATCATTCGAGTCGAAGACGGTAAACGGCGTACCGCTCATCGCGGTCACAATGCCATTAAGCTGCCAGCCACCCAGCACGTGCTGATACCACGTTTCCTGGTTTTGCCAGAACGGAAGATCCCATTCATAACTGAATACAAGCCGGTGACGGGCATCGAACAGCGAGGGCCCACGCTCGGCAGCTAAATCGAATGGATTCTGCGCAAGATCATTTTCGCCAGCGACCTGAATTGAACCCGAGCCAGAGATGTTAAACGAAGACACATCATCAATGGCTTTCGAATAGGTGTACGAAGTCAGGAACGACAAACCGTGACTGAAGCGTTGGCGTAAGCTGGCTTCCAACGCATTGTAGGAGGAGTTGGCGATGCCTGCAATCAAGCCAGTTGAGGAAAATTTGCAGGTGCTTGGCAGATCCGCCAACGTGCATCCAGAGTAAAGACGCCGCTGATCGGCATTGTCGGTGGTGGACACTCCGGGCATGTAGACGGCCGGATTTCCCTCGATCATGCGCGGCAGCTTGGTTCCCTTCGTTCCGACATAACCGACTTCCAGCAGCAAGTTATTATTTAAAGACCGCTGCACGTTCAAATCCCAATCCTGCGCGTACGGCAAAGGTAGATTAGGACTGAGCGTTAGATTTGTTAGTGGAGTAGCAAAAGACCCCGGCGCTGGTGGATTGCCGTTGTAAGGATCTGAAAAATTGAGAGGTTGGGTAGGCCCAAGGCTGATTTGCTCGGTCTGCAAATCAGGAGGCGCGCTAATTGGCGATTGCAACGGTCCACCTTGTCCGGTGTAGTAAGGCTCGTAGTAAATTCCGTAGGCGGTAGTCACCAGCCACTTCGCGCTCCCGGTCGGACCCCATGCAATGCCCACGCGCGGAGCAAATGCTTTCTTGAACGTAGGAATCAAGCCTGCAGGGACGCCCTTATCCCCGGGATAGAGCAATCCTTCAGGAGCGTTCGGCACGACGGTGGATTGCCGTCCGGGGATCCAGAGTGTTTGCCGATTGTGAATCTCCGTGTACGGAGACGGCAGATCATACCGCAAACCCAGATTCAGCGTTAGCCGCGAACTTACCTTGTACGTATCCTGCACATAGCCGTTCAGGGATTTGCCATTGATTCCGCGATTGAAATCGCCACGGCCTTGCAAAAAGAAAACAGGCTGACCGATCAGGAAGCTGGCAAAGGCATCGCTCATGGGGAATGGCGCTACGACAAAGAAGCCATTCGTCGCGATTCCCTGTAAAGCGTTGGCATGGAAATGCTCAAAACCGCCGCCGAATTTCAATTCGTGCCGGCCGTGAACCCAGCTCAAAGAGCCGTTATAGTCGTAAGCGTTCTCGAAAGTGTCGCGCGGCCCCGTGATGGGATCGCCAACCGTCGTATAACCATTGACCTGAATGAAAGGTGGTCCGATGGCTACATCCAAACTGGGCTGGTAGCCAAATCCCAGGGTGGATGGCGCAGTGTGATTTGTGCGTTCACCGTAAAGGAACTTGTTTCTCAGGAATGAAAACCGCAACACACCAATCATGTTGGAAGAAAAAGTGTGTGTTTCCTGCGCGACGAAATCCTGCGAACGCTGGTCTTCTCCGATGGGGAAGCCCGGAACGCTTGCGCCTGCAGGCGAAAGCGGGTCAAAGCGGGTTCCGTCGTTGATCATATAGCGAAAGTTCAGGTTGTCGTTGGCGGTCAGGTAGTGATCAACACGCACGCCACCTTGGTTGAAGCTGTCGGTTTTTGTCTCCGTCGAAATAAAGGTATTGAGTCCGCTATTCGGCGTTGGGAAAAGACCTAACAGACCCTGCGCAAATGTGCTGATGAATGGCGGAGGCAGTTGGTTATTAGGAAACATCGTTGGCGGATTTGTGACCAACAACATCAACTGGTGCCCCGGATTATTGCAAAGGCCAGCCGTGAATCCTTCGGGGCAGAGTTCCGAAAAATCTCCGGTGCGCTCCTTCAAAGAGGGCACGGTAGTGCCTTCCGTTTCTCCCTGACGATTGCGGAACCCTTCATAGAAAGCAAAGAAGAAAGTTTTGTCTTTGCGAATAGGGCCGCCCAGCGTGGCGCCGAACTGGTTTTGCTTGAGCGGCTCCGTTGTAGTTGCGAAATAATTTGTGGCGTCTAGAGCATCATTGCGCAGAAACTCCCATGCTGCTCCATGAAACGAATTAGTGCCCGATTTCGTAATGACGTTGGTGGTCGAACCCAGGCTGTTGCCGAATTCTGCCGTGGAATTGTGCGTGAGGATTCTAAATTCGCTGATGGCGTCCACCGGCGGCTTGAGAACGAATCCAGCGTCGATACCGTTAAAATTGTTCGCTCCATCGATCAAAAAATTGTTGGATTCCGGTCGCTGTCCATTGACCGCATAAGCTTGCCCTTGGCGTAACGATGATCCGGCTTCCTGCAATCCTGCAGTTAGAGGAACCACACCCGGTTGCAATGTGCCCAGCTGCGAGAAATTGCGGCCGTCTAAAGGAAGATCCAATATCTCTCGCTCGTGCACAACCGTACCCAGGCTGGTCACGGTGTCCTGAATAATCTGAGCGTCGGCGGTTACTTCGACCTGCTGGCTTTCCGAACCCAACAGAAGGCGCACAGGAATACTGGCGGTCTCGTTCACATGCAGAGTGATGCCATTTTGTATGTATTGCTTGAAATTCTTGGCTTCCACCTGCAGCTTGTAATGTCCGACGGGCAATTCCAGCAAAACGTATTCGCCATCAGCTTCTGTGATGACCGTGCGGGTCAGGCCAGTTTCGATTTGTTTAGCGTTGACAGTCGCCCCACTCAGGGTTGCACCGCTCGGGTCTGTTACAGTGCCGCGAATACTGCCAGTAATTTGCTGCGCGCTTACACTACACGCTGCCAGCAATATGGCAAACAGACATAGGAATTTCCTCAGGCTCGACATAAACTCCCTCATGTTTTCTCAATAAACAATTTCTTGCTGGCTATAGAGCGCACCAGTCGTGCGGAACAGGACAATGGCGTTTGGGAATTAATAAAGGTTTTTCAGAGTGAGGACAATCATATGAAAGTACTAGTTCGCATTTTTGGGGGACGATTAGAAACGCCAATTCACGAATGCCTAATTTGAAATTTGTTCGAAACGCGAACATCGCGAACAACAACCATGCAAATGCCTGATTCAGTACTGATATTTTTCAGTTTCATTTTTGTGCGGCGGGAAGATTATCAGTGGAATGCACGTATCCAACGTCAGCGAGACGCTTGCCGTTCTCACGATACATTTCAGGATCGGCCGGAGCCCAGGTCGCCAATCCATCCACATAACGATTAAACATGCAGAAAGCCGCGGCGATCAGCACCGTATCGTGGATTTCCTTGTCCGTCGCTCCTTGTTGCCGCGCACGTTCAACATCCGCAGATGTAACCTGCTTGCCGCCTTTTTGCGTTTTGCCTGCAATGGCAAGAAGCGCTTTCAACTTGTCGGAAATCGCAGCGCTTTCGAAATTAACTTTTATGTCGGCGATAAGCTTTTCATTTCCTTGCATGCGATAAGCGGCGACCGCGCCATGGGCATGCTGACAAAAATAGCAATCATTTTGCGAGGAAACGTACGTTGCGATCATCTCGCGATCGGCGGCAGATAGACTATTCGGTCCGCGCAACAAAACTTCAGCCAAAGCATTCAATGGCTTGGCAGTTGCAGGACTGAAGGCCATTGGCCCAAGAATTCCCGGAAGACCTTCGGGAAAGTGAATGTGCGCCATGCAAATACTCCTAACTATTTTGTGGCAAGCGATTCTAATCGCTTGCTCAGGTCTCGGTTCACGTAGCCCTTCGTCGCAGTCTGCTTTCCGATCTCCACGTACATTTCCGGATCGTGTGGCTGCCACGTCCCCAGCCCGTCCACATAACGATTGAACATGCAGAAAGCGGCAGCGATGAGCACCGTGTCATGAATCTCCTTGTCGGTTGCTCCTTGCTTTCGCGCACGCTCTACGTCGGCGGTAGTTACGTGCTTTCCGCCCATCTGAACTTTTCCGGCGATCGCCAGTAGAGCTTTCATCTTGTCGGAGATGGGAGTGGCCTCAAAATCCCATTTAATCTGATCGATCAGCGCATAGTCATCGTTGCTTCCACCCAGAAGCTGAGCTGCAGTAGATCCATGACAGTGCTGGCAATAGTAACAATCATTTTCTGATGAAACGTGCACGCCGATCATTTCGCGTTCAGCGCGAGTAAGAGTGTGATCATCACGAAGCAATACCTGAACCAGATCGCACATGGGCTTGGCCGTCTCCGGACTGAAAACAAGCAAGCCACGTATACCCGGCAATCCTTCTTGCAACTTGATGTGCGCCATAACTATTTTTCCAGTCCGCAACTACGCAAACGAATATTCGGAACTCCGTCAATTCTTAGACGGCCATCATGAGATGGCAATAGTATGAAAACATTAGTGACGTGGCTTTGCTCAAAACTTACGATGCTCTGTCGAGGCCCTATATGCAAATCATCGAACAACAACCAATATTTCTTCCTGGCATTCAGAACAATCCGCAACCAGGTCGCTATATGGATCTTATCCAGGCAGCGCGCAATTCGGGCCACGAGACATGGAACATTTGGTATTTGTTTGCATTTCGCCCCGAAGCCACGCAACATCTGGCGCGCTTCACCGACGAGGTGATGCGCGGACCATCGCCGCTAAGTTTGGGATTGCGAGAATTGATCGCGGCCTTCACTTCCTACATCAACGAATGCGCATTTTGCACGAAAGCGCATGTAGCGGTCGCTGCGGCGTTATTAGGCGGCGAAGACCTCGTCTGGAATGTATTACGTGACCTGGACAACTCTTCCTTAAAAGAAGACGAGAAAGTGCTATTTCGCTTCGTGCGCAAAATCACGAAAAATTTACCGGATGTCATCGAAGCAGACATTCAAACCGTACGTGCAGCTGGGTGGAATGATGAGGCAATTTACTACGCTATTTCAGTCTGCGCACTTTTCAATTTCTACAACCGATGGATCACTTCTACAGGAGTACATCCGGTTTCCGATGAAAAACATCGCTCGCACGGAAAAGTCATCGCCGAAAAAGGATACGCTCCCGATTACAAATAGAATCCTTGTCCGCATCAAATCATTCCTTAGGATATTTACTTGGCGGTCACCAAACCCGGCAAGCATTCTGGCGCACCATCGGTTGCCCGGCTTTACACCTGAAGGCTTTCCGGAACTCCGGCAGATTCGAGACCACTCCATTCACACGAGCTTGCAGAATCAAATCCAATTGCCTTTTGCAAGGTAATTAAGAGCAGTATGGCGTGATTTCACCTGTCCCCCGATAAAGTAAGCCGTTGAATGGCCGGGACGTTCGTAAGTTCTTGAAGATTTGGTGGACCTGGTCGGGATCGAACCGACGACCTCTTCCATGCCATGGAAGCGCGCTCCCAGCTGCGCCACAGGCCCACATAGGAAGTAAAAACGAGGCACAACGAACGAGTTTCATTTTCGCCCAGCAACCGTGGATAGTCAAACGAGCATCCAGACATTGCGAAAAACCTGGAAATCAGTATCCTGTTACCTTGCGTCCGATGAAACTACGACGGCTCTGTCTAACATTTCCGGTTCTACTCGCCTTTTTGCTCGCGACTGCGGGAGCGCAAGCGCTCGCCCAGGATGCGCCGCAGATGCCCGCCCCGGTATCCTATGCTTCCCTGAGCCAACTGAACACGGTGCTCGCGCAACTGGAACAGACCAGCCAGACAACGCAGCTCGACGTCGCTAACCTACGCATTGATAAGTGGAAGGCCGATGGGGGCACCAAGCGCGACGCGCAGAACAATGCCGATTCCGTGCAAAGAAATCTGCATTCGGCGCTGCCTGAAATTATCGGGCAACTGCGTTCTTCGCCCGAAGATCTTGAAATCACCTTTAAGCTCTACAGAAATCTGAGCGCTCTCTACGACGTATTCAGTTCGATCGTGGAATCCGCCGGTGCCTTTGGCCCTAAGGATGATTTCCAGGCGTTGGAGAATGACCTCAGCTCACTCGATCAGTCGCGCCGCAGTTTAGGCGATCGTATGGACGACCTTGCCACCGCAAAGGACGCTGAACTCAAACATCTGCGCACCAGCCTTCAAGCCGCACAGGCCAGCTTGGCACAAAAGCAGCAACAGCAGAAAAAAATCGTCCTCGAAGACGACTCCCCGAAGCCAAAACCCGTTGTGAAGAAGAAGAAAAAGCCCGCTGCGAATACCTCAGGCACCGCCACTAAACCTGAGCCCAGCACTACCAAACCGGGTGCGACTCCTACAAAACCCCCAACCCAGCCTACTCCCCAGCAACATTGAGGCTAATTCCGGTTGAAAAGCGATTAACTCCATAACACTAAAGCCCATAAAATCCAGGAACTCTACACGGCCCTGCGGGGTCTATGTGTACTGATGCGCGAATTGGGACGGCGGGCGGCGCAGAAATTCGTTGGGCTGCTTGCCGGGAACGACCTATAATGGGGGTGACGCCATGAGAGCTATGGCGGAGGCTACCACCTTGGCAGATCTTGCAAGTGCGTTAGGTGTTCGCGTCCAGGAGGCTGCGGTCGTCGCGGA
>JANWKU010000044.1 GCA_025451215.1 Terriglobales bacterium
ATTACCCCAACGGACGCGGTTTCTGCTTTGTACTGCTTCCCAAAAACCTCATCCTGCCTCTGTCATCCCGGCCTCTGTTGTAACCTAGGAATGCCAACATGCCGCGACAAGCCTCACATCTGACCAAGCCTTCTCCGGAGAAACATCCCAAGCGCGAGCCGACCGCTGCCGGGCAGAAGGATGCCGCTGTCAATAGGATCGCTGCACATAACTACTTCTTGCTGGAAAAATTTGAGGCCGGAGTTGTTCTTACTGGTACAGAGGTCAAATCCATCCGCGACGGCCTGGCCAATTTGAAAGATTCCTACGGACTGGTGAAAGATGGCGAACTGTGGCTGCTGAATGCCCACATTAGCCCTTATTCGCACGGCAGTTATGCCAACCACGAGTCAGTGCGAACCCGCAAGCTGCTGATACACAAAGAAGAAATCAAGAAGTTGATCGGCAAAACGCAGCAGAAGGGACTTACCCTGATCCCCACGCGGTTGTATTTCAAAAACGGCCGAGTGAAGGTGGAACTGGCATTGGCCAAAGGCAAGCAGCTGTGGGACAAGCGCGAAACCGAGCGCCGCCGCACCGCCGACAAAGAGGCCCGCGAAGCCGTCGCCCGCAGCCGCAAGGCCTAATTCGGCTTCACTCTCAGCCTAGCCACTTGCGTGGAGGGCGTTTCCGGCTGCAAAACCTTCAGGCGATTCTGCGCCAGCCGATACGACGATCCGGGAATCTGCAGCGCTCGTTTCGGTTTCGTGACCCGCAGATAATCCGCGATGGCCGTTTGCGTCTCGCCGTATTGTTCGGCGATGCGTCCGAAGGCAAACCAGTAATCGGGATCGGGCTCGTCAAGATTCTCGCGGTCCATCGCCTGAATCAGCAATTCGTGCGCTTCCTTGGTTTTCCCCGTCGCCGCGTACAAGCACGCCAGCGTGTGCAGGATGTGGGGATTATTCTGCGACATTTGCGCTCCGTGCAGCGCATCTTCCACGTCGCTATCGCTGATGTGGTCCGTAAACAGCGCATACCAGCCGGTTTGGTTCATGTCTCCAGCGGTGGCATTTCCCGAATCCACCACTTTCGCGGCCAGACTATGGGCTGCCGTATAGTCGCCGTGGTACAAGGCGGTAAGTGACTCAGCGCGCAGAGTGTCCAGATCATCTGGCATTCTCTTAAGCCTTTCGGCAGCAAGCGCGTCGGCCTCGGCGTATTTTCCGAGCGCCGCCAGGGCAAATTCCTCCGACAGGAAAATGCGTTTGGATTCGGGGTGCTGCTTTGCCAATTCCTGACAGATGGAAAGCGTTTTTTGCAGGTTTTCCTGGACCTGGTATCCGCTCAGCAGCGCAAGGTCAATATTGGTTTTTTCCGTGTCTGATTTAGCTGCAGCGCGGGCTGGCTCCAGGATCGCGACACCCTGCGCGGCGGTTGGTTTGGTTTCTACCAGAATCGCGGCGGCGGCCAGCTTCATTTGCTCAGCATCGGCCTCCTGGCCTTTGGTCCAGAATCGCGGAAATGGCTGGCCGGCAAGGGGATCGTCGCCGCCTTCCAGATGCTGCTCGTCGCGTAGCCAATCCAGTAAAACGCGTGCGCCATCAAGATTGTGGGCAGCGACGCGGTCAAGAATCTCCAGCCCCAGGGCGTTCGGGTCTTTGGCGGTGTCAAGCATTTTGTACTGTCCGTTTTCCTTGACTACAAAGCCGGTGATTTTTGTCCCTCCCGGAACTTGCATGATTACGCGATAACCCGTGGTGTCATTTCCATCCACTTTGGGTTGAAAGCCTTGCAACATGAGGTCGAGGCTGACGTCGGGGTTGGAGCCATTGCGGGCCAGCATGGAGCGCATCTGCTGTGCCGATTTCAACATCTTCTCCAATTCGTCGGGATCGGTTTTCGCGATGGCCGCGAGCGCATTGCGGCTGGAAAGAGCTTTGATTTTTTGCAACGTGTCAGTCGGTTCTGCTGATGCCAGAAAAAATTCCGTTTCCACGTCCGCAGGATCATTCTTGAACTGGATGTCTTCGTGTTTTCTCGCCTTGCGCAACATGGCGGCCAGAGCAACCACGCGGGCCGAATCATCTCCGGAGGCGCCCGCCTGCAGCAGGTCCGCGGCCGCCGAGTACATGCGCAAATTCAGCAGCATCTGCCCCGCAACATTGGCGTTCTGCTTGAATAACTCATCACTTCCCGATCGCTGGTGGGCCTCGGTAATGCCGGCCTGCGATCCGTTAAGCGCCGCCGTGCAGGCAATCATGAGACCTGCAGGCTGTGGATTGAGGATTTGCGCGCTCTTCATCGCTTCGGCAAATTCGCCCGCATACATCAAGGCAAATGGCAGATTGTTTTGCAGACCGAAGCTTTCCAGTTTTTCCTGTGTCAGAGAGCGGTAAGTGGCAACAGCCTCTTTCAGGTTCGCCCCCGGGCCATAGCGCATGCCTTCGTGGTTGTATTCGAGCAGCATCGCGAGGTCGCCGACCGTGGATTTGTCATCGGGATCCAGCCGGATAGCGGCGCGCAAGGCGGCCTCGGCGCCTGCATAATCGCTGCCGGGACGCGTTTTTCTGCCTACCAGGTCATACTCCAGGATCGCGCCCAGGGTTTTTTCGGCGAGCGCCGAATTTGGTTCCAGCTTCACCGCCGTCTCCGCTTCTGCGCGGGCGGTCTCTCCCATTCCCGCCAGTATTAGGGCTTGCGCGATTTGCAAATGGTGAACGGCCTCTTTGGGATGGAGCGCGATGAGATTCCTATATTCATGGAAGCCCTCGGCAAATTTTCCCTGGCCGAGCAATGCCTCGGCGATAGGCTCGAAATAAATCATGATGGCTTCGCTGCTGCGCAGTTCCGCGACTTTGGCCCGGAGTGCATCGGCCTCGGCCATGGTGTACCGGCCCTTGACGGTGTCGAAGCGCAGCACGGCGTGGACAATGTTGTCTTTGTCCGCTGAATACTCTTCGGTCAACACAGCCGGCCCAAGAGAAATTGTTGTGTCCTTCGGCAAAGGCTTGGGTTGGAAGCCAGCCGGAGGAACGATCTTGTAATCCCATTCGGTGATGAATGGAGAGGGAAGTTGATAGTCAGCGGTTCGTTGCTTC
Source organism: Terriglobales bacterium (assembly GCA_025451215.1). Classification (GTDB taxonomy): domain Bacteria; phylum Acidobacteriota; class Terriglobia; order Terriglobales; family Acidobacteriaceae; genus JAICKN01. The sequence continues at coordinate 3,081 of JANWKU010000044.1, forward strand.
TTCAGCTTGCCTGAGGAGGTATCGGAATTTGTGTCGCTGTCCTTTGCCCGCTGTAATTCGCCGGGCAAGCGGTTGAAGATGCCATCCAGCCGGATTGCAGCCACGGCATTGGTCAAGTCCGTGTAGCCGCGGCGGGCCTTGTCGCATTCCAAAGTCAGTTCAAATTGGCTGGACAAGTCGCCAGGATTCGAGCGGTCAATGCGGTCGAGCTTTTCCGCCAGATACTGCGCCTTCACATAGTTGGTAAGGTTCTCCTTGGTGTTCTTATTGTCTTTGTCGGAATAAGCGCTGCGAAATACGGATTCCAGACTGCCCTGCGGCTTGGAAATCTCAACCACTCGCGCCGGTCCGTTTTCCGCAAGATAGAACTCCCGGTCTTCCACCAGCGTATTTTCTTTCGCGGTGGCCTCCGGTGTCCGCAGTAAAGCTTCGGTCGTAGGGCGCGCGACCAGCGCCATGCGTCCATGATCGATGGAAGGCAATTGTCCCAGGCGCGCATACTCGTCGGTGGCGTCAATCCACATGTCCGGAGTGCCCGGAACGTACACAATGGCATGGTCGAACATGCCCATGCCTGGCAGGTTCGGCTCCACGTCCTGCCTTCCGCCAACACTCAGCAGGGCCACGTACGCGGGAATATGCGCGGCCCGTAACATGGCAACCATGAGCACGGCTTTGTCCTTGCAATCTCCGTATTTGCGCTTGAGAGTTTCCGCCGGAGAATTGGGCATGATGGCTGCATCGCCAAATTCCACTCCTGTGTAGCGAATGTTCATGTTCACGTATTGCAAAAGGGCGTAGGTCTTTTCCTGCGGTGTTGTTTTATCGCGCGTCAGCCCATCCACGAGCGACTGCACTTCGGAGGACGAGGCAATACGTTCATCCACGATCTTGGAATACTGCTGCGCGATTTCGTGCCATGAGCTTCCCGTGGAGAATGTCACGCTGGGATAAGCGGGCGCATCGCTGGGCAGGTTGTCGTCCGCGTTTTCCAACGGGTCCATAAAGGTGGCATCGAAGAGGATTTGCACCCGGCCATTGGCTTCGGTGCGCTGCGGCGTCATCGCAGGCAGCAATTGCTGACTGTAACGAATTGGCAGCGAAGAAGGCGCATCCAAAAGCAGGCGGGAATGTTCCACCGGCGTGGAGCGGCCGAAATAAAAGCGGGCCACGGTGCCCGCGCCGAAAAAGCTGGCGGTCTCTTTAGTGACTTCCTCCTCTTCAATGATGGAGCCGGGTGTGACCGCGGGCAGAGGAGCACGGATGACGCGGCGGTCGCTGTAGATGCTGCTCTCATCTTCCTTGGCCGGAGCGTCGGTGACGGTTGAAGGGTCGAGCGTGTGGACTACGCCATCTGGAGTAATGACGCGGGCCCGCAGCGTGGGGCGCTCATTGTGCCAAGGCTCCCAACTGTAGCCGACATCCGCCCAATCTTCCGCGCCGCGCTGCGTGATCACTTTATAAACGAGATATTGCGTATGGACGCTTCTGCCCTCGGCGTCGAAGACATAGGTTTCCTCTTCATCGAGCACCTCGGAGTCCGCACCGGCGGGCGGCGTGACCGCGGAAACCGCGGTGCTGAGGGCCTTCACATCGTCGGTAAAGCGCGGGACCGGCCAGGGGGAAGCATTTTCAGCAGCGGACCCGGAACGGGAAGCGAACAAAACGGCAAAGAGAATAAACCATGCAGAACAGAATGAGATACGAAGTTTTGGACGCGGCAAAACGGCTCCTCGGAAAGAATCGTGACTAGCAAAGTACCCCGGAATCTTGCGATTCGCAAGCGCGCGATTTTTGGAATGAAACAGTTTCTACCTGCCTACCCAAGGGCTGCACATTCCCGGCGAAAAGCAGTGAAGAAGAAAGCAGTGAGAAAAGTGAGAAAAAAGACAAGCCCGAAGTCTTTCGCTTCAAGTTTAGGCGCAATTTCACGAACAGAGCCGAAGTCTAGTCATTATGCCGCGCACGGCAGAGTTGCACGCGTAGCGTTCTCCGTGGATACTGAATTTCTACTATGAAGATCAATCTTTTAAACTCCAATGCCGCTGAAATTGAAACCGAGTGCCTGGTTGCCGTCGTGCTAGATCGTGCGGAAGCTCGCGCGGATGGCCGTCGCGAAACAGACAAACCGCAAGCCTATGTCGCCACTGGCGATAAAACCGTCCAGGAAGTCGCTGCTGACGTGATTTCGAGCGGGGAAGTGACGGGGAAAAACCTGGAGAGCACGCTGCTGCATCGCCCCGCGAAACTTAAAGCTAAGCGCTTGCTGTTGCTCGGCGGCGGAAAGGCCAAGAAGTTCTCCCCCGTGGACCTGCGCAAGATCGCCGGAGCGGCGGTGCGGTCGCTGAAATCGAAGGGCGTGCGGAATTTCGCTGTCCTTTTACCTGATAGCAGTTTGAGCGCGGCTGATGCGGCCAAAGCTGTGGTGGAAGGCGCGTTCATCGGCATCTTTGATTCCGACACTTATAAGAGCGACCGCAAGAAACAGAGCATTGATTCGCTCACCGTCTTCGCGAAGGGAGATCATTCGCAGCTGCAGAAAGCCGTGGATGAGGCGCGGATCATCGGCGAGTCGCTGAACTTTACCCGCCAGTTGGTGAACGAACCTTCGAACCGGATGACGCCGACCGTACTTGCCGATCATTCGAAGAAGATGTCGCAAGAGGTTGGGCTGAAGTGTGAAGTGTACGGCGCGGACAAAATCAAAGAACTAAAAATGGGCGCATTCTGGGGCGTGGCGCAGGGTTCGGACGAGCCTCCCGCACTGATCGTGATGACCTACGAGCCTTCTGGAGCGCCAGCGAAACCGGTGCTTGGCCTGGTAGGAAAGGGGATTACCTTTGACACCGGCGGCATTTCCATTAAGCCCTCCGAGGGCATGGAGAAGATGAAATATGACATGGCGGGCGGCGCCACAATGATTGGCGTGATGCGGGCCATCGCGCTGCTAAAGCCGAAGGTGAAGGTCATTGGGATTGTGTGCGCCACGGAAAACATGCCGTCTGGCAAAGCGCAGAAGCCGGGCGATATTCAAACGGCGATGTCGGGCAAGACGATTGAAATTATCAACACGGACGCAGAAGGACGCTTGGTACTGGCTGACGGCTTGTGCTACGCGCGTCAGCTTGGCTGCACGCACTTAATTGATGCGGCAACGTTGACGGGCGCGGTGGTGGTAGCGCTCGGCTATGCCAACGTGGGCGTATTTGCCAACGACGACGCTTTCTATGAGAGCTTTGCAAAAACATCAACCAAAGCTGGCGAAAATATGTGGCGCCTGCCGGTGAACGACGAATATCTCGACATGACGCGTTCCAGCATTGCCGATCTTATGAACACTGGCGGACGCTGGGGTGGCGCGAGTACGGCCGCGGCATTCCTGCGCGAGTTTGCCGAGGAGACGCCCTGGCTGCACCTCGACATCGCAGGAACTGCGTGGATGGAAGAGCAGAAACCATGGATCGCGAAGGGTCCCTCGGGGGTCGCCTTGCGTTCGCTGATTGAGTTCGCGCGGAATTTCGGGAATTCGTGATTCGATCTGTCATTCTGAGCGAATTTGGGCTTGCGGACGCACAAGCTCAATGAGTCGAAGAATCCCTAGCGTCGGACGAATGCCGGGAATAGGGATGCTTCGACGGCACAGGACTGGCTTGTTGAGCGAGCCCTGTTTCACTCAGCATGACAGCGTTTAGGGCAGTTTGTTTCGGGAAGCCTGATTCAGGCCGATCTGATTTCCATTTCTTCCATTTTTCTAGCCTGCATTGTTCCCCAGCCTGTAAAGCAGCCCGCCTCGCCCCCGGCGCATCTGAGCCTCGCTGATGCACATGTGTGCTCGGGTCAGCACAGGAGATTTCAGCATATGAAAGCTTTATTTTCAGTGGGGCTGATCGTATTAGTTTTGGGGATTTTGTCGTTTGTTATTCCGGTGCCGCACACCGAAAATCATGGGGTTAAAGCAGGCGATGTCCACCTAGGCGTGCAAACCACGCATAGTGAACGCGTGCCTGTTGCTGTAAGCGTAGTTTTACTGGTTGCTGGAGCGGGATTGATGATCGCGGGGCGCGGAAGAAGCTAGAGGGCTTTTACAAATCAAACAACCGCAGAGCGCGCAGACTTACAGTCAGGATCAGGAGAGATGAGAATGATCTGTAAATCTCGCGCGCTCCGTGGTCTGTTCAACATCTGCCGTGCGGTTTCTCACGGTCTTAATTTCGTTCTCACTGTATTAGACAAACCAAAGTCTATTTAGTTTCATCGCAGCGCGTAGGGAATCGTGAAGATTTGTAACGATGTGTAGCGCTCGGAGCTATGGGACTACATCACCGCTGGTGCTTGTACGCCAATCACTTGCAGCGCGTGAATGAGTTCGCGGCGCACTACCGCCGCGGTCGCCAGCAGGAACTGCTTTCGGGACTCATTCGCCTCGGTGAGAATTGGAAAGCGGTGATAAAAAGTATTGAAGAGTTGCGCGAGCTGGAAGATGTGCTTAGCGAGATAGGCCGGCTCACTTGTCGCAATGCACTGGCCGATCACATAAGAAGTTTTCGCCGCCGCCAGCCAGAGTTCCCAGATTTCATTGGCGGACGAATCGCTCAAGTACTTTGAGAAATCAATTTCACCGGCTGAAAACTTGTCGGGATCGAATCCACCTTTGCGGAAAATATTGCTGGCGCGCACGACGGCATACTGCGCGTACGGGCCGGTCTCGCCTTCAAAGCTCAACGCTTCTTTAAAGTCGAAAGCGATGACGGAATTCTTAGTGAACTTGAGCATGAAGTAACGCAATGCGCCGACGGCAATTTGAGTAGCGATATTTTTTCGTTCGTCGTCGCTCAACTCCGGGTGGCGTGAGTCCACTTCATTTTTCGCCGAGGCAATGAGCTTGTCGAGCAGGTCATCGGCTTTCACGCCGAAGCCCTTGCGTCCGGAGACTTCAACGTAGGCACGGCTTTTGTCTTCTTCGCTCAGGGTGTAGCCGAGTTCGGCGGCGCAACACGGCGTAAGCGCGACCATCTCATAAGAAAAGTGCGTGTAGTGGTCGGCGGCTTCGTTGTGTCCGAGGCCGCGCAGAGCTTCAATCACTGTGTTCTGGGCTTCTGACTGGCGGGCATCAATCACGTTATAAATCTCCGCGACATCGCCGAAGTGCGGATGATCGGGCGCGCCTTTGTCGGAAGAAATCCAGCACTCGTGTCCGTTGGGATAGCGATAAAATTTTTCGTAGTTGAAGTCGCGCCCCAGCAATCCGAACTTCCACATGTGGTACGCAATATCTTTGCCGACGTAGCCCACGGTGCCGTTTGAGCGAACGATGACCTTTTGGTCTTCCTCTGCGATCTCCGTGCCCTCTGTGGTTGAATCTTTGGCTGAAGCCGTTCCTGCCCGCCGCATCACCCAGCATCCTTTATTCTTGCCTTCACTCTCAAAGGTCAGTACGCCGGATTCTTTCAGCTTGGTAAACGCAGCTTCCCAAAAATGCAAATGCAGAATTTCGCTCTCGCGGGGAAGAAAGTCGTATTCGATATCGAGCCGGTCCATAGTTTCCAGATGGCGGCGGAGTACGGCGGTCGAAATTAATTCAGCGATGGAGGCGGTTTCGTTGCCGCCCTGCTCTATCTCATGCAGGGTCTGCAGGCGAAGTTTTTTATTGTCGGCGTTTTGTTCGTACCATTGAGAAGCGCGCGCATATACATCCCAGCAGAAATAGTCGAACTGGGGGCGCTCCGCAAGCTGCTCAATTTCAACGCGCGACTTCTTTTCCAAGTGCAGGAACCCAACCACAACATCGGCGACCTGCACGCCGGTGTTGTCAATGTAGTTCTGCACATCCACTGCGCGGCCTGCGCTTTTCAGCAAACGCACGAATGTGTCGCCGAGGATGGCGTTACGCAGATGCCCGATATGCGCGGCCTTATTGGGATTGATGCTGGAGTGCTCGACCAGAACTTTGCCGGAGACTGCTTCGGTCGTCGGCTTCTCATCATTTGCCAAAGCCTTCGCAACATAGGCCCGATCAACTCGAGCGTTGATGTATCCCGCGCCAGCGACCTCGAACTTCTCAAACCCTTCAAGAGTGCCCAGGCCCGCAACCACATCCTCCGCAATCTTTCGCGGGGCCTTACGCAGCTTTTTCGCCAACTCGAAAGCCAGCGGCAAAGCGTACTCGCCGAATTCGACCTTCGGAGGCTGCTCAATGACGATCCGAGGCAGTTCGATCGAGTAAGTTTGCTGCAAGAACTCGCGGATTTTCTGGGTTAGGCGGCGTTCCAGGTGGCGATACAAGAGGCCCTCTAAGCTGTTGAAGAAAAAAGTGATTGTAACAGAGGCGCGGGCAGGTCAGTTGACGCATGGAACAGGACCTTGTGAGAAAATCAAAGATGCAAAAATTGCAACTTTAATTATGAGCAAGCCGTTCTACATTACGACTCCTATTTATTACGTCAACGCGCGGCCCCACATTGGCCACGCCTACACCACGATTGCCTGCGACACGATTGCGCGGCGGCAGCGCATGCTGGGTTTTGACACCTATTTTCTTACTGGAACCGACGAGCACGGGCAGAAAATTGAGCGTGCGGCGCAGGCGGCGGGCACTGATCCACAGAAGTTTGCCGACGAAGTTTCCGCGCAGTTTCGTGGATTGTGGCAGCGGATGGGCATTACCAATGACGACTACATCCGCACCACCGAAGAGCGCCATAAAAAAGGCGTGGGGGAGTTGTTCCGACGGATTCGCGACAAGGGATACATCTACAAAGGAACCTATACCGGACAGTATTGCGTTTCTGAAGAGCTTTATGTGGATGGCCTGAAGCCTGGCGATCCATGCCCGACTTGCGGACGCATCACCGAGACTGTGCAGGAAGAAAATTACTTCTTCAAGCTGTCGGCATTTCAGGACAAGTTGCTGGAATTGTATAACTCGCAGCCGGACTTTATTCGTCCGGAGACACGGCGCAATGAAGTGATTTCTTTTGTGAAATCGGGACTGCGCGATCTTTCGGTGAGCCGCTCGACGTTTCAGTGGGGTATTCCAGTTCCCGATGATCCGAAGCATGTGATCTACGTGTGGCTGGATGCGCTTTCCAATTACATTACGGCGCTCGGCTACGGCTCGGACGATACGACGAAGTACAAAAAATATTGGCCCGCTGAAGTGCAGATGATCGGGAAGGAGATCGTGCGCTTTCACTGCGTATATTGGCCTGCATTTCTGATGGCGGCTGAGATTCCGTTGCCGAAAGCGATTGTCGCGCATGGCTGGCTACTGTTTGAAGAGAACAAGATGTCGAAGTCGCGCGGAAATATTGTGCGGGCAGAAACCATTCTTGATGTCCTTGGCAACGATGCCTTGCGTTACTTCCTGCTGCGGGAAATCGTCTTCGGACAGGATGGATCGTTCTCGTTCGACGCGCTGGTGCAGCGGTATAACGCGGACCTCGCGAACGGTTTGGGAAATCTCGCCAGCCGTACGCTGACGATGATTAATCGATATTTCAAAGGCGAAGTGCCGTTTCCATCTCAAAGGGCCGCGCGCAAAGCCGGAGATGACGTGATTGCTGAGCAAGCGGAAAAAGCGATTAAGGAATGCAAGGCGCTTTTTGACCAGTATCAGTTTTCGCGCGGGCTGGAAGCTGCGTGGGCGCTGGTGGGAGCTGTCGATAAGTACATCGTCGAAAACGAGCCGTGGGCGCTGGGCGAAAAACAAGATGAAGAAAGTCGTGCGCGATTGGCGACGGTGTTGTACACATCGGCAGAAGCGTTGCGGATTGTGACGGCGCTCGCGCATCCGGTGATTCCAGAGGCGACGGCGAAGATCTGGGCGCAGTTAGGACTGGATGGCATTGCGAAATTCGATCTTTCCACTTTGAAGTGGGGACAATTGCAACTGGGAAGCAAACTCGGCAAGGTTGAGCCGGTATTTCCGCGAGCCGACAAGAAAGCGATTGAAAGGATGCAAGAGATGGAAGATCAGCAACGCGGCGGAGTTGTGACTGACGCGCAGCCAGGAGTTCCAGAGAAAACAGCAGCAGCCACGCCTTCGGCAGAAGCGGCGAAGCCAGAAGCGGCAAAACCAGCCGCAACCGTTTCGTCCGATGGCAAAATCACGATTGATGATTTCGCGAAAGTGGACTTGCGCGTGGCGCAGGTGAAAGTAGCCGAGCGGGTAAAAGGCGCGGATAAATTGTTGCGGTTAGAAGTGGACCTCGGCTACGAGACTCGCCAAATTTTGGCGGGCATCGCGGAAGCTTACGCTCCCGAAACGCTCATCGGTCGCAAAGTTGTGATCGTGGCGAATCTCGCTCCGCGAAAAATGCGCGGGCTGGAGTCGAATGGAATGATCGTTGCGGCTTCGCTCGAAGGCGGGAAGCCCGTGTTGGCAAGCTTTTTGGAGGAAGTGCCGCTGGGGGCGCGGTTGAAGTAGTTGTATGAAGAAACTGATCCGAATTCCAACGCCGATTGAGATGAAGAATCTCACTCGAGTCATGCAAATTCGCGGTACTGATGTTTTCGTCCATTGGTCTGTATTTCTGATTGCCGCAATTATGCTTGCGAACGTTATCAGACAGCCATTCGTGACGCTTGTTGGTTTGACTTCCTATCTGGGTGTGCTCTTAATTCATGAAGCTGGGCATTTAATTGCCGCGCAAAAATTGCATTGCCAAGTATTCTCAATCGAACTATACCCGATTTTTGGCCTGGCGCATTTCCAAACTCCCTGGTCGCGATTTGATCATTATGTAATTGCCTGGGGCGGAGTTATTGCGCAAGCGATTGTGGCAGTGCCCATCATAAGTTGGCTTAAAGTTGTCGGTTTCACGAATTTTGAAGCAATGAATGCTTTCCTTGCAATACTCGGCCCTATTAGCCTTGCAATCGCGGCATTCAACTTGTTGCCTTTTGGTAAGCTCGATGGGGCTATTGCGTGGAAGTTGATCCCTGAATTTTTCCGACGCCAGCAAAATTCCCGAAGTAAAAATTTCCGTTAAATATATGTTCGTCGACTCCCACGCCCATCTCGAAGGCCCGCGTTTCGATTCTGACCGCGATGAAGTCATTGCCCGTGCGCGTGATAATGGAATCCGCACAATCGTTGCCATCGGCACCGGCGATGGCCCTGGCACGCTCGACTGCGCGGTGAAAATCGCCGACAAGTACGACTTTATTTATGCAACGGTTGGTATTCATCCGCATGAAGTGAAGCTCGCGAAAGAGTCAGACTTTCAGGAACTCGAAGCACTCGCAAAAAATCCCAAAGTCATCGCATGGGGCGAAATCGGGCTGGATTATTTTTACGATCACTCGCCGCGCGATTTGCAGCAGAAGGCGTTCATTCAGCAAATGGAACAGGCGCGCGCCGCGAAACTTCCCATCGTCATCCACTGCCGCCCTTCTGAGGGCAGCGACAACGCCTGGGAAGATTGCCTGCGCTTGATTCAAGAGCATTGGTCGCCGAGTGGACTCGGCGGCGTGCTGCATTGCTTCACCAGCACATGGCCCAACGCGAAGCGCGCGCTGGACATGGGATTCATGATTTCGTTTGCCGGAAACATCACCTTCCCCAAGGCGCAGCAGATCCGCGATTCCGCAAAAGAAGTTCCGCTCGACCGCATATTCATTGAGACGGATTCACCATTTCTCGCGCCGGTTCCCCATCGCGGCAAGCGAAACGAACCTGCGTTTGTAAGGGAAACTGCGCGCCAGTTGGGTGAATTGCGCGGCCTCTCCGCCGAAGAAATTGGACGCCTCACTTCCCAGAACTTCTATCGCTTCTTTTCCCTTCCTGAAAATGCTGCTTCCATTTAGTCTGTTCCACGGAACTTGATGTCCTAGATATCAACAAAAATAGTGTCTGATATGGAAATACCTCGAAAAACGTCCAGGTTCTCTGGGTGGCAATGGGCATTCCTGGTTCTTCTGTTTTTAATTCCTATTCCATTCCATCCTTGGTGGCTTGGGATTATTTGCTGGGCCGCGTTTGCTGGATTAGTTCACATGATCTTTTCATAATAGTTCACGTGCAGGTATGTAAACCTTACTCGGATTTCATTTATCCTATAAACTCATAAAGTCATGCCAGAGAATACCTTCGACATCGTCAGCAAAATTGATCTGCAAGAGGTTTCCAACGCCATGCAGCAGGCGCTGAAGGAAATCCACACGCGCTTCGATTTGAAGGACTCGAAGTCGAACATCGAAATGGATGGCAAGGACGCGATCGTGCTGCACTCGATTGACGATTACAAGTTGAAGGCGGTCAATGACATTTTCCAGCAGAAGCTGGTAAAACGCGGCGTGTCCCTGAAAGGCCTTACGTACGGAGAAGTTGAGCCGGCGGCCGGAGGGACGGCCCGGCGGCGCATCACCATGCAACAGGGTTTGCCCATTGAAAAGGCCAAAGAGATCGTGAAGCTGATCAAGGATTCCAAAAAGAAAGTTCAAGCCTCCATTCAGGGAGACCTGGTACGCGTCAGCGGCAAAGACCGGGACTCGCTCCAGGACGTGATCGCCCTGCTGCGGCAAAAAGATTTAGGGATTGATTTGCAGTTTACGAATTACAGAAGCAATTAATTACCGCAATTAATTACCACGGAGGCACTGAGACACGGAGGAAGAGCATTTCTTGGTTGAGCTAGAAGATATTTGTTTTTCTCCGTGCCTCCGAGTCTCCGTGGTGAAAGTAAAACTAATTTGAGCACATCAACCGCCATTAACGGGAAAGAAATCTTCGCCATGCTGGCCGAAGACCTCGC
>JANWKU010000045.1 GCA_025451215.1 Terriglobales bacterium
GAGAAGCCGGAACCGAACGGGCCTTCACCGGACAATACGCCGAATCTCATGACAAAGGCCTCTACCGTTGCATCTGCTGCGGAAACGCCCTCTTCAGCTCCGACACCAAGTTCGACTCAGGCACGGGGTGGCCCAGCTTCTGGGAACCGATTGCTGAAAAGAACGTAAGGACGCGAGTTGACTTAACTCTGGGCGCACCGCGCAAAGAAGTTTTATGCATGGAATGCGACGCCCATCTCGGCCACGTCTTCGACGACGGCCCACCGCCCACATACCTGCGCTACTGTATGAACTCAGCCTCGCTGAAATTCATAAAATTCGCGTAGAAGGGACTCCAGCAGATGGGATTTAAATTGTGGCGCAGTTTGAAAGGACTGCGCCACTCATGTGAACCCTCTAACCCATGTGACCCTCTAACCCATGTCATCCCGACGTTGAGCGGAGCGAAGACGGAGGGACCTTACGACGGATTGCAGTTCCTATGCTGCGTGCAAGATCGTCACACCCGTCTAATGCAAGGGAAGTAAACCCGGCATCAAAAGGAATTTTTTGACAAAAAACAAAGGCAGGATGCGCATACCAAGCACCCTGCCGTTTAGTTTTACTTCCGGCCCTACTCCGGCAATTTATGGCTGCCGCTGATCCAGAACTGCGCGTCAGCCATCGCCGCCGACGTTCCCGGCTGACCTCCGCCAACGGTCACCGTATATTGCCCTGCAGCGTCCCAGCGGGTGCCCGCCAGATCCACCATGCTCAAGTCACGTGCGTTTAACTTGAACTGCACATGTTCAGTGGCACCGGCAGCAATATGCACTCGCGTGAATCCACGCAAAGCGTGAAGCGGTGTGCCGGGTAGCTTAGGGAATGTGAGATAAAGTTCCGCAACTTCATCACCATCCTTGTCGCTCGCGTTCTTCACATCCGCATCCACGGTGAGGGGATTGCCCGCGATTACATCGTTCGTGGAAAGCTTCAGGTTGCTGTATTCAAACTTCGAATAGCTCAACCCGTAGCCAAATGGATAAAGCGGCTTGCCTTCGAAGTAGCGATACGTGCGGTTAGTCATCGCGTAATCTTCAAACGGAGGCAATTCGTCCACGCCCGCGTAGAAGGTCACCGGCAAACGTCCCGCGGGATTGTTCGCGCCCGAGATCGTCTCACCAATGGCAGTTCCGCCTTCCTCGCCCGAATACCATGCGTCCATGATGGCATTCGCATGGTCGTTAGCCCAGTTCACTGCGAGAGCGCTGCCATTCATCAACACGACAACGAGCGGTTTGCCCGTACCGCCCACGCCTTTTAGCAAGTCTTCCTCTTCCTTCGGCAAATCAATGCTGGTGCGGTCTCCGCCCTTAAAGCCGGGCAAGTCCACCTTCATCTCTTCGCCTTCCAGTTGGGAGGTAATGCCGACCACTGCGACCACCAGATCGGCATTCTTTGCCGCTGCCACAGCTTCCGCCACCGGATTGGCAAGCACGCTCAGCCATACCAGCCGCGTACCAAAACCACCCCGCAAATATTCGACCTTTAGGGAATAGCGGTGTCCCTTTTGCAGTTCCACCGGGACTGTCTTGGGATGGGGATCGTGCAACTCCGAATCATCCAGCAACAGCTTGCCGTCTAACCACAAGCGGTCCATCGAACCCGCCAGCCCAAGGTTGTATTTCCCCGATTCAGTCGGAGTAAGAAAGCCAGTCCAGCGCACGGAAAAATCCCGCATGCCCTCAGGAGGAGCGATCGCATCCGCGTCCGGACGGAAAACCTGGAGGTCAACAGCCTTGTCCACGCGCGTTACTTTTGGCGTTCCCTTCAAATCATCCGTAAAATATTCTGCTTTCAATCCCGGCTTGCCATCGGGAGTGGTAAGCAAGTTCGCAGGAACCACTGTCTCCGTCCGCAGGAAATTCATTCCCGGCGTGTAGGTCACCTCCGCGGAAGGGAACTGCTTGCGGATGCCCTCAAGCGCGCTCGTCGCATGCGATGGCGTACCGTTGTAGTTGCCCGCCAGAACGCGGGTCTGTTCAGCCAAAGGTCCCACCACGGCGATTTTCTTTACGTTCGCATTCACGGGAAGCGTGCCGTCATTTTTCAACAGCACAATGGATTCACGCGCGGCCTTCAAGGCAACTTCACGGTGCGGCGCGCTGTCAATTTCCGATTCCGGAATGTTGGCATAAGGATCTTTCTCCGGCGGATCAAACATGCCCAGGCGCATACGAGCGGTAAACAACCGTCGCAATGACGTGTCAATATCGCTTTCGCTGAGAATTCCCTGATGCACAGCATCAATGAACTTCACGTAGTCAGAGTCGTCCTTGGCCTTGGTGAAGAAGTCGGCACACTCGTTGTCCATGCCCATTTTCATCGAGACGGCACCCGCTTCCGCAAGCGAGCGAGTGAAGTGGTGACCGTTGTAAATATCGGCGACCGCGTCGCAATCCGAAACCACGTAGCCGTTGAACTTCCACGCGCCGCGCAAAGTGTGTTCCAGCAGGAAAGGATTGGCGCAGGCAGGCTCGCCGTTGATGCGGTTATACGCGCACATCGTGGACTCTGCCTTGCCTTCCACAATCGTCGCGCGAAACGCCGGCATATAGGTGTCTTCCATGTCATGCTTCGAGGCGGGCACGTCCGCTTTGTGGCGTGTCGGCTCCGGGCCGCTGTGCACCACGTAGTGCTTCGGCGTAGCAATCACGCGGAAATAATACGGATCGTCACCCTGCAGGCCCGTAACAAAGGCCACGCCCATGCGTCCGGTGAGGTAAGGATCTTCGCCGTAGGTTTCCTGCCCGCGTCCCCAGCGGGGGTCGCGGAAAATATTGATGTTCGGGGACCAGAAGTCCAGCCCTTCCATGATGTCGCGGCGTCCGGCACGTACTGCCTGATCATGCTTCGCGCGCCCTTCGGTGCCGATAATGATCGCCATGTTGTGAATCAGCGGAGAGTCAAAAGTCGCTCCCAAACCAATCGGCTCAGGGAAAACCGTGGCGATTCCAGCGTTGGCCACGCCGTGAAGTGCTTCACTCCACCAGTCATACGCGGGGACATTCAAACGTGGAATGGCCCGCGCCTGATTTACGAGTTGCGATGCTTTTTCTTCCAGCGTCATCCTGGAAATGAGATCGTTTACACGCACATCCGTAGGCTTCGAAGAATCCATATAAACCGGCGGAGTTGAAGGTTGTGCGTCTTGCGCGAACGCGCTGGCGAAAGCGAGAAATAGGAATGAAAGCAAGACAAGCCGGACACGGAACTGCCCCATGAATAGCCCCCCAGAAATTGTGATATGGAAAATGCTGCGTTTCTGTCCGAACCAGTGTAGATGCTTGCGCTTGTACCGGCAAAGTAATTTCTATCGAATAAAATCGTTTTCCCAGCATTTCCCAGAGCGGTAGTTCTGATCTGATCCCGCGCCTAAAGTGTCGTTGGCTAATTTGACCTCTATAACCAGCATAACAACTGAGGCAGGTGAATTGGGACATTTGCATCGCACCTCGATTTGGCCTGTTTGCAGCAAGTTATCCTCTGCTACGTACCTTCGTGATCCTTGACAGGATTTCGCATACAGGCACGTGCAAGAGTTTTGGGCCGCTCCCTTTTCTTTTTTCCCGCTTGCTGCGACACTGACCAAGGTTCTTTTCTTCAACTACGAACCGCTTTTTATGGGACGCATTCACGTTCTTTCCGACAATGTCGCCAATAAAATCGCCGCCGGCGAGGTGGTGGAGCGTCCTGCGTCCGTTGTGAAGGAGTTGCTGGAGAACGCCCTCGATGCAGGTGCCACTCGCATCAAAATTCAGATCGAGGCTGGCGGTAAGAAGCTCATCCAGATCACCGACAACGGCTGCGGCATGGTACGCGACGATGCGCTGCTGGCATTTGAGCGCCATGCAACCTCCAAAATCAAGAACGCCGAAGACCTGGTCAATATTTCCACGCTCGGCTTTCGCGGAGAGGCTCTGCCTTCCATCGCTTCAGTATCGCGGCTGCATATGGAGACTCGCGCACCGGAAGAAGAATCAGGAACGGTCGTTGAGATCAATGGCGGCAAAATCTTCAAAGTAGAAGAAGCGGGCTTGCCTGCTGGAACGGCGATTACTATCCGCGATCTTTTTTTCAATATTCCCGCCCGCAGGAAGTTTTTGAAAGCTGAATCCACCGAGTTGTCACACATCGCATCGCTTGTGACGCACTATGCTCTGGCGCATCCTGACAAGCACTTCGAATTGCACTCTTCGACCAACGCGATACTCGTGGCGCCTCCGGTGTCAGGGCAAAGCGAACGCGTATTTCAAGTGTTCGGCAGGGAAGTGCTCGATGGGCTGATTCCCGTCGCCGCTATGCAGCCCCTGGATCGCGTCGGACTGCCGCAGCCGCCTCCGTGGCGGAGAGCAGAGATTGCCGAGGAAGAGTCTGAGAATGGCACGGATGCGCATTCCTCAACACCCGGCGAGTTGCGGGCGCATGGATTTGTTTCCAAGCCTGAAATCCAGAAGCTCAACCGCAATTCGATTTACGTCTTCGTCAACGGACGGCTGATTCGCGATCGGCTCATCCAGCACGCGATCATCGAGGCCTACCGCAACATCATTCCGCCTACGGTTTATCCCGTGGTGCTTTTGTTTTTGGAGATGCCGAACGCCGAGGTGGACGTAAATGTGCATCCCTCAAAAACAGAAGTCCGTTTTCGCCAGCAAACGGTGGTCCACGATTTTGTTCGTGACTCCGTCCGCGCGGCGTTGATGAAGGCGCGGCCCGTGCCGCAGTTTGCCGCGGAAATCCACGCTCGCGCCACGGCCAGTCCATCGCTGACGCCGGGCGCGCGGTTGGACCCAGCGCAGTCGCCGTCCTGGGGTGGGCAAGTGGTTGGAGAGTCATTCGTATTGCAGGCCGCCAGCTTTCCGCCGGTGACTGAGCGTTTGCAGTTTGGCATGCAAGGCATCAGCGTGGAAGCCAATGCGGGCGCGGCCCTGGCGCGCATGCCCCAGGAAATTGTCACCGCGGATAGTTGCGCCCCGCCGATTCCCGAAGAGCTGACGGAAGATCAGGCTGAATATCACGAAGGCTCTGAGCATGCCAGCGAATTGGCGCCCTTGCTGGCAACGCTCAAACCGCTCGGCCAGATTCGTGAGTCATTCATCCTCGCGGTAAATCGTGAAGGATTATGGATTATTGATCAGCACGTAGCGCACGAGCGGGTTCTATTTGAGAAGATTTTGAAGCAGCGAACCGCGCAGAAAGTGGAAAGCCAGCGCCTGCTCATGCCATTGATCCTGGAGCTTACGGCCGCGCAGCAGGCGGTATTCACGGAAATTTCCGACGAACTGAACCAGAACGGCTTTGAAGCCGAGCCTTTCGGGGCGCGCAGCATCGCGGTGAAAGTTGCGCCCGCGGGGATTGAAGCGCCGCAGGTGGAGCGCATGCTGCACGAATTGCTGGAACAATTTGCCCGCGAAGACCAAAGCCTGAATCTGGAAAAGATTCGCTCCCGGATTGCCGCCTCCATCGCCTGCCACGCCGCAATCAAGGTAAACATGCCGCTGGAGCAAAACAAAATGGAATGGCTGCTGGCCGAACTCGCCAAAACCGACTGCCCCATGTCTTGCCCACACGGAAGACCCGTAGTTCTGCGATACTCATTGAAGGACATTCAGAAGGCGTTTAAGAGAATCTAGCAAGAAGCCGTCAGCCATCAGCATTCAGTAGTCGTGGCTGTTTTCAATTCTCTGCACGAGCACAAATGGCTGAATGCTGAAAGCTGATTGCTGAATGCTAGGTACCAAATACCAATTGCCAACTGCTAAGTGCCAAACCGGCAACTGGTAACCGGCGACTGACAACTTTACCTATGACCGATCAGGAACTGGAAGAACAACGGCGACAGAAGTGGCGGTTGAACGGTAATCCCGCGCGCACCTTTGAAGATGCTCGCGCGTTCATTGAGGACGTTGGCTTCTGCCTCATCTATCCCATGCGCCCGGCGTTGCTGGCGCCTACTTTTATCGGAGCATGGTCGGGTTCCGACGAGAAGCTTCCCAACTGGCGCCAAGCCTATTCCGATCCTACCGCGCAGGAGCGCACGGACCTGATGGTCCGGCTGCTTCGCGACCGCTCCGCTTATGAAACGAATCTGTTTGATGAGAACAATTCGTTTCTGGTTGCGGGTTCGGTCTTTCCATATTTTTATGCGTTGGTCGGCGAGCGAAATCCAAAACAGCCACCCCAACCCGCTCCACGCTCGCAATATTCTGAACTAGCCTGTGACGCCTATGAGGCGGTCCGGCGGGGAGGACCAATCTCCAAGCAAAAATTGCTGGAGACGCTGGGAGGCGGAGTTTCCGGTCCGGCGCTGGATAAGTCATTGGCTGAACTTTGGTCGAAGCTGCGTATTACACGGGTGGATTACAAAGCCGGCGAAGGGGCTTTCTGGGACGTGCTGTACCGCTGGTCACCTGACGCAGTGCGCGAAGGCATTGGGCTTTCAGTGCCGGAGGCGCTCTCGGCACTGCTTTCCAAATATCTGGATTGCGTCATCGCCGCTGAACAGGGGGAGTTGGAATCGTTCTTTGGCAATTTCGTCTCCCGTTCGCGGGTGAAGGAAGCGATCCATGCACTGCTGGCGGCCCGGGAATTGGAATTCATTTATGTGGGACACCGCTCGCTGATTCAAATCACGCAAGTAAAAACTGCTGCATCCCGATCCGTACCAGAAAGCATCAAACACTGAATTCCGATTCCCGCGAAGATTTTTGCAACTGTGAAGTATTTTGCGGGTTTCTTACTTCAACCAAGGTTTCCGCCGCATGAAGCAAGAGCAAGCACAGTCTTCCCGCATTATTGCCGTTGATTTCGCTCGTGTGCTGGCCATCCTGTTCATGATCCAGGAGCACACCCTGGACGTTCTTTTGCTTCCCGCGGCGCGTCAGGGGTTCTTCTTTGACAAATGGCTTTTCCTGCGCGGTTTGACTGCCCCTATGTTCCTTACCCTCTCGGGCGCTTCGTTCGCCATCGCCACCATGCGGCGGTGGGAGTCGCACATCGCATTTTCGCCGGCGTTCTGGAAGCGGGCGCGGCGCTTCCTGTTTTTTGTGGCTTTGGGCTACGCCATGCACCTTCCCATGAAATCCTTCCGCAATATTTCATTTGTGAGCAGCGCGGGATGGCGGGACTGGCTGCAGGTGGATGTGCTGCAGTGCATTGGAATCTGCTTGTTGTTCCTTCAGATATTGGTGTTGATCGCGAAAACGCCCGCACGCTTTGCCAAACTGGCAGTCGGCAATGGAGCGGTTGCCATCCTGCTGACCCCGGTGATGTGGAAGGTGGGAGCGCATATCCCGCTGTTCTTTTCCTCGTATTTGAACGGGAACACGGGTTCGCTGTTTCCTTTGTTCCCCTGGGCGGGATACGTTCTTTGCGGAGTTGGTCTGGGATACCTTTATGCGCGGAAGCAGCAGGATCTGGCTGGCTCCATCTGGCCGGTGGCCTTGATAGGAATTGCGGCCATGGGCGCGGGATTTTGCTTTAACAAAATTCCGTTCACTCTCTATGCGCACGCCGACTACTGGAAAACCAGTCCGAACCTGTTCCTGATGAGGATGGGTTATGTTTGCATAATTCTTGCGGGGCTTACTTATCTGACCCAAAGAATCGCTTTGCCGCGCCGTGCCGTTCAATCGGTCGCCCAGGAATCATTGACGATTTACATCATTCACATCTGTATTCTCTACGGTTCCACCTGGAACCTCGGCATGCGCCAACTGATCGGCCCCACGCTCACTTTTCTGCCTACGCTGGAATGGATCCTGTTCCTGCTGGTTTCCATGACCCTGATGGCCTGGGCGTGGAACTGGTTCAAGCACAACGAACCGGTAAAGCTGCGCTGGCTGCAATCGGCGGCGGTGGTGTTGATTGCGTATTCGCTGACATAAGTGCGATGGGCGTGCTTGCACTTCCTTGACTACTTTGTAGTTCTGCCTTCATCCATCCCTTTTGTAATCCCCAAAATCCATGTCATCCCGACGTTGAGCGCAGCGAAGACGGAGGGACCTTACGATGATGAGCTAACTTCTCAGCCATCAACGGGAATATAACTCCCGCCGGCAGCATGGGCGATCCGATCCGACGTATGGTCCCTCGCAAAAGCGGCTCGGGATGACATGGGTTTCAGCATTACGTTTCAACATTACAAAAGTTAGCGGCCTATCTGAAACACCTGCACTCCGCCCTACCTCCGAACGCGGACAGGAGTGTCCGCGCCACACCGGCGGCGTGTAAAATCATAGGGCTCACGATGACTCTCACCTCCGAACGCAAGCTGATTATTGCCATTGATGGCCCGGCCGGGGCTGGGAAGAGCACGATTGCCTCCCGCCTGGCGCGCAAGCTGGGATACGTGAATCTGGAAAGTGGCGCAATGTACCGCGCTCTTGCGCTGAAGGCGATCCAGAACGATGTTTCGGTGGACGAAGAGGCCCCGCTGGTGCAGTTGGCGCGGAATTCCTGGATCAAGCTGGAGCCCACGCTGGGAGGAAACCGCGTCCTGCTCGATGGGCGCGACGTAAGCCAGCGAGTGCGGGAGCCGGATGTGACCGATGCCGCGTCGCGGGTTTCCGTGCATCCTAAGGTGCGGGAGTGGATGGTGGAGCACCAGCGGGAGATGGGCGTAGGCGGCGGCGTTGTAATGGAAGGCCGCGACATTGGAACAAAAGTTTTTCCCGATGCCGATATCAAGATTTTTCTGGATGCCGACCCTGTCATCCGCGAGCAGCGGAGACTGACGCAACAGCACGCAAAAGGCGCGGCCGCGGAAATCCTTTCCGCGGAATTGCGTGAGCGTGACCGACGCGACCGCACGCGCGCGGTGTCTCCTTTGGCTGCGGCGGCGGATGCTGTGAAGTTGGACTCGACTGCTCTTTCTGAAGACGAAGTGCTGCAAAGAGTGGAAGAGTTGGTGGCGAAGAAATTGGCTGGAAGCTAGATCTGCTTACCAAAATTTATTTACCAGCTAATACTCATCTGCACCGTAAAAACCATGTCATCCCGAGCGCATTTGCGAGGGACCTTACGCCGGATTGCACCGCTTGTGCTGCCGGCGGGAATAATATTCCCGTTGATGGCTGGGAAGCGGGCCCATCGTCGTAAGGTCCCCTTCGACTTCGCTCAGGGCAGGCTCTCCGTCTTCGCTGCCTCAACGTCAGGATGACATGCATTTTGGAAGAATAGTGCCGTAATCCTATCCTCAATCCCAAGTTGGGAAGATCGCAAAAAAAACTCCGCTCGTCACAGACAAAGCATGGCGGCGGTGATATATACATTCCTGTCTTCCGTCAAAGTGCTGGACTCACTTTGTACTTCCGCAAGGTGAGGCTTCATGCTGCACTGGAAATCTCGATTGGCTCATCTCGCCGGGCGAATTCCTGCTCTGCTGATGGGTTGCCTTTTGCTGGCTTGCTCCCTGCTCGCGCAGGACGCCTCCACAGGCGCGATCCGCGGGGCGGTGAGCGACATCAGTGAGAGCCGCATCCCGATGGCCACGATAGTGTTCGTGAATCTGGCCAAGGGATTTCGCTATACGGCGGTAACCGATGCCGAGGGGCGTTTCAGCTTGAACCTGCTGCCTCCGGGAGACTATCAGGGACGCGCTATTGCTCCGGGGATGTCTGCCCAGCAGACTCCACGCTTGCATGTGGATCTCGGGGTGGTGACGGCGGTGGATTTTAAATTGTCTCCGGCCGGAGCAAAAGAGACGGTCACGGTGTCCAGCGCGCCGCCACTGATTGAAACTCAATCCAGTTCTATCTCTTCGGTTGTGACCGAGCAGGAAATTGACTCTCTGCCGCTGAGCGGCCATCGCTATTCCGATCTAGCGCTTCTGAATTCCGATGTGACCCAGGACCCGCGAGGGCTGACCTCCAGCACGAACGGCGATTTAGCCTTTGGCGGTATTCGCGGCTTCCAGTCCAGCTATCTTGTGGATGGTAGCGACAATAACAACGCATTTTTCGCGCAGGCCCGGGGACGGTACCGAGAGCCGGACCAGTTTTCCAATGGAGTGGTGCAGGAATTCAGCGTTTCGTCGAACACCTATTCGGCGGAGCTTGGGCGATCGGGCGGCGCGGTAGTGAATGTAGTCACGAAATCTGGGTCAAACCACTTCCACGGCACGGCCTTCGACAATTTTCGCGATAGCTTGTTCAACGCGCAGCAGCCTTTTACTGGATCAAAACCGAAAGGACAGCAGGAGCAATTTGGCGCAACGTTTGGCGGCCCACTGAAGAAAAACCGAGCGTTCTTTTTCGCGGGATACGATCAGCATGCTTTCCGTGCGCCCACGGTCGTGCAGTTCGCGGACGGAAGCTCGCGTATCACGCCCTTGGCGGCGAGCGGACCGGTGACGCCGGGCGACTATGAGCAGAGTGATGAATCCCTGGTTTTCGCCAGCGCTGCCCAGCTTTCGGGGCAAGCCGGCGTGTATCCGGCGAGGCTGCTGGGCAATTCAGGTTTTCTGAAAATGGACTTCGCGCTTTCTCCCCGAGAGCAGCTTACGCTGCGCCTGAACACGTCGCGCTACTACGGGATGAACAATGTTTTTGTGGATCCCAGCAGCCCGCTCACTACCTATGGAATATCCGACAATGGCACCGAGAGCGTGGACACGCAGACCGGATCCCTGGCGCTGATGAGCGCGATCTCGCCTCATCTGGTGAGTCATTTCAGGGCGCAGTTCTCTCGCGATTTGCAGCAGTCGAGTAGCAACTCCAACGATCCATTGACCAAGATTTACAGCATCATTGACGGGTTCGGGCGCTCCAGTATTCTTCCTCGCGAAGAGCGTGAACAGCGTATTCACGTGGCGGAGACTTTAGGATGGGACAAAGGGCGCAACTCCTGGAAGTTTGGCGGCGACGCGCTGCTGAGCAAGATTTATGATTACTTTCCCTCGAATTTCGGCGGGGAATATATCTTTGATCCGATCAAAGTGGACCCGTTTACCTTCAAGCCGGAAATCGGCGGGTTGTATCTGACCGCTCTGCGTGCCTATGCTCATGCCGTTCCGCATTATTATTTGCAGAGTTTCGGCCCTGCTGTCAGCCATCCTGACACGAATGAATACGCTGCCTTCCTGCAGGATGCGGTCCGCATTACCAGTCACTTCGCATTGAGTCTGGGAGTGCGCTACGACCTGCAAACGTTCACGAAGCAGGGGCTGCTGACAAATCCGCTTTGGCCGGATTCCGGCAAAGTCCCTTTTGAGCCGTACAATTTCGCGCCGCGGGTTGGTTTTGCCTATTCTGTGGGGAAAGAGATGCCTCTGGTTGTGCGCGGCGGCTATGGCTTGTTTTACACGCGCATTCCGCAAATTTATACGTCAGCGATTGCGACAGAAAATGGACTTTCTGACAGCCAGATTTTCCTGAACAATACAAACCCGGTTGCCCGCGCGGTTTTCCCGCAATATCCCAATGTGCTGGTGAACTGCGCAGCGTCGGCGATTGGGTGCGATCTTCCCGCGAGTCTTGCTCAGTACGCGGAGAGCGATATCTCCGCGTTCTCGCAGAATTTCCGCACGCCTGAAGTTCACCAGGCCAACCTGAGCCTCGAAAAGCAACTGAGCGAGCGAATATCAGGGAGCCTTTCCTATACTTTCGTTCACGGACAGAATTTGATTCGCGCGCGCGATGCGAACCTGCCAGCGCCAGTCAGCGTCACGTATCCCGTGTACGACTCTTCGGGAGTAAATTTGCTCGGTTATTCCAGCGTTGATTCATTTTCCACGTGGCAGATGACGCGCAGCATCAATTGCCCATTTCCTCCCTGCATCAATCCACTGGCGCGCCCAGTTCCCCAGCTTGGCGCGGTTGACGTGTTTGAAAGCGCGGCCTCGAGCGTTTATCACGGTTTGACGGTTTCACTCCGCCGTCGCATGGCGAACGGTGTGTACTTCCGCCTGGGTTACACCTGGGCGCACGCCGAGGATGATGGTCAGGATGCGCTAGTTGGCGGCAGTCCCGCGCTGGTGCAGAACTCATCCTCGCCCAACTCAGAGAAAGGCACAAGCACCACTGATCAGCGCCATCGGCTGGTGTTTTCCTGGATACTGACCCCGCGTCCATTCGGCCATGAGGAACCGGTCTTGAGCAAACTCTTCAACGACTGGAAGTTATCGGGAGTCATGAATTATGGCAGTGGGCGGCCGGTGAATCCGCAGGTGATCGGCGATCCCAACCAGGACGATGACAGCGCCAATGATCGTCTGCCCGGAGCCAGCCGCAACTCTTTTGTCGGACCGGACTACTCCACGTTGGACGTGCGCCTGGGCAGGCAGATTTTGGCGCTCGGAAAATTCAGACTTAGTTTAATGGTGAACGTATTTAACGCATTGAATCGCGAAAATCTAAAAATAGCCAGCTCGCAGAATGGCTTTCAGAGTGCCGCCGCGCAATTCGTGTTAACCAATAAATCTATTGGGGTCAATAACTTCCCGGCTTATTATCAGCAAACTTCAAATTTCATGAAGCCTTTGGATGCGTATGCCGCGCGGCAACTTGAGCTGTCATTGAAGGCTACTTTTTAGCGCGGGAATGAAAACGCGGTCGAGGGAACAACTGCTATCATTTTAATTTATGTGAGCCATTGCTCAATAACGCTTGACTTGGCAAGCAATCCTTGACATAACTATTGGCGGTTCCAACTTGGGACGAGTCGGGGGGTGTGTCGGTTGGCCGAAGTCAGACTTCAAGAGGGTGAGTCCCTCGAGAACGCTCTTCGCCGCTTTAAACGGAAAGTACAACAGGAGGACATTATTAAGGAAGTAAAACGTCACTCCTTCTACTTGAAACCGGGCGAAAAGAAGCGGGTAAAAGAAGCGTTGGCGCGAAAGCGCAGCCGTAAAAAGGCAAGGAAAGAGCAAGAGTAGTGGATGTTAAGGGCCGTCCTCTCATGGACGGCCCTTCCTTAATATCTAGATCGGTCGAGTTGTTGGGCATCATATCGCGAAGCGCAATGTCCACATCTTCAGGGTGTGGCGGGCCGAACCCAGGGGCAACTGTTCTAACAATTTGAGGGGGGTGCGACAGACCTGCTAAAGGTGCGCCGCAGTGCGCATTCTTGTGCCGGATCAGTTTTAAGGGGAGCACTCTCAAATGGAATTCCAGGACAAGGTACTGAAATGCTCGGACTGCGGGTCCGATTTCATCTTCACAGCCGGGGAGCAACTTTTTTTTCACGACAAACAGTTCAAGAATGAGCCAAAGCGCTGCCGCGAATGCAAGACCAAGCGGGCAGCAATGGTGGGCGCGGGAAGCCGGCCGAATGCCATTCGAGTGGAGACCCACGCGGTATGTAATCACTGCGGCAAAGAGACCACCGTTCCGTTCAAGCCAACGCAGGGAAGGCCAATTTTTTGCCGCGAATGCTTTCAGCAGCGGCAGGCCGCAAGTGCCTGAGCTGTTCGCTGTGCTGAGCGGTGGCCTTCGCGGAAGGAACGCGTAAACGTTTACAGGCGAAGTTTGCTCGCGCGATCCGTTCTGGCTAAGGAGGGTTCATTCGAAAGAACCCACAGCACAGCTCTTGGAACACCCTCGTCCGATTCGCGGATTTTCGATCTCATTGAGGCAGAACTTGCGCTCCATCCTGAAGGGCAAGCCGTTGGCAAGTACCTCCGGGCACCTCACCTGAAACGCTAGTCACCTAGCTGTTCACCCCGCCAAACCTATAAATTGAGGCGCGTCCTTTACAATGCTGAAGTGACCGACGCAGTCCGCATAGGAATTCTGGGCGACTTCAACAAGGACTTCCGCTCGCACAACGCCACCAATGATTGCTTGCAACACGCGGCGAGCAAACTAGGTATTTCGGTGCATTCCGAATGGATCCCAACTTCATCCCTGCTTGAGAGCCAAGGGGTGAAAGCGTTGGAGAGTTTTGACGGGCTGTGGGCTTCGCCGGGCAGTCCCTATCAGAGCATGGACGGAATGCTGAGGGGGATTCAATTCGCGCGCGAACGCGATTGGCCATTTCTGGGTACTTGCGGAGGGTTCCAGTACGCATTGATTGAGTGCGTGCGCAATGTGCTCAACATCAAGGATGCAGATTCCGCGGAAAATAATTCCGGCTCAAAGAATATCGTGATTTGTCCCGTGGCCTGCGCGGTCCCAAACCAGGTGTCCGGCGCTCCGAAACTTTCCGGCGTGGTTCCTGAAATTCGCTTGCGTCCGGGATCTTACCTGCAATCTTTTTACGGAAAGGACACTGTCAGCGAAGAGTTTTTCTGCAACTTTGAGGTCAATCCAGATTTCGAATGGGCGGCGATTGAAGCTGGTTTTCCCGTGGTCGCGCGCGGACCGCAGGGAGAGATTCGCGCCATCGAATCGCCGACGCACCGTTTTTTTATCGCCACGCTGTATCAACCGCAGCTTTCCTCGAAGCCGGACAAGGCCCATCCTCTGGTGCTGGCGTTCGTGCAGGCGGCCGCGGACTGGGGAAAAAAGAAGCTCGATGACGCCGTGCTGGAATAGGTTGTCGCTCTCGGCATTTTCCCTCCATTTGCGTCGCATCTACAGACTGCGCAGCCCCGGCGATTTATAATCATCTTGAGCGATAGGTGAATCTCCGCATAAATTCCTGTCATCAGAAAGAGTAGGAGGAAAATCATGGCGCACGAGTTACCCGCCCTGCCTTACGATTATTCGGCCCTGGAGCCAATCATTGATGCTGCAACCATGAAGTTGCATCACGATATGCACCACGCCGCTTACGTGAAAAATTTGAATGCGGCCCTAGAAAAATATCCCAATCTGCAGTCCAAGAGCGCTGAAGATTTATTGCGCGACCTGAGCGCGGTCCCGGAAGATATTCGCGGCGCCGTCCGCAACAATGGCGGCGGACATGTGAATCACAGCATGTTCTGGAAGATCATGAAGCCGAACGGCGGTGGAGATCCAACCGGCCCGATCGCGGAGGCCATCACTAAAGCCTTTGGCAGTTTTAAGGATTTTCAAACCAAATTCAACGACGCAGGCGCCAAGCAGTTTGGTTCCGGATGGGCATGGCTTACAGGCAAACCCAGCGGCGAACTGCAAGTGCTCAGCAGCGCGAACCAGGACAATCCCATCTCCCAGGGTTTGTTCCCCATCATGGGCAATGACGTTTGGGAACATGCCTATTATCTGAAGTACAACAACCGCCGCCCGGAATATCTCTCTGCCTGGTGGGGAGTGGTGAACTGGGAAGAAATCAACAAGCGCTTCGAAGCCTTCCGCTCTGCGCACCAGCCAGCAATGGCGGGAAGATAACGAGATATTTGAGCTTGTGTAGTGATGCTTGTGTAGCGCCGGGTCCTCTGACCCGGCGTTTTTTTGTCGCGGAGAATTACTCCCGCCGCTCACATCGGATGGGAAGAAGATCTGCCGGAATTACTCCATCTTTGATTGGTCGCCACTCCACATCGAACGAACCGGTATATCCAAAAAGCGGACCCCATAGGCTATTGCTGACGTTGACTTCGATGTGAAATTTCTGATCGTTGTCATCAAACCACTCACACACGTTAGCAACCCCGGAAAATGCCATCGGAAACGAAAATCCGATAAATCCCTCATAAAACCTTTGTGCGCTTGAACGAAGGCAAAGGCCGCCGCGTGCGTCCACTGAAAGATCAATATCAACAGCCAAATGCTGGTGCGTGCCCATGTAATCGATGATCTTGCCGCGTTGCTGGCTGTAAATCATGTAAGCATCGAAGCGGCGGGGAGTGGGCGTTTCGAAATTTCGTATCCAGGTCACGGTTTCGCGGCCGTATTCGTCGAGATAAGCATAATTGCGAATCATGAAAGAAATGGAGCGGCCCTGTTCGGGGAACATGATCCGCCGCCAGCTTCCGACATAGAGAAAGGGCATTGTATAGAACGCCCCGTGCCATACCTTCTCCATAACTCCGGTGCCGATGCTGGCAAGTTTGTCGCGACTGCAAAAACCAAATCGTTCCTGAATGCGAGGATGGAGCTGCTTGAATTGATCGCCAAGCGCCTGCTCGTAAATAGATCTCATGGATTCACCTCTGTTTTCCGCTTGCAACGGCTAGCCGTTGGCATGTTTTTCCGAGCTAACAATGCAATTGCCGCAAGCGCCGCTACCGTCAAATTAAAAGTAACGGGGTTGAATGCGGCCGTCAGGAAGGAAGGTGAGCTGATGCAGACCCCCACGAACGCCGCAACCATGGCGCAGATCGTGAACCAAAGCGGCCAGCGCGATCGCCAAAAAATAACAACAACCAAGGCAATGCAAAGCTCGATAAGTCCAGCGACGGAAGCTGCTTGCCTCACGTGCAGAGTCTCGATTCCAACGTTGCGCAGCATCGCCAGCTCATCGGCATTAGGAAACAACAGTTTTGGTACAAGGCCATGATAAAACCATATGAACGCGACAACCGCACGAGCAACGCTGTAAACAGTCGCTTGATTGAGCGAAGTCTCCGGCGTAATTTCCTGTTCGATCCAGAGCCGTAGACGGTCGAAGCTCCACGCAGTTGCCCAGCCGATTAAGGGACGAAAAATCAACCGGTCAGCAATTTTTCCGACTATGCCGAAACGAGTGCGGTAGTCATACCAAGTAAGGAAACGCACGCCATCTGGTTCAGGAATATATCTCCAATAACCGGAGCCTTCGCGGATCAGAGACTTCCGATCATCAGACCAGAACTTCAGCGCTGAAATCCGTTCGCCGGAAGCGTCGTTGCGCTCTCCTGTGCTTTCGCCGCCGCCCTCGATTCGCATTCCGGCGCCAATTCGCGTTGCGTAAAGAAACTTCTGCGGTTCGTCCGCATTGCGGGGAAGATAATCAATTTCTGAAAAGCGCAGGTCCCAGCGTTGGTGCAGTTTGGGCTCCTGGGTTTTCGCCCAGAGAGAGTCCACATCACCGCGAATGAAAATTTCGACGTAGATGCTCATCGCTGAATGGCTTCGACACAAGATACTCGAGCATTTTTTCTATGCAAAGTCCAGAGGAGGGTACGGGTTCTACATCAACCACAACGCGTCCATATCCACAATCACCTGCGTTCGCGGAATCTTCCGTTGCGTGGCGTAGCTGAGCATGGATCGCAGCAATCCATTGAGTTTTTCGCGGCTGGGCGACTTTAGCACGAAGTGGTATCGATAATCCTGCTTCAGGCGGACGAGCGGCGCGGCGGCCGGTCCCAGTACGCGAACGCCTTCGTGGCGTGTCTTCTCAAACCATTTGCCCAGTAGGCCAGACCACTCCAGCGCTTCATTCAGCTTTGGACTGCGCACCAGAACGTTGGCGAGTGAACTGTAGGGCGGATAGTGCATCCAACTGCGGAATTGCAATTCTTTTTCGTAGAAACCCAGGAAATCGTGAGCAGCCGCGTATTGAACGGCGTAGTGGTCGGGAAAATAGGTTTGCAGCACCACGCGGCCCGGAGTCTGGCCGCGTCCGGCGCGCCCAGCAACTTGGGTGAGTAGCTGAAAAGTCCGCTCGGCGGCGCGAAAATCCGGGAAGCCGAGCGCCATGTCAGCGCCGACCACGCCGACCAGGGTGACGCCGTGGATGTCGTGGCCTTTAGCGATCATCTGCGTGCCGACCAGCAAATCGAGTTCGCCGTGATTGAGCGCGGCCAGGGTGCGCTCAAAATCCTGATGACTGCGCACCGTATCGCGATCAAGCCGCGCGATGCGCGCCTGGGGAAACATCCCGTGCAATAGCTCTTCCAGCTTTTCCGATCCAGTGCCAATAAAATAAACGTACTCGCTGCCACACTGCGCGCAGGTTTTCGGCACCGGCGCCATAAAGCCGCAATAGTGGCACTCCATTCGATGAGAACGTTTGTGATGGGTGAGCGCGATGGCGCAGTTCTGGCATTCCAGCTTTGTCCCGCAGGCGCGGCACATGACCACCGGAGAGTAGCCGCGGCGGTTGAGCAGCACCATGACCTGCTCTTTGAGTTCCAATCTTTCGCGGATTTCTTCCGCCAGCTTGCGCGAGATGACCTGCTCGTGTCCGGTCTCCTGGAATTCCTGCCGCATGTCTATGACTTCAACTTCCGGCAGTGGACGCTGTTCCACGCGGTCGCGCAATTCGAGCAGCGTGTACTTGTTCCTTTTAGCGTTGAAGTAAGACTCAAGAGAAGGAGTCGCTGAGCCGAGCACAACCGTGGCATTGGCCATCTTCGCCCGCATGACAGCCACATCGCGCGCGTGGTAGCGGGGCATTTCTTCCTGCTTGTAGGAGGAATCGTGCTCCTCATCCACGATGATGAGCGCGAGGTCGGAGACGGGAGCGAATACCGCAGAGCGCGTGCCGACGGCAATCCGCGCTTCGCCCCGCCGGATGCGGTGCCATTGTTCGGCGCGTTCTTTGTCTGACAAAGCGGAGTGAAGGATGGCGACTTCCTTGCCGAAAATCTGGTGCAGATCGGCAGCGACCGCCGGGGTGAGGCCGATCTCCGGGACCAGAAGGATGGCGGAGCGTCCGGCCTGGAGCACGGAATGCATGGCAGCGAGATAAACCGCCGTCTTGCCTGATCCGGTGATGCCATGCAACAGCATGCCGGTAAATTTGCGGGCCTCGACGTTTTGCTGAATTTGGTTCAGGGCCTGCTTCTGCTCGGGGCTGAATTGAAAATCAAACGGCGAGGGGCGGGCCTTGTAGCGGGAGATGGTGAAATCCGCCGGCTCGTCGAGAAGTTCGACCATCTGCCGTTTAACAAGTGTGTTGAGAGTCGTGCGGGGCACGGCAAGGCGCCGCAGATGGTCGACAGAAAGTTTTCCTCCGGCGGCCGTCAAGGCTTCGATCAGCGTGCGCTGGTTGGCGTTAAGCTTGCCTTCTGCTGATTTGAGTACTGCTACGCGCACGGTGCGTGCTGCGTCTTGCGCGTCGGAGAGATCTTCTCGAGTGATCCATCTTTTTCGCACCATCCCGGCGAGCAAGGCCTTCGTTGCTCGTGCGCCAGCCCGCAGGGTCTCTTCCTTCACCATTTCGTCGTCGGCGAGGTATTCGAGAATGCGCATTTCCGCCATCTGCTCGTCTGGAGTTTTGTGCGAGCGAAGCGACGAGCCTCCTGTACTTGTTTCAAAGAGCATGTTGTGGCCCTGCTCGGTGATGCGGTACCCGATTGTCCGCTTGAATTCTGCATTCAGCGGGAGCATGGTGCGGAAGACCTCGCCCAGCGGCGCAAGGTAATATCCGGCGATCCACTTGCCAAGCTGCAAAAGTTGCTGGTCGAGAACCGGCGCGGGATCGAGTACGGTGAGAATGTTCTTGGTTTTGACGTTCGGCTTGTGGTCGTGCAACTCGGTGACAATGCCCGATAGCCGCTGCTGGCGGAAGGGGACCAGCACACGGCCTCCGACGATGGGGCGCATGCCTTCAGGGACGCTGTAGGTGAAGACAGTATCCAGCGGCACGGGAAGCGCGATGTCGCAAAAGGCAGGCATGCAAGCGGCATATCGCCGGACTTGTATCGTAACAAAGGATGCCGTAGTCGTATTTCCGGATCGCGGTGTTTGTTCTGCTAGAATTACGCCATATAGCTTCCCCCGCTTGGAGCTTTATGATCAGTCGTACATTTCTAAAAGTTTTATCCGTATTTGTGTTGGCAGTACTGCAGCAAAACAAACCATCCACACCTACAACAAAAGTAGCCGCAATAGTGGTGGATTCTCCCGCTTGGAAGAAATTGCAGGTTTCAGGCTCGCTCGTCTACAAAGGAAATTGCGAGGAGAAGGGAATTGCCGCGAGGTATCCTCTACGTAAGGTACTCGTCACAAGCGCCAGTTCTTCACTCAAGGACTTGCGTAATATCTTTGCGGACGATCCCAAAATGAACGTGATCCAGGAATCGAATGGGATGATTCGAATGTCAGAGGACGACGTTTCGCGGCAACTTTTAGACGTGAAGATTCGACGTATCAATTTCGATATGGGTGACACACTGCCTCACGGTGGACTGTTTTGGAGTCAGTACAGCGGCAACAGAATATTATGGCCAATTTTGGAGGCTCCTGAGGTCCAGGTATTTATGCAAGCGCATAACATCCATCCGCTCGGATGGAAGGACAATGTATTTTGGGAAATTTCCGGGCCACCTTACTCCAATACCATACATGTCTCAGGGCAAGTTGAGAATGTCACCGTCGCGCAGGCATTGGATCACGTAGCAAAGACTTTCCCGGGATTGTGGGTTTATCGAGAGTGTGCCGTAGACACAAAAAACCGATTGGTATCGTTTGACTTCCTCGACAATCGTATAGATGGACAATGGCGACAAATAGAGGATAGGTAGCCTAAATTAAGTCATTCGTGACTAGATGCGGCCGGCATGGGCAGACCCAACTCCCTCATCACCATCTGCAAATCCTTCCAGGTTTCCTTCTTCTGCCGGGGATCCCGCAACAGAAACGCCGGATGGTAAGTGACCGCGAGCTTGGTTCCTCGGAAGTCATACCAGTGCCCACGAAACTCAGACATCGGCGCGTTGAGGGCCAGCAAAGTTTTCGCGGCCACGGCGCCCAGCGCAACAATGGCTTTCGGTTTTACCACGGCGATCTGACGCATCAGGAACGGCGAGCAGGTTTCGCATTCGTCACGTTCCGGCTGGCGATTTCCAGGAGGGCGACACTTGATGATGTTAGCGATGTAAACTTCTGCGCGGCTCAGGCCCATCGCCTTGATCATGTTGGTGAGCAACTGTCCCGCGCGGCCCACGAACGGCTCGCCCTTCATGTCTTCGTCCGCGCCCGGAGCTTCGCCGATAAACATGAGATCTGCATTCGGGTTCCCCACACCAAAAACGATCTGCTTTCGCCCTTGCTTGGATAGCTTGCAGCGCGTGCAATCGCCGATATCTTCGCGGATGATCTGCAGCGCGCGGACAGGATCCTGAACGCCGGCTTCCGGCTTCGAACTTGCCGCAAGAGACGAATTTTCTTCAGCAGCAACAACAGCGACGCTAGCTTTGGTTCTGGGCATCTCTTCTATTGGTTCCTGTCTTCGTGCGGAGTCACGCTCTGTCTGGAGCGAAGTGACAACTTCTGACGACGCTGGTTCGCGCCGGTAAAAATCATAAATTCCAAGATCGTTGTAAAAGCGTATGCGGTCGGCAACGGCTTGCCGCATTTCCGGATCGGTGACGGAAGGCATGGATGGTTATCTTAATGCAAAATGAAGAGAAAAACAGGGGATGTTGAAGCGATCGCAATGGAGAGACGGACATCCTCGCCCGGCGGGTATTAAGCAGTTTCAATGGCAGCGCGCTTTTTCAGTTTTACGATGGAATCCAGAACGCGCTGCGCGACTTCCCACTTTGTGGTCTCGGGGACCTCGACGGCTTCGTCGCGCGTGAGAATAGTGACGGCATTGCGCTCGGAATCAAAGCCAATGCCTTTGCGGGAGACGTCGTTGACGACGATGGCGTCGAGAGATTTCGCGGCCAGCTTTTTCCGCGCGTTCTCGAGCACGTTCTCGGTTTCGGCGGCGAATCCAATGATGAGTTGATTTTGCTTTGCGCGCGAGAGGCCGGCGAGAATATCGGGCGTTGGCTCCAGATCCAAATTCATTGGGCCAGTCGTTCGCTTGATCTTTTGCACTGACGCAGCCTTGGGGCGATAGTCAGCCACTGCGGCGGTCTTGATCACAATGGAAGCTTCGGGAAGGAGCTGTAAAACTGCTTTGTGCATCTCTTGGGCGGACTCCACCTGCGTAACCTCCGCCGCGCCTGGCGGAGTAATCGCGGTCGGCCCCGTAACCAGCAGAACCCGCGCTCCACGCCGCAGTGCGGCCTCAGCCAGAGCATAGCCCATGCGTCCGCTGGAGCGGTTGGTAAGGTAACGCACGGGATCAATTTTCTCCCGCGTGGGCCCAGCGGTAATCAGCACGGTTTCTCCGGAGAAATCCTGCGACGCGCCTAAAGCCTCAAGCGCGGCGGCTACGATCGCTTCATTGCTTGCAAGGCGTCCCGCGCCAACCATGCCGCACGCGAGATAGCCTTCGCCGGGCTCCACGATCCGTACTCCGCGCTTACGCAAAATCTCGACGTTCGCCTGGGTAGCCGCGTGCTCCCACATATTCACGTTCATCGCCGGAGCAACGACTACCGGCGCGGTGGTAGCAAGATAGAGCGTGCTCAGGAAGTCATTAGCCAGGCCTTGCGCGAATTTGGCCAGAATGTCAGCCGTTGTGGGCGCAACCAGCAAGGCATCGATTGCCTGGGCAACGGCAATATGTTCCACCGCGGAGTCAATGTTGGGAGGTTCCGCGCCGGCGGAAAATAAATCGGTAATGACTTTTTCGCCGGAGAGCGTTGCGAAGGTGAGGGGACGGATGAATTCCTGCGCGGCCTGAGTCATGATGACCTGCACACGAATGCCGCGCTCCTGCAACAGGCGCACAACTTCCGCTGCCTTATAAGCCGCAATTCCGCCGCTGACGCCAAGAGCTATCTTCATGGGCGTTGACACATGGACGATGACTACGAGGACGATAGACTACAATCCCGCGTACCAATGATCGTGAACCAAGGGTCCCGCTTAATCCGGCAGAATGCCCTTATTGTCGAGCATTTCCGCTGGGGCATCCATCGCGGGACGCGGCAGTTCAGGGATGAGCCACTTTACTTTTCCGGCCCTGATTTCATCCTGAGCAATCCGGCAGGGTTTGCGTGAGCCGGTATCAATCACCGGGGGCGCGCCGCCCTGCAACTGCCGCGCGCGGCGGGCCGCAACCAGGATGTAACGATAATTGCTGTCGAACCCATCAATTAACTTCATATTTGTTCTCCCCGCGTTACCTTTCGCTCGGTACTACTTCCTTGAACGAAGCCAAAATCGGCTGCACCCGGTTGCGAACCACTTCCAGTTCGAGCAGGCATGAGTCGGTCTTTGCCAGAAGCGCTTTCTGTTCCGCTGAAAACATTTGGATGCCGGAGCGTTTGAGCCGTTCCCCGAGCAGGATCGCCTTTAACGCTTCGACGGATTCCTCCAAACGGTCGTTCACTAAAATATATTCGTACTTGAAATAATTCTCAATCTCCCGGGTGGCCGTGACCAAACGGCGCTGGATGACTTCCTCGGAATCCAGCCC
>JANWKU010000046.1 GCA_025451215.1 Terriglobales bacterium
TATGGGGCTCAGCCTACAACAACCCGGGTACTGCCCACCTTCCGGCGGGAGCCACTCCGACCAGCGTTCCTACGTCGGTATGGGATCCAAATGGCGCGATTTTTGCCAAACTCATGCCTGCGGCGAACATCAGCCCCAACGGTGGTAACGGCTGGAACAACTATCAATTTGCGTCCGATGTCCCCCAGAACCGGTGGGAAGCAACAGGAAAGGTTGATTACGCGATCGGTGATAACACCAAGGTGACTGGATCGTACAGCCGCCAGATCGAAACCGACCAACACCCGGTAGGCATCTGGTGGACACCACCGTGGACTTTGCCGTATCCATCCAGCGTGAACCAGAACCTGGCATCGCAGATGATCATGGTCAATGTCACGCACGTGTTCAGTCCGAGCACGACTAACGAAGCGGTGTTCACATATACGCGCTTCAACGCACCCAACCAGTTGGCCAATCCTTCAGCCGTGAGCCGGAGTGGGCTGGGAATGACCATCCCTGGAATTTTTGGCGCAAAGGTCGACCAAATACCCAACGAAACATCGTGGGGTGGCTCAGTTCCGGATATCGGCAATATGAATCTTGAGGGGTCCTTCCCCGGCGGCGGTTTTGGAGCGGACAAGAGAGCCCCAGCCGTCTATGACAACTTCACTCGTGTTGTCGGGTCGCACACGCTCAAGTTTGGCGGATACTGGGACACCGAAGAGAATATTCAGTCGCAGAGCGGATGGGGCGGCGGTGCAAACGGCACCTTCGCGCTGGGCGGCGCTAACGGTACCGGCAACAACCTGGTTGACATGCTTTTGGGACATGCCGACTATCAGCAACCTAGCCAGGATATTGTGAACACCATTAAAAACCATCAGTACGCGGCCTACGGCCAGGACTCTTGGAGGATGAACCGCCAGTTAACTCTGAACTACGGTTTGCGTTTGGATCACGAGGGGCAGTGGTACATTGGCGGAAACGGCATGGCTGTTTTTAACCCCGCAGCTTACACCAACGATCCTACTGTTAAGAATCCAGGCATACTGTGGCATTCAATTAACAGCCATATCCCATCTTCGGGCTGGGTATCGCCGTTATTCAACTATGAACCTCGCGTCGGCCTTGCTTATGACATATTCGGAAACGGAAAGACGGTTCTACGTGGTGGATTTGCGTCATTCCGCTACAACGTTTCGGTAAACGACGTCGCTGCTCCTGCTAACCTTGCTTCCGGGACTTTTACGGCTACCGATGCCGGAATTCAAGGCTACGATTCAATCGCTGGCTTCACGCTGCCTCCTTCTGGAGGAGCCAATGGGAGTTCGATCACTGCATTCCAAATGGGAGATAACAAAACTCCTTATACGAATGACTGGAACATTGGAGTTGCCCAGCAACTTCCCTGGCGCTCAGTTCTCGAAATCACCTACGTCGGGAACCACAGCGGCAATGAACTCATCAACGGTGGAAACGGCAAGCTCAGCGACTTTAACAGCAACTTCCCCGGTGCTTACTGGTTGCCGGATCCGAAGCGAACCCTTAACGGTTCGCAGGCGTTTGTTTCTCCCAACAGCTTGCCGTGCGGAAAAACCGGTACTGACAATAGCAACTACACCGGATGCACAGCCATTGGACCGAATGGTGTTCCGGTCTTCAACAACTACGCTCTCTCGTTCAACGAAAACAACTATCGGCGGCTGACCAATTATCAGGACATCTTCATCCTGAACCATGGCAGCTATGCCAATTACAACTCCCTGCAAATGGCATGGCAAAAGCAGTCTGGTCCTGTCAACTACATGGTGAACTACACCTACAGCAAGGTGTTGGGAATCCGTGATGGAAACACGGACCAAGGGGGTAGCAATGGAAACGTGGTTAATCCATTTGATCTGAAGGCCAACTATGGACCTCTGGCATACGACCATACGCAGATTGCAAACTTCACTTACATTTGGAATATGCCCAACTTCGTCCACGGTAATCGGTTCCTCGGAGGAGCGGTGAACGGATGGCAACTCTCTGGCTACACAACTTACCAGAGCGGTGCGCCTCTTCAGGCAAACAACACCATCAACTTCCAGTATGCGGGAGGCCTTACGGTTCCGGTAAATGGAATTACTGATCCAGCTTTCCAATTGCCGAATAACAGCATCCTTCTGCCGAATGGACTGAGATCCAATTCGGTCAACCAAGGCACCTTCTACGGAACCTCGCAAACCGGCGGCGGTTACGCTTCAATGCTCCCGACCATCACGTGCGATCCGCGGCAACACGCCTCGGGTGCCTACTTCAACCCCAACTGTTTTGGAACGCCTGCGTTTGGCCAACTTGGAAACTTCAACTGGCCGTATATCCACGCTCCTGCTTACTTCGACAGCGACTTAGGTATCTACAAGACCTTCAAAGTTACTGAGAGTAAGTCACTACAATTCAGGGTTCAGGCTACGAACTTCCTGAACCATCCATTGCCACAATTTGGGCTGGCAGGTGGCGGCGACGACACCATCAACCTGCAACAGAACACAATTCAGCAGGTTCCCGTCACTGCAATTAACGGTGGGGCGG
Organism: Terriglobales bacterium; assembly: GCA_025451215.1. Classification (GTDB taxonomy): domain Bacteria; phylum Acidobacteriota; class Terriglobia; order Terriglobales; family Acidobacteriaceae; genus JAICKN01. Next base: position 2,557 of record JANWKU010000046.1, read on the forward strand.
CTAATTGCGGCGGCAACAGCGGCATTGGCGGCAGCATTGACGCAACCAATGCTGGCATGTGCGACGTCCAGGTGCACTCCATTGCAACCTCTAACCAAAACGCAACCACGACCGGCAAACCAGGATTCAAAACCGGTCAACGCGTGATCACCTTTGCTTTGAAGTTCTACTTCTAAGGCGATCATCGCAAACGATCAAAGGGTGGCTTCGGCCACCCTTTTTTACATGCTTAGGACTAGTCTTTTCGCTTTGCACGAATCGTCTTGATCCCCCCTCGTATTTGCCAGGGCGTCCGTTCTCGTTCCCGGGCCCAGCCCGATCCGTTTTAAACTCAAACTTTCCCTTAATGGGACTCGATCTTCGCCATTACAAATATGATCGCTATGCCGCTATTGTCTTCGTTGCTTTGCTGAATGAAACCTTCTTGATTTTTCAGAACACGGGGGAGGAGGCTTCCTGGAGGTCACGATTCCAAGCGGAATGCGCGACTTGAGTCTCAGGAAGTCTGGCTTCGGTGCCGGCTTGTTCAATTTCGATAACAAATAGTTTTTAGCTGTCGGTATTGTTTCGGGCAGGAGCGGGACGGACGAATTGACGAGATCGTTTCAGCACGGGACGTCCCGGGCGAAAATCGGATACCCAAACCCCCTGTCATTGGCTAGCGATTGCTCTAAAGGGAGCCAAAAGCAATTGCAGTGGTATCGGTGCTAGAATCAAGACGAGCAAGACCGCGGACCCTGGCTACAACCACATGACTACCAGCGTCGGTTATGCTTCCTCTAGTGATGGATTTGTTCGTTTTCGTGTGAGATCGGATTACGTGGCCGCTCGGATTGGATTCATTGGCCGTTCGGAATCGCACAAACCTCGATAAAATGTGGCTGGCCGTCAGGTTTGAAGATGACGAAGCCTGCCCACTAGCCTTCCACACTTGGCCATTTAAGAGTTCACCGCACGATGCGCATTCTTGCAAACGAAATGGCATTTACACAAGCTCTACCGCTCTTCATCGTTTCTTCTCTTGCGTGCTTCCGTGAACCCTGAAATGATCGAACTACCGTTGCTACCTCTTGATAATTGTCCACATATGGAATTAGGGAGGCTCTATCTAATTCGGAAAGAACACTCGTCTGGCCCCGTTGGGCACGCCGTTCTTGAAATTCGAGAGCCGCGCGTTGGTCCTCGCCAAACTTCCGATTGCTTTTTGGAGCTGAGTCAAGCAGATGGGCCGCCGCTAAAATAATAGCTGTCTTGGTTGAAGCTTCTGTACTCTGACTTGCGTTAGTTCTGGAATGCTTTTTTTGAAAAACTGACAGGTTCGCTCTTGAGGACGCCTTTACCTTCTTTAACAGTAATGAACTGATTCGGCTTGATATTAGGAATGGAATCCTTGTGTCCGCTCGGCCAGACAATTTGCAGGTTCACCGTTTTGCCGTCAGACGGCTTGCCCAGCCCGAAGGTCAGCGGCAGTTCGCTTTGCGATAAATAGCTTGACCCGGTTTTCACCATTTCCATTAAGCGCAATCCGGTAGATGTTGTGGCGGTGACTTTTGCTCCGATGCCGTCGCGGTTGGAGCGAGTGCCAATCGTTTTCACCCGCAGCACGTCATTCTGGTTCGCGTTGTCATTGCGCAAGAGCCGCGCTGGGCCGTTGTTGGCCATGATGATGAGATCGAGATCGCCGTCGTTATCAATATCGCCGTAAGCAGCGCCCCTGCCGACGATCGGTTTTTGCAATGCCGGGCCGACTTTGTTGGTGACTTCTTCAAATTTATTGTTGCCCAAATTGCGAAACAGATGCGGCGGTTGCGCGTATTTTACGTTTGGCTGCACAACGCTGATGTCATCGGAGACATGGCCGTTAATGGCCAATATGTCGAGCTTTCCGTCGAGATCGTAATCAAAGAAGAAAGTTCCGAATGTCAGAGACTTTGTGGATGCGGTGCTGATTCCATTTGTTGTGGCTTGATCGGTGAATAAGCCCGACCCATCATTCTGATAAAGCGCCATTCCTTCGTTCGTAAAATTCCCGACTACCAAACCTTGCTTGCCGGAGTTGTCGTAGTCCGCGGCATCGGTTCCCATGCCTGCGCGCGCAGTTCCAGCTTCGCCGTACGCCACGCCAGCAGCGACGCCGACGTCGGTGAAAGTGCCATTGTGGTTATTGTGATAAAGCTTGTTCGGTTCTGTATCGTTTGAAACGAACAGGTCCATCCAGCCGTCGTTGTCGTAATCCAGCAGCGCGACGCCGAGAGATTTGCTCGTAGGATCGTAGAGGCCGGCCTTTTTGGTCACATTTTCGAAGGTTCCATCGCCTTTGTTGTGAAAAAGTGTCGCGCTCTGGCCTTTGTAAGTTTGCGGCGTGCAGTAAGACTTGTTCTTTCCGTCGAGCGAGCAGTATTGGTCGGTAGCGACCGACCACTCAATGTAATGGGCGACGTATAAATCGAGCTTGCCGTCATTGTCGTAGTCGAACCACACCGCGCTTGAGGAAAATCCTGGATCTGCGACGCCAGCTTTGGCGGTGACATCGGCGAACTTTCCGTTGCCTAGATTCCGAAAAAGATGGTTCGATCCAAGCGCGGTGATGTAGATGTCGTCGTAGCCGTCATTGTCGTAATCGCCGACGGTGCAGCCGAGCCCATACATTTCAACGGCCAGGCCGGCCTGCTTTGTAACGTCCGTGAATGTTCCATCTTTATTGTTGTGATAAAGGGCAGGGAAGGACTTTGCGGTTTTGTGCCCCGGCCAATCCATGGAATTGACCAGCAAAATGTCCTGCCAGCCGTCATTATCGTAATCAATAAAGCAGACGCCGCTGCCCATTGTTTCGGGAAGATACTTTTTGCCGAACGCGCCGGAGTTGTGTTTGAAGTGAATGCCCGCTTGAGCGGTGATGTCGGTAAACGTTATTGGTCCAGAAGGACGGGGAGAAGATGCAACAGAACTTTTCTCGACAACCGCAGGTTCCGAGAGAAGCGCGGACGAGATGATTGGTGCAGTACTCGCATATGATTGCGGGTGGGACGCAACCTTTGGCGAAGGTTTTTGTTTGCAGGCCGTCGTCCACAAGAGCGCGGCCAGCAATAGATAATGAGTATGTCGAAACCTTCGCATCAATCTGCTGCTTCCTTTATGGCGTCCTAACCCTCAGTGGGCCACGGCTAATTGTGCGGCGTTCTTGCGGCGCGCATCCAGCCAAATCTCTATAAGCATGGCGATCGGACCGACAATGAACAGTGCGTAGAACGGCGCATATACGACCTGATCAAGCCGCATCAACATTTCGACCAGCGCAATGATGACCACGACGATGCATTGCCACTTCCTGGAGCGTACCGTGGTTTTTGGGTCGGTAATCATGAAGAAGATGAAAAGTTGATACATGGGCCCTGTGATAGGCGCGACTTCCGATTGCCAGGGGCTGCCCGTCATCCAGCTTCGCAAGAAAGCAAAAGCAATGAATGAGACGACATAGATTCCCGTGATGTGAAAGCGCCGCAGCCGCCAGATGATGGCCGAGCCCAGGAACCAGATAATCAGCATGGGCAGAAGATAGTTGCCCCACTGAATGCTCAAGCTGGCCACCACGGCCGGGGCCAGAAACAGCAACACTGAGATGCCGAAGTTCGACGGGTTCCAGATGTGCCGGCCTTTGATGCGCACGACATACTTCGACATGATGGAGATCGCGCTGCACAGGGCATAGGGCCAGAAGGCGGGCGAGCGAACCAGAATGCCTACGCTGATTCCTGTAATGTAGGCGCTGGCAGGATGAGCAAACTTACCGTAAAAAATGCGGCTGAGCACCAATTCGAGCGCAATGCTGGTGATGATTGCCAGCAGGGTTTTCTGGTAGCTTTCAAGAATGCCGAACGTTAAATTGCCAACCAGCAAAATGCATGTGATAAAAATCGGCGCAATATAACGGTTGTCGAGAGTGAAGAGCCGTTTTTTGTCCGGAGCATTGGGTTGTAAAGGTAGAATGGGCGCGCTCGTATGGGAACTCATTCAGGCTCCTTGAGCTTGTATATCTGGTTAGCAGCGGGTTTATCAAGAGTCTGAATCTTGCCGGAAGGCCAGCGAATTACCGCTTTTTCGATTTGCGGATTTTTGCCCAAGCCAAAATGCAGGCGGCGGTCGTTCTGCGCGGCGAATCCGGAGCCGCCTGAAACGTTTTGCATCTGCTCTTGTCCATTCCAGAACATCGTGACCTGCGCGCCGATTGCGCTGCGGTTGCTCCTGGTTCCTTCAAGGTCAAATTCGATCCATCGGTCTTCGGGCGTCACAGTGTTTTTGTAAATCAGCAATGGGCCGTCCTGATTGGCGACCACCACGTCGAGCACGCCGCGGTTCCATAGATCCACCAGCGCAACCGCCCGGCCATCGTGCGTATCGGTCACTCCGACTGCCTGGGCCACGTCTATAAATTTCCCTGTACCGTCGTTCAGCCAGACCTTTTTGTTTTGATAGCCTGAGAGGCTGCGGCCGTCAAATGCCGGCCAGTTTTTCGCATCGCCGATAATGGTGCTGTTTCCGCCCGCTACTTTTGAAAAGTCGTACCAGTAGCTCCGGTTTCGGTCGGCCGAAATGTAGCCGTTGGTCAGGAACAGGTCGAGCGTACCGTCATTATTCAAGTCGCCAAATTGCGCGCCAAAACTCCATCCACCTAGCTCTACACCAAAGTCACGGGCCAGGTTTTCGTACTTGATGCCATCTCCCGATGTCCCCTGTTTCGGCACCCACAGATTATTTCCTTGGATCAGGATGCCGTCTTCCGAAATATTGGAGACGTAAATGGAGTATTTTCCCTGATTCAGAATGTCCCCAAAGGCCGCATTCATCCCGCTTTTTGGAGCAAAGCCCACGCCGGTTTGTTCTCCGGCTTCGTGGAATTTATTCCCGTCATTCAGGTAAAGCTCGGAAACTCCATAATCGTTAGCAACAAACAAATCCTGATGTCCCGTGCCACGAAGGTCCGCCGCCGCCGCCGCCAATGCCCAGCGCCGGCTGTTGATGCCAACTTTCTCGCTGACTTCTTCAAACTTTCCATTGCCCAGATTATGAAACAGATACTTTCGACCACCGTTCTTTGCGTACTCAAAACTGTCCGGCATGATGCGCGTTGTTTTGATGTGCCATAGGTCAATATTTTCGTCGTAATAGCCGCCTACAAACAAATCCAGCAACCCGTCGCCGTCATAGTCAAACCACACAGCCGTGTTGGCATTGATCCAGGGCGGCAATCCAGCTTGTTCGGATACCGGAGTGAATCCGTGGCCATGATCGTTGTGAAATAATTCCGGGCGGCCCCACTTGATGAGGAACAAATCTTCATAGCCGTCGTTGTCATAGTCGCCCCAAACTGCGCCTGTGGAAACTCCGGTTCCGGCTTTGTTTACGTCGGCTACGCCCATCTCCTCGGCCACATCCTTGAAAGTGCCATCGTGCATGTTGCGATAAAGATGGTTCTTGCTTCCGATTGCGCTATTGGTTACGTAAATATCGGGCCAGCCATCGCGATCAAAATCCACAATGGACACGGAAGCTCCCATGGAAGCAACTTCCGGCATGATGGAATCCAGCTTCGGATCGAGCTTCGGTTCCTCATGTACAAAATCAATGCCCGCCGCGTGGGAGACCTCTTGCAGATAAAATCCGTGGCGGGCCAGTGCGGTCTTTTCGTCTGTCTTGGCTTTGTCGGCTGCCTTGCTGGCCGTGATCCTTTTAATGAGGAACGGCGTAGCCAACAATACGACAAACAGGATGGTAAGAAAAACTCGGGCGATCTGGCGGGACTTCATTGCGGCAAATCACTCCTCCACTCACTTTTAAAAACTTCGGGAGTGACGTAGCGCGTGTGATAGTTCTTCCAGTCATCCGGATGGTGCCGATACACCCACTCATCCTCGAGTTTTCCCGGCGGTGTCGTGTACTCGTTCTTGGCGTGATAGGGAAGAGGAAGAACAGTTTTTGAGAACGTTGAGTTGTAATCTCCGTCTTTAATCCAGCCATCGCCTTCTATGACATAATCCCGCACATATCCATTCGGCGGAGCAGGTTGCTCGGGGAAGCGAAAAGTCATCTCGTCACCTGAGTTCATAATCACGTAACGATCATCCACTTTTGACAGTAGCTCACGCACATCTCCATAGCGAGTGTAATATCCGACCAGGTCAGCCCAGCGTTGTTTCGATCCCTCGAAGTGGTTGTAGTCGGGAATCTCGGGAGAAGAGGGATTGGCCTGATTCATGACTGAGTATCCACGATAATGCAAGTTAGCCACTGTAGGCTGCAAGCGCGTAATTTTGAGAGGCGTATTCGGCAGACCTTGGGCCCATTGAATGGAATCCCAGTAAATTTCCAGGTTCGTGCGTAGCCGTACCACGCGCGGTGTACCAGGGCGAAATGCGTGAGTGAGATCGATTAGGCAGATTTTCTTGCGACCAGCAGGGAACCCGAGATTGGGGTCAGCAACCGTCCAGCCGCCACGCCCGTCAGGTACTTCCAGGCTCAGCCCCTTGGCCCGGGCATGGTGGCCTTGGCTGATGGCGACGTTGATGGAAGAGTCAGTGGGATGCATCCAGCCCCGTGCAATCAGGTACAGCGGCCCCGTTTTCGGCACGTCATCTCCCAGATCAATTTCCACATAATGATCACGGGTGATTCCCTGATAAGGGCCACGCCCAAACGTATCCAGATACCTTCCATCCAAATTACGAAGGATGTCCGTCACGTCTGTTCCGTTATCATCCACGGCATGTGCAATGGGATGCGGCGTGGCAACAGTGGTGATAGCGAGTTTTGCCGGCGGAACAACGAATCTTTCGTCCACAAAAATGTCGGTGTTCGCCGGATGATCCACTGTCATTAGCCCCAGTTGATCGTAGTAATAAACCTCCCACAACTCCGCCGTGATGCGCAGGTCATAGTAACCATCGTGCGGAACTAACTCGTTGGCGCCGATCTTATACCACTCTTGCGTAGCTTCCACGCGGGCCGTTCCCAGCGTGTTTATTCGCAGTCCAATAGCGGAACTCCAGGGCACGGCGTCTTTAACAAATTCAACTTCATGACCGTTGTAGGCAAACAAGTAGGGACAAGAACCTTTAATACGTTCCTCCGTTACGATGTTCTGGTTTGCTTTGGCTTCAAATTCAGCGCGTACGGTTCCGTTTGGCCAAAGCACGCGGACCACCTCCGCTTCTTGCTGCTCTCCTAATCCAAAATGAAGTTGCGGGCCTGTGATCGGTTGCTTTTGCACCAGCATCCCAGAGCGGACTTCGATTTCCCCGCCCACACCAAACGGATTGATCCGCTGATCGCCCACCGCTTGCTTGGCTCGGGGACGCACGATCAACCAATGATAATTTTTCGCGCTTTGATTGACCGCCTCGACGGCTTGGCCATCGGTGGCTAAACCAATCAGGTCAAGCTTGCCGTCGCCGTTTACGTCTGGTGCATCAAAAACTACCGGGGGGCCTGCCGGCTGATTCAACAACGTAAATTTTCCATCTGCATCCCCCATCCAAATCAGCGCGCCCGTCAATCCTTTTCCGTTTTGCGTAGGAGTCACAGGCGCCAAATACAAATCCAACGCGCCATTGTTGTCCAAATCCGCCAAATGCAAACGTACTTCGCCGGCCAGAGAATCTTCCGCATGAGGAACCGTGGCGACTTCAGCCGTCTCCCAGGCTTCACCCTGATTTTTGTCGGAGATTCGCAAAATGACGCCATCGGCCCCAACCGCCAGCAAATCCAGTATGCCGTCGCTATTAACATCTCCAACGGCAATGGATTTGATCTCCGGTAGATTTGCGGGAAGCGCGCGCTCGCGGAATTGCCCTAACCTTTCATTCATGAAAACATGCAGACGCCCTGCGCCATCAATAATCGCCGCGTCCGGATTACCGTCGCCATCCAGATCAGCCCATGCAAATTGTCTTAGGCCTGAAATCTTTTCGAAGGGATGGATGGCGAGGAATGTTCCGTCGCCATTGTTGCGCAAAACCGTGGGCACGCCTTCGCTAGAGCCGAGCACAATGTCGAGATCGCCGTCGGCCTCAATGTCTACCGCCCATGCCCCGGTGTAATGAGCATCGATTACAGATTTCGGCAACTTCGTCTGGGGAGTCACATCCGTAAAGCCGCTGGGACTGTCCTGCCGCATCAACCGAACTCCGCCCGCGCCTGCCAGCGCAAGGTCTGTCTTGAAGTCGTAGTTGAAATCAAGTTGCGTAATGCCTTCAGGCTGAGGCGGAACATTCGAAACTCCACCAGGGAAGGGAAAATGTGCACCGCTCGCCAGTCGCACTTCCTGGCCATTTGCTACCGCCAGGACTGGCGCGCCGTCGCTTCCCAGCTGAATCGAGTGGATCCAATTCCAGTGACCAAGCAGGTTCGTTATAGCCTGCGAATTAAAGGTGATCGCGGTATCGGCAGGAGCCGGTTTGAAAGCGGGCGATTCCATCCGCACAAAATGGTTAAGCGGCTGAGCCTCTTCTCCCGGGGCAGCCTTGATCGCCCGCAGGCTTAACCGGTATTCAGGAACTCGCATCAACACGTTGCGCAAAAAAGTAGTTTGCGTTGCTGCGGTACGCAAATCCGAATTCGCCACGGCGGTCTGAACAGATTTCAATTGCTGCTGGACTTCCGAGGGCCACACCGCTGACTGCGCATCAATCTGCGCGACTGCCGACTTCAATGTGGGCGCATCATTCCGCTTCGCCGCCACCCGTGCCAGTTCAAGCAACGCCGCTAAGTTATCAGGCTGGTCTTGCAGAATTTGTTGCATCAGTTGCTCGAATTGCGCTTCGCTGTTTTCGTCGCCCTGGCGTTCAATTTCTTCCGCCAATTGATAAATTGCGCGCAGATTGCGTGGATTCAGTTCGACCGCTTTCCGCAAATCGGCGATGGCCGCGGAGGAATTTCCCCGCTGGCTATCCAGTATTCCCAGCAGGTCGCTAATCTGGCCATTGTCCGGAGCCAATTCCCGAGCCTTGTCGAAACGTTGTGCTGCCGCGTCAAACTTTCGCTGCCGTAGCGCAAGAATACCCCAATTTGCCCAGCCCGCAGGCTCGCCGGGCGCTACCTTTGTAAGATCAGAGAGTTTCTGCTCGGCATAAATGTCATGGCCTACTTCCAGTGCTGCCAGCCCCACATAGAAATCCGATACCGCCTGGGAATATTCTTTGGAGTTCTTTGCCGGCACGCGGGAACGTGAATGACAACTCGTAGACGCAGCAAGACAAATAGCCACAAGGAGAAACACCAAACCGGTTTTCAAATTCTTGGGTCGCATATGTTCTTGGCTAAAAAGTCCTCTGGCGAACCGCCAATTATAAGCAATTCATTAAAAGTAGCCCAATTTCCATTCTGATAAGTTCACGCGCCTGTTTGTGCCTTGGCCGCCTGCCTTCGTCGTGCAATTTGCTTGCGCTTTTTTGAGACGCCGCGATACCACAACAAGCCAACCGCTACAAACGGCAATGAGAAAAACACCAACCCAAAGCGGCCCATCACGGTTGGCGTTGCCTCTACCCGCGAAAAAGCTTCGCCTTGCCCTTGCGCACTCTCAATCACAAGGTGCACCCGGTAAAATTCGTCGCGGTCAAAGTCCGCAAGTGCTTTGTAAACCACTTGGTTTTTCGTGTCGTCGCGTTCCGCGTTGTAAAAGGTCTCGGGAAGGCGCCCTCTCTCTGGTTGCACTCCAACTTTAATTTTCAAGTCGTTGGGAACAGTGCTCCCGGGTAGAGGATCAATCATCACATAAAAAGTTCCCGTCCCAATGTCGGGATGGGTCCAAAGAGCAATCACGCATGGCCCTACTGTTTTATTTTCAATAATGGGGAATGGCGGCCCGATGTGCGCGCTGGCGGGAATAGGCAACACCGCGAGAACAGACCAAATCAAAATGAAAACGCTGGTTATTTTTTTGGAGAACATAGTCGAACCTTAAGTTGCATTTACGCTAGCTGCTCATCATGAACGTGGCCCGCATTTCCATGGGCTGGAACATCAGCCAAACCGCCGCCAGGCAGATTAGCAGGCAAACAATTGCCCAGGGAATAAATGCACGCATCGGATGTTGCTCGCAATCATCTTCTGAAAGCCGGTGCGTAACCAGCAGCGATCCGAAAAATCCCAGGATGATGAAGCCTAATTCGATGGGCTGCACGAACCTCACGGGAATTCCCGTCCACAACCACCGTGGCGCGCCCAGGAATGTCCACCCCAGACTCGCGGCCGCGCTTTGCGTCACTGGAATAATCGTGAACATGCCTGTGAAAAAATGAAAGCCGTAATGGGCCAGCCACATCCCGAACCCCAGCGGGACGAGCGCGTAGCTGTATCGCACCGCGAGCGGCACAAGCTTGCGCTGACTTCCTCCAAGCCTTTGCGTCAACCACGCTGCCACTCCCAACAATACAATTGGCTCGACCAGTAGAAAGAAAGCAAAAATCGTGCCCAGTACCGGCGCTTCCATGGTCACATGCAATACGTGCGCCAGCCACTTCTCAACCACGTAAACCGGGCTGACCATGCCGAAAGCATTTAGCAGCGCTCCAAAAGCAAAAACCAGCATGAGCGCGGCCATGTCTTTGCGGCGCGAGAGGTGGCCGATGCCCGAACGGTGGTCTTCCACCGCCATCAATTCACTTGCCGGCATGCGGCTTAAAATGCCGACGTTGTCATGCGGGCAGGCGTGCACGCAATCGAGACAAAAGGTGCAATCCATGTTGCCGATTTTGCGCGGCTGGAAGAGCGCTAGTTCGCATCCTCGCTGCAAAATTACTAATTCTGGCGTACCCTCCTGTCGGCGGCCGCGAATGCAGTCTTTCGTATGGCAATGCGTGCAAACTTCTGGATCCCGTACAGCTACTTCCAGCGGGGAAACCAGGGACGCCGTAAAGTTAAATTGCCCCAAAGGACAAACAAATTTGCAGAAGGTCGCGTGCTTGAAGAGACCATCAATAATTAACACGCTGCCGAAGTAAGCCAGAATCAGCCAGGCGGTCCACATCGGTGACGACCACAGATCGAATAACTCATAGAGAAACAGCACCAGAACAAACAGCGCCACCGATACCCATTTATTCCTTAATTTTTGCGGCCAGTTCCACCGTGGACGGAACAGCTTGCGGGCGGCATTCCTCACCAGCATGAATGGACACGAAAGACAAAAGAAATTCCCGGCGCACAGAATGGTCAGCGCCAGCACTCCGCGGAAATGCAGCCAGGTCAGTGTCGTCGCTAAATTCTTCGGTGCCAGCGAAGGCCCAAAGAGCCCGTGCAGAACCATCAAAATACTGACGAGCAGAAGAGGAACCTGCAGAAAGGTGCGCGAGTGCCGCCAGCCTAAGAACTTACCCACCCCCGGGACCCGCATTAAATCAAACGGAGCTTCGACGAAGTCCACTTCCGGATTAGCTAATTCCTGCGGCAACTTATTTGCTTTGCACCCCGGGTACATCCATTTGTTCTTCTACTTTTTTACCGTCAGGCAAGGTGATGTGCATCAGCACAACCCAATCGCCCCCCATGCTGAGTGTCACTTGTCCCTGATATTCACCTGGCGAAACCTCACGTGCGTCGCCAAATACGGGAGCCATGCCCGCATGGGTCATGTCCCCCTCCAGCGTAATATGCGCACCGGTCAGTGGTTTAGCATCATCTGCAAGTTTGAAGTTGACCGTGACTGGTCCGGCGTGCGCAGGCTGAGGAGTGACTTCCTTATCGCTCACGACAATCGAGCGTGTCAAAGCCGACTTTGTACATCCCACCGTAAGTCCCGCAAATAAAACAATGAGGATAAGAAGCCCTCTCGTGAGTGGGCAATATCGCCCGCCCCTACGAAAGTGAAACTTCATATCCCCCCTTGAGTCCTGACTAACGATTCTGATTAAAAGTAAACTACATTAAGCTGCGCAAGCAGCCTTTACGTCGTCTTCACGGCCCCATTCGCAGGTGCAACTTGGATTCCCCTTCTCGCCGACTGGCGGGAACATGTGATAGTACATGCCGATCACCATGGGAATGAAAACAACCGTGTTATAGAAAAGATGCAGTTCCACACGCGGGAAGAACAATTGCAGCACGCTGCAAGGTACCGGCTTGTGCCAGAAGTTGTGGTGAGTCAGTGCCTGGTAGATGAGCAGAAAATGCTCAATGTGGTGCCAGAACTGGATCACCAAAGCGATGGTCCACCATGTCAGTGCGCGCCCGGTGAATCCCTTCCGGAGCACCCAGATCCCGATCAGCATGACCAGGGCATAGCCGTAGTGCAGGGCTTCGGTCTGAATGAGCCACGGCCAAACCAGTCCAAGAAGTCCCAACGCCTTGGGGCGAGGCCAATGCATCACCCAGATTTGATAAGCCTGGACCAGATGCTCCATCCAGTGGGCAAGCACGATGACCATAAAAATTTGCAGTGACCGCTCGTGCCAAGTGGTATTTAACTTTTCGTAAAAAGAGGCATTCGGCCCTGCCCCAATGTGAATATTGGGAACTGCTGGATTTGAAACTGCCATATCGCTAGTCTCCTACCCTAAATTGGCACTCACAAAAGATAGATCAAAGCAAAAAACCGTCAATAACTGTTTTGTACTAGGCGTCGCGCCCGGCCTCTAAAACCCATAAGTTAGCTGCACATAGGGATAGGTGTAACCGTTCCCAGGGGTCGTATTGTTCAGGAACGTTCCCGCAAAAAAGTGACCGAGCCCCGCGGAGACCGCCGTCCGTTTGTTGTAGTTATAGGCTGCAACAAACGCTATTTCCTGGCCAACATGGCGCCCGGCGACTCCCGTAGCCGATTTTGCCACGGCAACCCCTGTCCCGCCGTAGAACGCGTCATGAGCATTGGCCAGCCAATACGAGCCGTACTTGGTAGTCAGCATCCATTTGGCTGCGGGCTTGAATGAAAAGCCTTCGCGAATCAGCTCAATGTTCCTGTAGCCGACCTGATCGGTCAGAGTGTAGAGATCGTGGCCCGAAGGATAAATCTGGTCGAAAGTCCCGCGCGTGCCATCGGTGCCGTTGTGGTCGCCGCTCGCATAATCGAATTCCGAGAACACGCGAGGCTTGTATCGAGAATGGGAAAAGGAGTAACCGCCCAACCAGTGCCCAGCCCAGGCGCTAATGGTGTCGCTGCCAAGCGAACCCGCCTGGCGGGCCATTTCCACGTCATAGTCGAGTCCAGCAGCAGGTTTTACGCTCCAATGGAAGCCAATCGTCGCTTCGTTCATGATTCCGATCGGGCCGGCTTCTGATTTCAATCCCGACTGACGGCGCCAGAACAAAAACGGCTCAATGCTGTTCTTCGGTATGAGCTTGGTGAATGTGCTGTACCCGCCGTAAATGTTGCTGCCCGAGATGCACTCATTAAATTGGCCGTTGATGGCCCGGTCCATGCAGGCGGCAAAGCCATCCAGTCGGTACCCGTTGCCGCGATAAGTAGCGCGAAAGCCATCAAAGCTGCGCGGCACGTTAAGCCAATTGGCGTTCCCTACCAGACGTTCGGAACCAAATGCCAATTCCTGACGGCCGAAACGAAAACCGAAAGCTTTGTTTTCAACGTCGCCGAACTCGACATAAGCCTGGCGTAAGTCAAAGTCATCGTGATACGGGGGAAGCGGAGCGAGCTTGGTGTTGTCTTCTCCAAGGATATGCGCGTCCTGACCCTGAAAATAGAGGCGCATCCAGCTTGTCGGCTGCAGGCGCATATTCAGGCGCAGGCGAGTCAAAAGATAGCCAGTGCCGTCATCGGGCTTGAAACCAGCGCCGCTAAAGCCCTCGGCACGCAGGCGAATTTCGCCGCTAAATGCCAGCCAGCGCGGCAGGTTCTCATTCAGTTCATCCGTGGGAGACTTGCTAATAGCGGCTGCGCTGCCCTGCGACGCTCCTCCCGCCTGCGGCGTGCTAGCTTGAGCAATCTGCTGCGGCGGTTGCGAGCCTGCCTGGGGTGCATTGGGCCGTGACTGCCCCAACATCGGCGCGGCGCTCAAAAGAAGAAGCGCAGCAAACCGGTACATTGCTGGTGAGAATTTCATTTGGACCTCTCCAATTGTGGAAGACACCCCAGATCATTCCGCCCAGGAGGCGGGCTTGGTTGAAAAGAATGTAAAGTGAACCATTCAGTCCAGCAATAGTAGGAAAGTACTAGCCTCGTTTGGATGGTTGAACAGATGTTGCCCTAAGCGGCCGATCGTTTCTTCTGTTGCCACATTTCGACCCTTCCCTGGCACTTGGGCTGAGTTGATATTTTGTATGATGATGATTCGTATTACCGTTAATAGGAGCGGTTAGGCCGCCGGCATAGGTAAAGTTGAGGGCGGCCACGAGCGGTCAAAAAAAATCGCCCCACTCGCGCAGCGGGGCGAGTGGGGCAAGGGGCGAAGTTGTCTCGCTGGTTAGAAGATCAGCTTCGCACCAAGTTGGAATTCACGAGGATCGAACGCCGACGTTACCTGACCAAAGTTGCTTGATCCAACGTTGGTGCTGATACCGCCGTTGTTGTAATCACCCTTGAATTGAGTGTGGTTCCAGGTGTTGAAGCTCTCGGCGCGGAACTCGAAACGGCTTCCACGTGCTTCGCTGATTACGAAGCTCTTGAAGAGCGACAGGTTCCAGTCATCACGGCCGGGGCCACGCACTGCATCGTGTCCGAGGTCGCCGTAAGTTCCAGGTGCCGGAGCCGCAAAGGCTGCCGGGTTGAACCACTCTGCTGCCGTCTTCGAATAGCTGATCTTGCCTACCAGATTCGGACGGTTGCCAGAGTTCGGAATTACGCTTGACACGTTAGTTCCGCTGACGCTCATGTTGATCGGCGCACCGGATTCCATCGTGATGATTCCTGATAACGACCATCCACCCACGACCGACTTCATGAGGTGATTGTCGCTGTTCTTGAGGAACGGAATCTGGTACACGAAGTTCGCGAATGCGACGTTCGTACGATCGAATACAGATGGACCTAAATCATATCTCCATCCGACGTACGGATTGGTCACGGCCGCGAGGTCGGCACCGCTGCCATTGTTGCTGGTTGCGTCGATCGATTTGGCATAGGTATAACCCAATTGAAGCTGCAGATCATTCCTGATGTTGCCGTGGAAATCAGCCTGCAATGAGTTGTAGTTTCCGCTCGCTTCATTCTGAGCCAAACGGATACCACCGTAACCGGCGAAATTGTAATCCTGGTTGATGCCAGCGCCACCGGATTTAACGAGTGCCGGTAGCAGAGCAGCATTGGGAAGGTTTACTTCCTGGTAGTCATTCTGGTGACGGCTCTGGCTGCCTACGTAGGTCAACCCCAATACCGCCTTCGGTCCCACCGATTGCTGGACCCCCAAGCTGTACTGGTAGGTAACCGGTTCCTTGTAGTCATTTGCATTGATGCCGGTCAGTCCAAGAGGTAGTACTGGAAGCGCCGCAGCAGTGATGGTTGCGCCTGTACCAACGTTCAATCCAGGGTTCGAGAGCGAGATGTTATGCAAAGTCGGGTTCAAGTCTCCTGGAGGATTCACGGCGCCGTTATACATGTCGTTGCCTTGAATACGTTCGTACATTGTGGCGAATCCGCCGCGAACCACAGACTTGCCTTGGCCAGTGAGGTCATACGCAAAACCAATTCGAGGACCAAAGTCAGCCCAATGGCCCGGGACGAGTCCCTTCGGGGTACCATTCAAGCCGCCGATACCGATACCGTTGGTGTAGAACTGAACACCAGCGAGAATTGGATTCGGACTGCTGCTTAACCCCGGACTTGGAGCAGCGCAAGATCCAGCCGGCGAGTTGGCGCTGCAGATGTTGCCATTGGAATCAAACGTGGCTGCATTCGCAGGGTTGTACAGGTTAGGGTAGAAGCTGGACGATTGATTGTTTGCTTCGTAGGTATGCGGAGCGCCGTCCCATCGCAAGCCAAGGTTCAAGGTCAAGCGGTGCGTTGCGCGCCAGTTGTCCTGAATATAGGTAGCGTAGGAGACGTTGTTCCATTGACCAGTAATTTTCACTGCATCTTCGGTGTATTGTTGCGCAAAACCAAGCAGGTAGTCTGCAAAGTCATTGCCCGTGAAGCTGCCGTTAAAGGTGAACGCGCCTTGTGTATTAGCGAAGGCATCCTGGGTCTTCTTGTAGATAGCCCAGCTTGCGCCCATCTTAATCTGGTGCGCACCTTTGGTCCACGAAACGTCATCGCGGAATTGATAATCGTCCGCCTTGTTGTTCCATGGGGTCCAGTTCGAACTGTACTGAGCTCCGGTGCTGCCACCTAAGTTGATGATCGGAATGCGTGTATCAAGGTTGGGTCCCGTGAACAACCGGTTGAAAGTAAACGCGGACGGCGCCGTGACCAAACCCTGCGGAATAATATGGATGCGATTGCCGTTGTAATTGAACGCAGTTTCATTCAACAACGTCGGGTTGACTACATACGTTGCGTGAACCACAGCGCTGTAGCCAGGGTTATTGAAAACGTCGCTAACCGTGGGTACGTTATCACCGCTCCATTGAGTTGTTCCGTAAGTTTGAGATACCTGTTCAGAAATCCAGTGTCCAAACACAGAGAACTTATCGTTGAAGGTGTGGTCTACACGGGCAATCTCTTCACGAACAGTCGTAGGAGAATTGTTGCCACCCTGGAATGCGTTTCCATTGGTTGGGGCTGGGAAGATTCCAGCGGCAAGAAGTGTCTGCGCATTGGCATCCAACAGGTTCGTGGGAATGGTGTTGTTCGGGAAAGGCGATCCCAAAGTCAGACCATCTGCGGTGAAGCGCGCCTGTTCCGCAGGAGAGAGCTGAGCGGCTGTTGGAACATTGATGGTAGTGGTTCCAAAATTTCCGCCGTAGGTGCTGGTTAGAGGAACAACACGGTTCAGCAATCCACCCTGAACCAAGCTGCGCCATTCCATGTTGTAAAAGAAGAACGTCTTTGGATTGTCGCTGTGATGGAACTCCACTGGACCACCTACATTGAAGCCATAGGTATTGAAGCGGAATTCAGCTACCTTAGCAGGTGCGCGATTAAAGTAATTGCGCGCATCGAAAGCATCGTTGCGATTGAATTCCCAGAGAGAAGCGTGGAACTGCTTCGATCCTGACTTAATTACCTCTGTGATTGTCGCGGCTGAAGACAGCCCATACTCTGCGCTGTAGTTCGAAGTCATGTTACGGAATTCAGCAATGGCATCGAGCGAAGGCATAACGCTTGCGCTGCTGCCACCACGGTCAAGGTTCTCGCCACCGTCAAGCAACTGCAGGTTATGACCGGCGCGCTGACCGTTGATGCTGACGTTGCTATCACCGCTAACAGCCGTCGGCGTAACGAAGTCGCCCTGTACGCTGGAAGCTCCAGGCGTCAAAGCAAACAATGAATACAAACTGCGACCGTTGGTGGAAAGCTGCGTCACCTGTTGACCAGTGATGACGCTGCTAACTTCCCCGGAATCCGATTGCACGGCAATCGGGTTCGCCTCGACCGTCACTTTTTCGGAGACCTCGCCGACTTTCATCGCGAAATCGAGCCGGTCGCGGTCGCCGACGTTCAGAACTACTCCATCTTTTACAGCGGAACTGAAACCTGAAGCTTCCGCCCTGATGGTGTAATGGCCAATGGCAAGATCGGGCGCCACGTATTGACCGGCGTCGTTTGTGGCAAACGTTGTGACTTTCCCTGTTTCAGTGTTTGTAATTGTGATTGTGACAGCAGGAAGTACCGATCCAGAAGGATCTGTAACCGTCCCAACGATGGTCGCTTCTTGAGCGAATGCATGTGACGAAGCGATTAAAAGTACCACGCCAAGCGTTGCCCAATAACAGAGGCGGCGGCCTGTCGTGGCCCACAGTAGCCAGAAATTCTGCAACTGTTTAAACATACTCATATCTCCTTTTTCCTCTCGTAAAGTTGTAGTGCCGAAAATTTCAGTAACCCATGCACATACTCGGAAACGAATCCTGTTACCGTTCGAATCGGAGACGTCCGAATCTCTGCACGTGTTGACTGCAAGCATTTGGGGGAAAAGTGGAATGCGGGTGGGCATGCACGAAATCTGCCATCGAAGTGCCTATGCGTCCCTCAACGGGGATCAACAGAATGGCGTGAAGGTTGCCAGCATGAGGCCCGACTTCTACCGTTGCCATCCCAGAGATTTGTCCGCGCTCATTGATATTGCTAGCCGCGATTATGAAGAGGTTGGAATCCGCGGAAATTCGCGTGTTAATGTCAGTCATCACGCCGTCCTGCCAGATGAAGCCGTTGGCCCAGTTGCCGTGCGAGTCAAAGCCGCTTCCTACTACTTGGCCCTTGTTGTTGATGCCGGTGGCAAAGGTGGCAGAATCTCCCGGCAGAATGCCGAGGTTCGTGACTGCGCCGTCGGCGCCGTTCCGCCATAGGACGGCAGAGAAAGCGCCGCTAGGGTTGCCGGCGTAGCCGGCAATTTGTCCGCGCTCGTTAAGGCTTTGTGCGACTGCCCAACTTCCAAGGCTAGCAAGCGCGTGGGCCGTGCGATTTTCCCACAATACTGCGTGATTCGCTCCAGCGCAGCTTCCGGTGTCGCCGACGACTTGGCCCCGATCGTTAATCCCTAATGCGAATCCGTCTACATCACCACCGACCGTCGGCAGAGCATTGGCTTCGCCTTTTTCCCACAACACCGGCAACTGAATCCGATTGTTAGTTTTGCCGGCTGCGCATGTGGAGTCCACGGCGCCGTTTTCTGCAAATCCGACGACTTCTCCGCGGTTATTGATGGCGCCGGCCTCCCCATTATTTCCGCCGAGCGTCGGAAGAGCGCTCATGTGGCCGTCTCGCCAAAGAAACGGAACGCACGTAAGGTGCGAGCCGAAAGCGCAAATGTCCTCGCCGTTCGGATCTGGATCCGCTGTTTCGGACATACCAACGGCTTCTCCGCGGTCGTTGATCCCGTTATAGTTATTCCAACTGTTGCCGTCGGGTCCTCCAAGTGTGCCCAGGTCTATGTTGATTCCGTAGATGCTTATGACCGCGCGGCCCCTTGCAATTGTCGTAGAGGTACTAGCCTCGGGAGGGTTCACAAACCCGTCCATGTTCTCCGCCCAGCCCTGATTGTTGAGGCCCATAACCATGCTGAAGTTGTCACTGCTTTTGTTGATTCCTAAATCAATAATTTTGTAGTGCGCTTGAGCAATCGCATTGCTCGTGCAAGCCAGAACGATTGTCGTACCCAGCAGTATCCAGAAATGCCGCAACTGTCTAAACGTCCTCATCTCTCCTCTTTTCCTCATATAAAGTCGAGGCGCCGAATGAACATTCTCTGATCCCCCTCAAGATCGAGAACTCTCCGCACACACTCTGCCTTCGGATAAGCATTCGCATGACCAAAGAACTTCATGGATTTGAGGCCAGCCGCGGACATGGTGAAATCGGGACTGAACGTACAACTACAGGTCAACGGACAAACATGATTCGGGAACTGATGCAAAGCGATGGAGTGACCGAGCTGGCGCTGGAATCTACTAAAACTGAAAGTTACAGGATAATTGCCTACCAAAAACCGGAGTTATGAGGAGGTTTCACTTGACGCTGTGAATGTCACCATACATACTGGTTGGTATGTTAACTGCACGCAAGAACTCAAGACGTAGTGCGATCGGGCTGCGCGACGCCGATCGCACGCGCGAGCGCTTGCTGCAGGCGGCATTCCGCGAGGTCTACCGATCGGGATTCCAAAGTGCCAGCATCGATAAGATTCTGGCTGCCACGAACGTCACGAAAGGTGCGCTGTACTACCACTTCGACAGCAAAGAAGCCTTGGGACACGCCCTCATCGAAGAGATCATCGCCCCCGACCTCCGCGCCAAGTGGTTGCGTCCACTGCAAAATGGCAAGGACCCTATCAACGCTTTGATCGGCATTGTTCAAAGCGAATCAGTTGAGCCCGCGGCCGTGCGGGGCGGCTGCCCCTTGAACAATCTGGCTCAGGAAATGTCTCCCCTTGACGAGGGATTCCGCCAGCGGCTGGCGATGGTGTTCGATGCCTGGCGAGAGGGGATTGCGGCCGCTTTGCGAGAAGGACAGACCCAAGGAAGTGTTCGCCGCGACGTGAAACCCGCCGAAACTGCTGGCTTTCTGATCGCGACACTTGAAGGCTATGTCTCGCTGGCAAAGAATGCTCAGGACGCGAAAGTAATGAAAGCCGGGATTAGAAATATCGTGGGCTGGCTCCAGTCCCTGCGCCCGACGGACAACCGTAAGCGGAGGTGATCGCATCGGTCACTATACATACCAACCGGTACGTATGCTCGATGAGGTCGCATTCGAACGAATCTAGGCCTGATTGGGAGCAATAGTTGATATTTATCAGGCATGGCGGAGCGCTCGCGTAGCTTCAACTGGTGGGCTGGCCCGCTCGGTCGCGAAGGAGAAAGAACTCGATGATCGTGCAACGTCGGACACTTGGCACTCTTGCCACGATGTTAGTTGTGCTCGTTGCACTTCAGCCTGCTCGCGCTCAGGCTGGAAATGCAGACACTACAGCCATCAAGCCCTTCAAGGCTCATATTCCGGAGAGCGTGCTCGCCGATCTACAGCGCCGCCTGGCGGAGACCAAGTGGCCCGATCAACTTCCGGGCACGACCTGGGAATACGGTGCTGACATCAGCAAAGTCCGCGAACTCGCAAACTATTGGCAGAAAGATTACGACTGGCGCGCACAAGAGACCCGCATCAACCGATTCGATCAATTCACCACCGAGATCGACGGTCAGACTATCTACTTCATCCACGAACAATCACCCCGAGCGGATGCAACACCCCTGATGTTGATCCACGGATGGCCAGGCTCGATTTTGGAATTCCTTGCTCTGATCGAGCCGCTCACGCATCCCAAGGACAGCAATACCCCTGCTTTTGATGTCGTTGTACCTTCGCTTCCTGGCTTTGGATTTTCCGGGCCAACGAAAAGTCGAGGTTGGGGAACGGTGCGGATGGCCAAAGCACTCACTGTCCTGATGGATCGTCTAGGCTACACCAGCTACGGGATTCAGGGCGGTGATTGGGGTTCGACGATTGCGGAAGAAATGGCGCGCCAGGCCCCTACCCGAGTAATCGGACTCCACTTGAACCTAATTGCGGTTCCACCTCCCAGCGCGGAGGCAATGAAAGATCTGACCGCTGAGGAGCACCGGCGCTATACAGAGTGGTGGGACGAGAAGAGAAGTACGTTCTTTAACCTTCAGTCGAGTGAGCCACAGACGGTCGCCTACGCCCTGACCGACTCACCTGTGGGTTGGATGGCCTGGCTGGCAGAGAGATTCCAGGACCTCACCGACAATGACGGAGATTTTCTCCACACAGTGGATCGTGACACGTTCCTCACCGATGTAACACTTTATTGGGTCACCGGGACGGTGGGATCCTCCATGCGCATCTACCGCGAGCACCGGCTCTTCGACAACGAAGGAGATATGCCTCGAATGAATACTCCGGTGGCCTATGCCGTCTTCCCGAAAGAAGTGGTCGCTGCGCCCGAGCGTTGGATTGATCTGACTTACAACGTCGTGCAAAGGACTGAGATGCCGCGAGGTGGCCATTTCGCCGCCCTCGAACAGCCCGATCTGATGGTGAAGGACATTCGACTATTTTTTTCAAAGCTCTCTCAAACAGGAAGCTCATATCAAACAGGGAAAAAACAGGGGGGGAACAATGACCCGAAAGATAGGCAAGACCATCACGTTGAGAAATCTCGTATTGGTTGCGGTGCTGGGCGCCGCCTGGCAGCTCAGGCGCAGGATGTCAAATCACCATATCCCAGGATGGCCACCTTGGACCAGTACTTGATGACCGATCGAAATGCTGAGATCGCGTTGGCGCGAACCGCCGCTCCGAAATCCATATCCGCGGACGCCACGGTAATGGCTCTCGGCAGCCATGGCTACGAGACTGCCGTTAAAGGTAACAATGGCTTCGTGTGCATTGTGGAACGAGCGTGGATGTCTCCCTTCGACGACCCGGGGTTTTGGAATCCCAAAAATCAAAGTCCCATCTGCTACAACCCAGCCGCCGCGCGATCCGTCCTGCCATACACGTTTAAGAGGACCGAGTTGGTATTGGCCGGATTGACCAAGCCTCAGATGTTAGAGCAGATCCAGGCCGCGGTTGCCAGGAAAGAACTGCCGACGCCGGAACCTGGCGCGATGTCTTATATGTTGTCGAAGGAATCGTATCTAAACGATCAAGTCGGGCATTGGGTTCCCCATTTGATGTTTCATATTCCGAAGACAGATGGCGCTAGTTGGGGTGCGAACCTTGACGGCTCCCCGGTCATGCTGGATCCCCGCCTAGTTCCGGAGCCGGAGACCATCTTCTTTGTACCAGTGGGCAAGTGGTCGGATGGTACGGCTGCACCGGTAATGTAGGACGCAATGAAAACGAGTGCGACAGCTGCGAGCCTATCATTCCGAGTCTTAAGGATTCTGGCTGTTCTCTTGTTGGCCACAGGCGGCAGGGTTCTTGGGCAATCTTCGTCAAAGCAAGCGCCGGATCCGGCCGACCCGTAATGTGGGGCATCACGATGAACAAACTGAAGATGAGTTCAGCCGAACGTGCTGTGTCGAACCCAGAAGCCGCTCGCGATCCCCTCGTTGACGACATGGCACAGCGTTCGTGTGCAAGCTTGGTCATTGCTCGCGAAACGGAAGAACCAACCGCCGGATCGAAGGAGACTTTTCCTGGGTTGCAGGCCATTGCAAAGCGACAGCGACAGCCTCTCCGGGTGGCTGTCAAAACCACGGGAAAGATTCTCTTTATGAATCTGGGCGACGTGGTATCGGTCCAGGCCAAGGGTAAGTGTGTTTATCTACAACGGAAGGCAATCTCCTATCTGCTACGCGAATCTATCTCGGATGTGGCAGAAAAGCTGGAAACCCATGGATTCATCCGCATCCACCGATCTGTGCTCATAAACACCTCGTTTGTAGAAGAAATCAGACCGCTTTCGACGGGAGAATACAGTCTTCGAGTCGACGGCGGAAAGGAATACACCGTCACCCGCACTTACAAGAAAAATCTCAAATGCCTCGCGGAATTCTGGATCGGCACGGGCGCATTCCCTGGTTAGCCCGAGTGAATCCATTTGTCGTCGCAGTCTTTCGAGTTCCCGAGGTTCGGTTTGCGGTGGCATGGCATTGACCGTGCTGTTTCGCCGCTGCTACTAACCGTGGATGCATAGGAAAATCAAAAATAATCTCGAAAAGAATGACTACAGCCACGGGCCGGGGTCGGCCGCATCTGAGTGGGCGGAAACGCTGGTCCATCTCCACTGGGTGGACGTTTCCGCCATTCCTGTGCGCACTGGATTTAATTCCACATTGCGCAATGCAATCTAAAGATGGGCCTTGGTCCAGTGGACAGCAATAGAACCCCATCCCTACCACAGTCTCCGCTGGAACATTGGCGGCCATTCCAGCGTCCCATATGCTATGAACGAAGCGCTTACATCGCCGCCCGCACCGAACACCGCATCTACGGAGTATATTACGCCCGGTACAACCCTCCGTTCAGTCCAGCGTCAGTTCCACACGGCGGTTTCTGGCGCGCCCTTCGAGTGTGTCGTTTGTATCCACGGGATCCGCATCACCATTACCGCTAGTCGAGAGCCGATTAGGATTTACGTGATAGCGCTCCACGAGCGCGCGTTTTACTGAAGCCGATCTTCGTTGTGAAAGCGCGAGATTATATTTGTCTCCGCCGATGTTGTCGGTATGCCCGGTAATGGTCAGCTTCCAGTCCGGTTTGTCTGCCATCGCTTGCGCGATCTCTCGAAGTACCGGTTCCGACACCGGCCGGATCACGTCGCTGTTGAAGTCGAAGTTGATTCCTCACGTGATCGCTTTGCGGTTCTTCTCGAGTTGCTGCTTCGATCGTCGGCTTGTTGTGGGGATAGGTGACGCGAACCAACTGGACTTTGAACGAATCGTACTGCTTCATGTTCTCTCCCAACATCCACGACAGCATGAGAGGCGTATTGGGATCATCCAGGATGTAAGCTTCGGCGGGCTGATCGCTGGGACCGGGTCGTCCGGGCCCGCCTCTTCCTGCATTTTCGATCACTAGAAGAAAGGAGACGCCAGGATAGAGTCCGGGAGTGGGCTCTTTCTCAGATTTGAACATCCAGCCAGTGGCATAAGCTTGGCCCTCCACGATGTCTTTGCGCAGACAGTCTGGTTGAAGTCGGGATGAATTTTGTGGGTCATAGCGATGTCAGTGGCTCCGATGCCCTTATATTCAAAAACAAGAGATTCAGAAGAGACCGACCGGATGATGTTGTCGCTCTCTGCGTCGGCGAGTGGCAACGACCATGAGTATTTTGGCCTCACCCCGCGTGCTAAAGGGAAAATGAAGGATGGCATGTGGATTATGCTCGGCCAACAAAGACGACCACGTCTACCGAGGTTGAGCTGGTCAGGAAATGCAATGGGTGCGACGCGGTCATCCTATGAAATAGCCAAAAGCGTTACGCGACCGCCTCTGAATCCTTCCTCCAAACATATTTGTTTGTCTTCGCCCTGACCCTTATCCAGTATTGCCACTCTTGTGAATCGAAACTGGTCATTCTAAACAAAAAAATTGCAGCGAGAAATGATTTTTGTTTTTCCTATAGTGCAAGAAAGGTATGAAAGCTGTCTCGTGGCCTTCAGTTCTTTGGCACTAGTGACGATCCGCGCTGGCATTGATCCAACATGGCGCCTAGTTCAGGGTCTGAAGGATGGATTTCAAGAGATGCCTGTAGCGGGGCAGTTGCCTGTGCGCAGTCATGGGCTGTAAATGCGGCCCTGCCCCAGTTGCTCTCCACACCGGGCAGAGATGGGTTCCATTTGGCCGCTAGCTGGAAATATCCAGCGGCTTTGGCAAAATCTTCCCGCATTGCGGCATGGACGCCAAGGTTGTTGTAACTGCCGGCGATCAGAGGTCCAATCTGCATGGCAAAGGTCTTCAGTTCCTCTGCTTCCCGGGGCGTCACAACTTTTGTTTTTTCCAGAGGATTTCGCATGACTTCCTCACCGTTCAGTTTCGAGGCGGACTGGCGGTCGCGTTGGGCCAGCAAATCTTCGGAGATATGGAGTTCTTGTTCTCCTTCGGATTTATCTCCCCTCGCCATAAGCAGACGTCCCAGGCGGTAGTGTGCTCGTTCAACCGCGTAAAAGTTGCTGGAGGGATCGACTGTCAGTGCGATGGTGTTGCGAAAGGCGGCTTCCGCTTCTGCCAATCGCTTCGTTTCCATGTAGAGCTTGCCTAATTGCATGAAATTATCAGCAGCCAGAGGATTTAAAGCTATGGCGCGTTTATAGTCGAGTTCAGCTACCTGATAATCATGCTGCGTAAGAGCAATGTATCCCAGTTGCGGATAGCTGAACGTGTCGTTGGGATGGAGCGCAAGTTCCTTGCGGAATTCTTTCTCTGCATCGGGAAAATCTCTTGCCGCATCCGTCATATAAGAGGCGCCAAGCGAATAGTGGGCTCCCGGCATCCCATAGTCCTTCGCGATAGCCTTCTTGAATTCCTCGACCGCCACGTCCGGCGATCCCCCCAGTGCATAAATACGGCCAATCCGCATATGAACTGCCGCAGTATCTCCAAATTGCGCGATCACCTTTGCGAATATCGCCGCCGCAGCATTCGCGCCCTCCGTGTTCAATACAACATCGCCTAGCGCACACTGGTTGTCGATATTTGGATCAAGGGCGATTGCCACGTGGAATTCTGCTATCGCATCTTTGTTTTTGTCCAACGCTCGGAGCGCTGTTCCGATCATGCGGTGCATCTCGGCCTTCTGGCGGTTGGTTATGCTCTTTGCATCCAAATCCATTGCCGTCTGCAAAAGAAGGTATGCCTTTTTAGCATCGTGCGCGTCCAGAGCCGCGCCGGCATAATTGATCAGCAATTCGAAATCGGCTGGGGCCAGCGTCAGTGCTTCAGCGTAAGCGGGGGCTGCATTTGCATACTCTCCGATATTCGCGCGGAAGTTTGCCAGATGTTCTAGGGCGATCACCAAAAAATGCGTGTGTTCCGCATCTGCCCGCACAAAATCTCCGGAAGCTTGGAAACGATAAGCAGCATCGTAGTGTCGATGCATGGATGAGTTGTCGGAGTGGTAGGCTGACGACATCCTCTGCCCATCCATCCTGCCCACCGCGCAAAGCACCAGCGCCCAAACCACCAGCGCCCAAACCATCGGCTGTATATTTACCAACCGGTTACGGGGGAATTTGCTAATTTTCACGCGGATTTCAATCTGCACTGCGCTTCCTATGCCACTCGATATCAAAATAAAATGCCGGCGACCTGCTCGGAAATTTTCTCTGCTTTGTCGCGAAGAATGGGGCGCATTACGTCGGGAGCATTTGAGCTGATGTCCAGAAGAAATATCCTGTCTCGGACCCTGCCGACGATGCGTTCTGTAGTTTGATGATCTTTTGCTTTGCGGCTGCAAACCATTGCTTCATTGCCGACCGCAATGATTGGGGCGGGTTGCTTCCCGCAGTGTGCGACATCGGAAGCAAATGTATCGTGGGGCTTTTCGACGGTGTTTACTTCGATTCGAAGTTTAGAAACCAGTTTGCCATCCTGACGAACAAATTCGCAGGTTACATCGTTGGTGCTTTTGCTGGTCGGCGTGACCGTGGACGTGACCGGTCCCTCCAGAAAACCTCCCGCCGTTGCCGCATTCAACCAGGCACACGTTTGCTCCGCATGACTAGCAGTTGGAATACAAACCACACAGATCGATACTAAAAATAGAAGTGCTGCCCGTTGGATCGCCGAGAAAAAATGCAAGTTATGGTTACTCTCTTTCCTGTAAATATCTACCGAGCACTGCAATATCGTCACTGCTGATTCGACTTGTGAACAGGATTAACGCCGAAAACGTTCGAAAGTTCACGATGAGGATTCACGGATTTGGCCGTGTTCCCGGAGTTCTCATTCTTCTGTTTCGGTGAAGACGTTAGCGGTGATTTCGGCGCAGCATCCTGAGCCGATTGCTCTCCTGGATATTGCGGGAGATCCGTGTGCAGGTGCCAAGGCACACTCTCGTTAGTAATTTCCGGGTGTTTAGTCAGGAAATCCAGCGAATAGTCCCGGGCCTCGGGATCAGGTTTCTTAGTGGCGAACAATGCCGCCTGTTCCGCCGCTTGCTTTTTCATTCCAAGCCGACGGTACAAAATGGCAAGGTTGTAATGCGCGGCCAGATCGTCAGGATCAATACCCTGAACTGCTTGAAATTGCGCGACCGCATATTGCCATCTGTGCTGCTGGAAATAAGTAACTCCAAGCTCACGATGCGCATCACGCGAACGCGGAAACTTTGCCACAACTTTCTGGAAGTCCGCAATGGCCATATCAGGGTGGGCTTCGCGGCGCTCCACGAGGCCCATGTAATAAAGCGCGCGCGAATTGTCCGGAGCAAGAGCCAATGATTTTTCGATATTCATGCGGGCAGAACCGTATTTTTCCCACACGATGTCAGTAAGTCCGATATTTGTGTAGCCATCCGGATAGTCGGGACGCAGAGCTACCACGTGTGAAAACGCTTCGACGGCTTCCGCATACTGGAACTGATCAAGGCACGCGATGCCGTAGTTGTTCCAGCGCATCCAGTCCGGATTGTCTTTCGGATCGGGAGCTACCGTTGGATTGTCCCCGATGTTGATGGTACGGGTGCGCGAGGCGAGTTCAACCAACGGATAGGCCGGGTGATCTTTGCCAAAAATATTGTTCAGATAACTCTGGCGCAGATGCCGGTAATTGACCTTCGCGGTAATCGTCAGCGGGCGCTTTGCGTCAGCGGGGACACGGAACGCATAGCGAACCAGAGTGGAGCGTCCGGACGGGATTGTGTTGTCGTAAGCCGCTGAATGGATGGTCCAGACCTTATGGTTGTCAACAAATTCGCCATTGACGTCTACGGGGCGGTTGGTAAAGCTGTGCGCGCTGGGATCGAGCATTAGATCTGGTTTTACAAATCCGC
The DNA here is from genome assembly GCA_025451215.1 of Terriglobales bacterium. Lineage (GTDB taxonomy): Bacteria > Acidobacteriota > Terriglobia > Terriglobales > Acidobacteriaceae > JAICKN01. The sequence goes on from JANWKU010000046.1 coordinate 30,555, forward strand.
TGTGATAAATGTCTTTCCCCTTGGCGTCCTTTACCGTGAACTCCACCCATGCTTCATATAAGTCACGGACTTCGGGAATCAGCGAATGTCCGATGTTCTTATTTTGAATCACGACCATGGCTTCAATCGTGTCTTTCGGCTTGATGTTAAATGGCACGGAGCCGATAGGCGCGATCATTGGATCCGAGGTGGGTTGAAGGCCGGCACTCATCTTCTGGATCGCGAACACATCCACGTTCAAGTAGTTGCCGGACTGCAAGAATTCGATGGTCTTTTTTAACTGCTCATCAAAGCCATAGTAGAAAGGCACCGCCGTGTTGCCCGCCAGCCAGCGGTGTGAAGCAAAGGTGCCATTCTTAGCCCCAAAATCGAAGGAGACCACAGGATTGCGCTTCATGTGGCAGTTCTGGCACGTGGTGAAATCGCCCTTATAGAAAGTCAGCGGATTTTGCTGCGAGAATTTCGAATTTTGCCAGTCATCGAAAACCGCAAATGCGGGGATGAATTTATAGTCATTCAACTGATTGGGCAGATTGGCTTTATGGCAGGCCGAGCAGAATTGGGGTGTGCGATAGAGATCCCTCATCACCGCCTTCGAGTGGCGTTCGGGGTGCTTGAGAATATCGGCATAAGGAACTTCGCCCGGGATGCGGTTGCCTTTTTCATCCACCATCAGAGATGGGACACCCACTACGAAGCCGCCGTTTCCCGATGTAGACTCCACGGCCTGGATCGAGTGGCAGACAGCACAGGTCACCCCCTCCTCGTCAAACCGGCGGTCAACTTTAGAGTTCTCCGTGAGGGCGCCGCTGAGAACACCAATGGGGTTGTGGCAACTGTCGCAATGCCGGGTGAATTCGATGCCTTTCGTACGCAAAAGAATGTTAACGCTGGCCCGGTAAAAAGGTGTACGGAAAGAATTGGAATGTAGCGCCTGCCGCCATTGGCTGTAGGCTTCCGCGTGGCATTTGCCGCAATACTTTGCCGTGGGGAAAGCGCCAGGCTGAATAAAATCATCGCCTACAACTCGCGCATTTCCGGGAGTAGTGATGTCTCCCGCGCCAAAACGGTAATTGTAGTTCTCGCGAATTTTGTTCGCGTACGCCTTGCGGGCATCACTCATGTCGGCATCGGTGGGAACAACGTAGTCCGATGCGGACTTTCCCACCAACGGAGGCGCGGGATTCGCGGAATTTACGGGAGAGTTGTATTTAACCGCGGGCGGCAGAGACTCCAACTGCGACTGAGATCCTGATTTCACCTTGGAACCCGATTGCGCCTGAGACTTTATTGGCGAAACACAAAAACAGCCACACGCCAACATAACGGTGATCGAGCGCCGAAATGAACGGAATTTCATAGACATCCTGCCACTCGTTACTTCCTGACGGACTCTGCAATGCCGTCATACACACTGGGCACAATTCCTTTGTCTTCTTCGATCGCGAAGAAGCGATCCACGCTCGGGAGAGTGACGTGCTCCATTACGCCGTCAGGCCAGTGAATTTCAACCTCATCAACCTTGGTTGAATCGCCTATTCCAAAATGCAGACGCTGATCGTTGGAAGATTCATAACTTCCGCCGCTCATTACATCGCCACGCTGGCGCAGACCGCCGGCGGTAAGGTAAACAGTCGATCCCACTGCATCTCGTGGACTCTTAGGTCCGCCAATCAATTTCAGACCGACCCAATGATTCTTGTCAGGACTTACGTTCTCCATCAGAACGGGCACGTGATCAATGCAGTTAATGACAACGTCAATTTTTCCGTTATTGAATAGATCGCCAAAAGCCGCGCCGCGACCGGGAACGACCTCAGCCAGTCCTGTGCCTTCAACGGGAGGAACGAGTTCGAATTTGCGACCTTTGCCCGTGTTGTGGAACAAAAAAGGGCGCTGCGCGAATGTCGTACCGAAATTGTGCTGATCCACCTGGGGGTAGACGTGACCATTGACGGCGAAAATATCTTTCCATCCGTCATTGTCATAATCAATAAATTCGGTGGCCCAGGTAAGGAAGGGATAGGTGGGTTCAGCGATGCCCATCTCCGGCGCGATTTCGGTATAAGAGCCGCCCCCTTCATTGCGAAACAGGGGCTTGTAATCATCCGAAAAAGTTCCCGTGTACAAATCTACTAATCCATTGTTACGGTAATCGCCGACGGCCATACCCATGGAGGCGGTTTCCTGACCGTCTTGATTGAGAGAAAACCCCGATTCGATGCTGACATCTTCGAAAGTGCCATCGCCTTTATTGATGTATAGATAATTCGGCGTCGAATCGTCGGCCACCACCAGATCAACTTTCCCGTCATTGTTCAGATCAACAAAAACCGCCGTGAAGCCGTAGCGATGAGCTTTGTCGGAGACGCCGGCTTTGTAGCTGACGTCTGTAAATGTTCCATCGCCATTGTTATGGAACAAATGATCAGGCTCCCCGGGTAATCCTTTGGGGCCGCACATGACGCTTACGCCACGATACGAACAGTAGGAAATTATTTTTCCGTTAGTGTCCGCGGGGGATGGAGGAAGGTGGTACATGTCCCAGTGAACGTAACCGGGGACGAAGAGATCTAGCTTGCCGTCACCGTCATAATCGCCGAAGGTGGCGCCAGTGGACCAGTTGCCGAGCGTGACTCCCGCGGCTTCTCCTACATCAGTAAATGTGCCGTCGTGGTTATTGTGATAAAGGCGGTTTTTTCCATAATTCGAAACGTAGATGTCAGGCCAACCATCATTGTCGTAATCGCCGACGGCAACGCCATAACCCCAGCGATCATTTGTGACGCCGGCCTGCGCGGCTACGTTTGTGAATGTTCCATCGTGATTGTTATGGAATAGCGCCGCATGCGGAGGCTCGGCTTTGCCGGTCAGAGCGTCAAAGGTGGAACCATTCACCATGTAAATATCCAGCCAGCCGTCGTTGTCATAGTCGAGCAACGCGACGCCGGAGCCAGTTGTTTCAATAATGTAATTTTTTTGCGGCGTGCCCATGGTGTGACGCCAAGTGGTGAGCCCAGCTTTTTTAGCGATGTCCTGAAATATTACGGGGCCAGTTTTTACGAAGCCGCCAGCGGTAATGGGGCGCTTCTCGGAATCCAGCACCGGAGCAAATGTTCCGCGGGTAGACGAGCCGCCTTGCGGCGTTTGGTCAGCCATGACGGCTCCCGAAACGGAATCAGGGCCTGCCTGGCTGCCGACTGGATTAGGGGTTTCTGCCTGGGCGAGGGTGGATAGACAAACGAATAAAAATACAAATTTGCGCATAAGAATGATTGCAGCTGGTAATTGCAGCTATGGTTTTTGTACAAGCGGAGGGAGGAGAAAACCATATGCGAAAACAATTACTTGAAAAGTTTTGACAAACATTTAACAAATAGATTGTGATCAAAAGTAATGCGCTAAAGATGCTGAGCTTGTGAAGCGAGTATGGCTTCAGCAGCCTTGGATTTGCCGGGTCAGCGGTTTATTCGCAGATGCCTGCAACTCTTGTTCGGTGAGTTTGAATTGTTGCCTTGCTTGTTCCGTTTCGCCGAGCGTACGCTTCCCAGTCGATAGCGCACTTGCAGTTCGTTTACTCCCGCGCCCAGGACCAGAGAGTTTTCCAGTTGTTCTCTTGCGCCTGCAAAGTCTTTTAGTTCTGACAGTACAATTCCCAGGTTATAGCGAGCATTAAAATGGGTGGGATTTAGCGTAACTGCTTCTTCCAATTGCTGCCGGGCAAGACCGTACTGACCAGCCTCGCGTTCCAGAATGCCGTCCAGATATACCACTTCGAAATCATGCGGACGCGCGGCAAGCAGCGTTGTCGCCAGCAGACGCGCTTTATCTAAGTCGTGATTCAGCAAAAGAACGTGGAGGTAAATATCCTGAGCCCTCGCGTTATTCGGCCACAACTTCAACGATTTTTCGGCTAAGTTGATCGCCTCCTGATTTCTCGCCTGATTAACATAGGCCATGATTAGAGCTTCGGCCAGACGTGAGGAGCGTGGGTTCTCGCGAAGTGCGGACAAAAGAAGCTGAGCTTGCTCGTTGAACATGCGGGTTCCGCCATACACCTCTGCCAGATCCAAAGCCAAAATTTCATCGCGGGGCGCGGAGCGAAGAAGCTTCATAGCTCCTCCGTAATTACCCTGCGCGATCAGTACCCTGGTCAGTCCATGAAGCGCTGTATTCGAATTAGGAATCGATGGCAAGTGCGCTTTCGAATTCGGTCCTGGCTTTATCCTCCTGCTGCAACCTCTCGAACGCCACTCCAAGAAGGAGACGGGGTTCTATGGCCTTGGGCATGACCCGGATGGATTGTTGCAGAGGAGCGATCGCATCCTTGGGTTGGCAGTTGAATAAAAAGTAAGACCAAGAAGATAGGAAAGTTCGCCTGAATCCGGCACGATCTGGAGACCGGCACGGAAAGCTTCAATGGCGCAAGGGTATTGATTGTGATCTCCGAACCAATTGCCTAGTTCCCCATAGAGCGCCGCGCTGGGAAAGTCGTGAATTTCTGATTCAAGAGGTTGCGGGCCAATGCATACGCCTTGGGTGAACCGCACCATGCCGAGACAAGCTACAAATAAAAATACAAATTTCCACATGTAAATAATTACAGATGCGGCTTTGTACATGTAAGGAGGGGCGGAAACAATATGCAAAAACCATTAAGTTGCGGAGCTTTCTGTAAATATTTACGAACCAATTAAAGCAGGCCGATTGTTAGAAGCACTCGCAAACAAAATTCAATTGTTGTTGAGCGTGCATTTTTGGTTATCCAATATTGATGAGTCCTCGTCCAATCGCATAAAGCGTAAGTTTCGCCGCATTGCCAAGCGATAGCGCTTGCATAATATTCGCGCGATGAACAGCTACTGTCCCCATCCTGATACCTAATGCATCTGCAATCTCTCGGTTCGATTTTCCTTCGCCGATCAGCTGCAGTACCTCGAGTTCGCGGGCCGTGGGCGGACGCGTGGCGGAAGCCGCCAAAAAGCTGGGCAGCATGATACGAGAATCAAGCACATGACGCCCGGCTGCGATTTTCCGCACTGCTTCCACCAAGTCTAAGTGCAGCGCACTTTTGAGTAAATATCCTCGTGCGCCCGCATCCAGCGAAGCGCGGACATAGCTGGGCTCGGAGTGCATACTGAGAATAAGCACAGCGGTTTCGGGAACAGCTTTAAGGATACTTTGGGTCGCCGCTCCACCCATCAGGCCCGGCAGCGCGAAATCCATTACCACTACATCGGGACGCAGGCGCTTCGCGGCTTTTACGGCTTCATGACCATCGCTTGCTTCACCCACAACTTGGATGTCGGGCTCATCCTCGAATACACGCTTGAAGGCGCGGCGCACGAAGTTGTGATCTTCAACAAGTAAAACTCGAATGGGATTGTCCAATATAGGTTTTGCAATGAGTTTTTTGGGGGCGATACCATGGGACGAAGTCAAGTTGTTAACTTTTTTAAATCCAGCTTCAAGGGCATGCAAATCCATTTACGCTCACATAACATGGCATGGTTAGAGTTCAAACCTCACATTACAATGCAACAAAATCAGGCCGAGATTTCCGCGTCAATGCCCGGCTCGATAATTATCAATATATGGAAGTTACAATGAAGCAAACCATATACTGAATGTACTAATTGTTGTGACCGTGCTTTTGCCGGATCGCTGTCTTGTCACAACGGGAAATAACACTCCCTGGGATCACAACCTGGTCCGAAAACGAAAGTTGCACCCTGTCCTCAAGATGCTAGGAATAAGGCAATGTGGCTTCCATGCTTCCGGCATGGTAACGCTACACTGCTGGATCAAATCAGCGTGCCGATAGCGATTCGGATGAATCGCCTGGGACACTCTGAGGCGCGAACGACCATGAACTACACACACATGGTCACATCAGATGAGCGTAAGACGGCAGAAGAACTTGGGAAGATTCTGCACGTTAGTGAACGGAACAAAGAAAACAGAGATATAGCAGAAAGAGCGCTAACGCTTCGGATTCAGTAATTTGGGTTGGTTGCGGGGGGTGGATTTGAACCACCGACCTTTGGGTTATGAGCCCAACGAGCTACCAGACTGCTCCACCCCGCAGTTGAATGATAACAACCTCATGCATGGTGGTCAAACGCGCTGGGAGCTGATTCGGCGGATTTGTAATGAATTATGGGTAGCACGTTCGTGTGTAGCTCAGAATTTTCGCTGTGCGGTTTCCTGCGGAAGAGGCAAACGAAAACGCCGGGCTCAGGCCCGGCGTTCAATCGAACAAAAATAGCTTATCGAACAAAGTCATTGACGTTGAACGATCACAGCGAATGAATCAACGAGTGCCCAATAGAATGTCGATCGTCAGCTGATCGAGGCGTTCGTAGGGGAGGCGCTTTTTCATCATGGCGTCTTTGTCGAAGTTGTGGGCGAGCAAGGCGCTTGCGCCGTCCTTACTATATTTGCCGGTTTTTGGGATGGAGCTGTTGCCTGACGTTACTTCTTTCAAGATCGCCTGAATTTCTTTATCCGCACGCCATTGCTCGGCTTTTTCTTTCAGCATGAGATAAGTACGCATGCAGCCCCGGGCGAAGTCCTTGACGCCTTCGTAATTTTCAGTGCGGTAGGCGTGTGCGTCAAAGTGCCGCGGACCGGAATACTTTACTTCTTCCAGGAATTTCACCAAGAAGAAATTTGACTTCAAGTTCGCCGAGCCGAAACGCAAATCTTGATCGTAACGTCCGGGATATTGATCGTTCAGGTCAATGTGGAAGAGCTTTCCGGATTCCCAGGCTTGCGCGACGCCGTGCAGGAAATTGAGGCCGGCCATGGTTTCGTGGGCGACTTCCGGGTTGACTCCCACCATTTCCGGATGGTCGAGCGTCGGAATGAAAGCCAAATAGTGTCCTGTGGTGGACATGTAAATATCGCCGCGCGGTTCGTTGGGTTTAGCCTCAAGCGCAAATGTATATCCGTATTTCTGCGCTGTGTTGTATTCACAGAGATAGTTCACAGCTTCGCGCAAATGTTTTACGGCGTCGGCGGGATTGCGGCAGGAGTCAGTCTCAGTGCCTTCGCGGCCGCCCCAAAGGACGAAGATCTTCGCGCCTAATTCGGCGCCGAGATCCATGGCGCGCATGGTTTTCTGCAAGGCATAAGCGCGGACGTTGGGATCATTGGCGGTAAACGCGCCGTCTCGGAACACAGGGTGGAAAAATAAAGATACAGTCGCCATGGGGACGACGATATTGTTTTTCTCGCAGGCTTTTTTGAAGTCGCGAACGATTTTGTCGTGTTCTGCCGGGGTTGCGTCAATGGGAACCAGGTCGTTGTCATGCAAATTAACGCCCCATGCGCCTACTTCTCCGAGTAAATCGACGAGTTCTGGCGGAGAGAGCAGCGGACGGACGAAATCACCAAAAGGATCGCGTCCACGATTGCCGACTGTCCACAATCCAAAAGAAAATTTATGTTCCGGGCGCGGCTGATATTTATCATTGCTGGTCATGAGAATTTAGAATTCCTTCCTTAATGTTTTATCGCTGTCGTATATCTTCTACGATGCAAAAATTGTCTTGGTTGCCGGATAGACCCGGCGGAAAGCTGCGTAGCTTGTGTTCATTGTTTTCATCGCCGCGGGCTGAGGAGTAATGCGCTCGCGAACCCGAACAATTTGCTTGCACGCGTCATCCACCGAAGACCACATTTTAGCGCCGACTCCAGCAAGAATGGCTGCTCCGTAGGCTGCGCCTTCTTCCTGTTCTATGGTTTCGACGTCGCTTCCATAGACGTCCGCCTGGATTTGACGCCACAATGGCGACTTTGCTCCGCCGCCGCCCAAGCGAATGTTGGTGATGGGGACTTTCATCTCGCCAAAAATTGTAAAGCTATCTTTCAAGCTGAAGGCCACGCCTTCCAAGATAGCGCGGACCACATGTCCGCGAGTGTGCGAAGCGGTCAAGCCTACCAGCGCTGCCCGAGCATAAGGATCGAGATGCGGCGTGCGTTCGCCCATTAAATAAGGAGTCCACAGGAGTCCGTCGGCACCGGGAGGAACTTTCTTGGCTTCCGCGGTGAGCATGTCGTAGGGATCGGTTTTGCCATCGCCAGGAGGCACGAAGTTGTCTCTAAACCAGCGCAATGAAAGACCCGCGGATTGGGTTACGCCCATAATGTGCCAGCGGTTGGGAATGGCATGGCAGAAGGTATGGAGGCGTCCTTTGGGGTCGAGTGCGGGGCTGCCAGTTGCGGCGAAGACTACGCCTGAAGTGCCAATGGTTACGCTCACCGCGCCGGGAGTCACAATCCCCATGCCGACGGCGCCGGCAGCTTGATCGCCCGCGCCAGCGACGACAGGCGTTCCTGGTTTCAATCCAGTTGCGGCCGCACCTTCGGCGGAGACAGCGCCGCAGACGTCCGGAGATTCATAAAGCGGAGGGAGAAGGGAAGCATCGAGTCCGGCGGCTTGCAGAACCTCAGCCGACCAGCGGCGGTGTGCCACGTCCAGCATGAGCGTGCCCGAGGCGTCGGCCATGTCCATGCCACGCTCTCCTGTCAGGCGAAAGCGGACGTAATCTTTCGGAAGTAGAACGTGGCGCACCTGTTTCCACTTCTCAGGTTCGTTTTCACGGATCCAGAGAAGCTTGGTGATTGTAAAGTTGGGGAGGGCTGGATTACAGGTGAGCTGAATGAGCCGGGCGGCGCCGATTTTCTCAGTCAGTTCAATACATTGTTTTTCGGTACGGACGTCGCACCAGATAATCGCGGGTCGTACTGGTTCGCCGGCCGCATCGAGGGTGACCGCGCCATGCATCTGTCCGGAAAAACCAACGCATGCGATCTGATCACTGGACACTTTTGCGTGGGCGAGCGCCTTGCGGACAGCAATGCCGCAAGCTCGCCACCAATCGCGCGGGTCTTGCTCAGCCCAGCCAATTTGTGGCGAGGCAAAATTCTGGTGTTCTTCGGTGGCCGCGCCCAGCAGATGACCATTCTGGTCAACAACCAGCACGCGGGTACCGCCAGTACCAACGTCAATGCCCAAGACGTACATAAGGGTTCAATTGTATGGCAGAGCAGATGAAAAAAGTCTTAGCAAATCCTGAAATTAGTGTTTGTGGCTGAAAAGGAATTCCTAATAAATCCCTTATCGTGTACGTTAACGGCGATGGTATAGTATCACGCATCCATTAGATTGCAAGGAGGAATCATGCGCGTTTTCCGCAGGGCATTATCGGCGGTGGCAGTTTGTTTATGGGTGGTTTGCGGCATGACGCCGGTATTGAGTGAGGCGCAGAGTCAAACACAGAACGAACCTGCCTATCGTAATGCGCATTTGCCGGTTGAACAGCGCGTGGCGGATTTACTTTCGCGCATGACCTTGCAGGAAAAGATTGCGCAGTTGCAGGGAACCTGGCAGAACCGGGGACAGATGCCGGAGTCTTCTTTGTTCGTGGACACCACAGGTAAATTTCTTCCGGACCGCGCCGCGCCAATTTTGAAATATGGATTGGGCGAAATGTCGCGTCCCAGCGAGAATCGTGGGCCACGACAAATGGCGGAATTCACCAATACGATTCAGACTTGGATCCAGCAGAACACCCGGCTGGGAATTCCCATTCTGTTCCACGAAGAGTGCCTCCACGGAAACGCCGCGCCGAAAGGGACGTCATTCCCTCAGGCCATCGGTTTGGCTTCCACCTGGGACCCGGCGTTGATCCACGACGTTTTCACTGCGGTTGCGTCAGAGGTTCGAGCGCGTGGGGCGCAGCAGTGCCTTGCGCCGGTGCTTGATTTGGCTCGCGATCCGCGTTGGGGGCGCACGGAAGAGACTTATGGGGAAGATCCTTATCTTGTAACGCAAATTGGGCTGGCCGCGATCAGCGGTTTTCAGGGAACTGGACCGTTCATTGATAACGCTCACGTTCTGGCGACCGCCAAGCACTTTGTTGCGCATGGACAGCCGGAGTCGGGAACGAATGTAGGTCCGGCTTACTACGGGGAGCGGGAACTCCGCGAGTACTTCATGAAGCCATTCGAGGCGGCGGTGAAGCAAGGCCACATCGGGACTGTTATGGCTTCCTACAACGAAGTGGATGGTGTGCCTTCCCACAGCAACAAGCATCTTCTGATTGACGTTCTGCGGCATGAGTGGGGATTTCAGGGCGTCGTGGTGTCCGATTATTTTGGCATCACGCAGTTAAACACGCTGCATCATGTTGTTGCCAACAATGAAGAAGCGGCAAAGGTATCGCTCGATGCTGGCGTGGAGGTGGAGCTTCCTTTCGCGGACGCGTTCAAGAGCTTGCCTAAGTTGGTTGCCGACGGCGAAGTTGCCGAAAGCGAAATTGATAATGCGGTAGCGGATGTTCTGCGCATGAAGTTTATTACCGGGCTTTTTGATCATCCTCTGGTGGACCCGGACTACGCGGAGAAAATTACTAATGACGCCGATCATCAGGCCCTGGCGCTGAAAGCCGCTCATGAAACCATCACGCTTTTGAAAAATCAAAATAATCTGCTGCCATTGGATAAGACGAAGTACAAGCGCATTGCCGTCATTGGGCCGAACGCCGCGGACGTCCACTTGGGCGGATACAGCGATAATCCAGGACGCGGCGTCAGTATTTTGCAGGGCATCAAAAATAAAGTTGGAACGAGCGCGGAAGTTCTTTACGCGGAAGGCTGCAAGATCACCGAAACTCTGCCTGATTGGAATGCTGACAAAGTCGTGCTGGGAGATCCCAAGCTGAATGCCGTCCGCATTCAGGAGGCAGTCAAGGTCGCAAAGAAGGCCGATATTGTCATTTTGGTGTTAGGCGAAAACGAGCAGACTTCACGCGAGGCATGGGCCGTGGACCATCCGGGAGACCGCGACAGCCTGGATCTTTTGGGAAGCCAGGATGATCTTGTAAAGGCCGTGCAGGCATTGGGTAAGCCAGTGGTTGTATTTCTTCTTCACGGACGTCCGAACTCCATCAACTACATCGCGGAAAATGTTCCGGCGATTTTAGATGGATGGTATCTAGGACAAGAAGGCGGAACGGCCGCGGCGGATGTGCTTTTTGGGGATTACAATCCGGGAGGAAAATTGCCGATTACCGTGCCGCGCACGGTGGGCCAACTGCCGGATTACTACTATCAGAAGCCTTCGGCGAGAAGGGAATACCTCGGCACGACTCCGGCGCCGCTCTTTCCCTTTGGATGGGGCTTGAGCTATTCCACCTTCAAGTTTGCCAATGTGCATGTGACGCCGGAGACCATTGGGCCCGAGGGCAAAGCGGAGGTCGCGGTGGATGTGACCAACAGCAGCCAGGTTGCGGGCGATGAAGTCGTGCAGCTTTATATTCGCGACGAAGTCAGTTCGGTCACGCGTCCCATTGAAGAGTTGCGCGGTTTTCAGCGAGTAAGCTTGTCGCCGGGCGAAACCAAGACGGTGAAGTTTTCGCTGGGACCGGACGACCTCTCTTTCTGGAACCTCGACATGCATCGCGTGGTTGAACCGGGGACCTTCAAGATTATGGTGGGCGGCAACTCGGTGGAGCATATTGACGCTACGTTGAATGTAGCGGCGAAGTAACTCCGGATTTACGGCGAACGGATCTACGACGAATATGAAGCGCGCGGGGATCCACCAGATTGCAAAACTGGCAAAGGTTTCCATCGGGACGGTGGACCGCGCGCTGCATGGCCGGCCTGGCATCAGCGAAAGCACGCGCAAGAAAGTTTTGCGAATTGCGCGGGAAGTTTCTTACTCTCCAAATCCAGCGGCCCGCGCCCTTTCCGTGGGCCGGGCAAGCATCCGGATTGGCGTTTGTATTCCTGAAGAAATCCACTTCTTTTACGACCAGATGCGCGCTGGGATTTTTGACGAGGCCCAGCGCGAGAGTGGGATGGGTATTGATCTTGTATATAGGCCCGCCACCGAACTGGGGGAGGAAAAGCGGGAAATCACCAAGCTTTTGCAAAGCGGCGTAAGTGCCATCATTGTTACGCCCGGCAATCCGCAAGTGATGACGCCGCTGATTGATCGTGCTGAAAAAGACAACGTGCGGGTGGTCTGTGTGACCACAGACGCGCCGGACAGCCGCCGCTCGAGCGCGGTTTGCGTGGACCCCGAATTCAGCGGACGGCTGGCCGCTGAGTTGATGGCGAAGCTTTTACCCGAGGGATCAGAAGCGGCCATCGTAACTGGCATGATGACCGCCGAGGAACACCAGCAGAAGACGGAAGGGTTCCGCAGCGCGTTTCCCAAGGATTGTCCCGGAGGCCAGACGATTGCAGTGCTCGAAGCGCACGAGTCAGAAAAGGAAAGCTATGAGAAAACTTGTGAGTTGTTGGCGGAGCATAAAAATTTACGCGGCATCTATGTAAATACCGTCAACTCGCTGCCAGTCTGCCAGGCATTGCGGCGTCATAAACTAACAGACAGGATAAAGCTGATCACTACTGATTTGTTCCGCCAGATGGTCCCGTACTTCGAATGCGGAACCATAGCAGCCTCTATTTATCAAGACCCGTATTTGCAGGGGCAGACGGCGTTTCGCATGCTGGCGGATCATCTGTTGAAGGGCGCGGTAATCCCGAAAGTTCACTATTTGAATCCCGCGATCGTGCTGCGGACGAATCTTCTTTTGTTCCGTGAAACTTCAGTTAAAAATCAGGGATAACATGCCTGCTCGCTGCCTGCATTGATAAATGGAGTTGTAGGGATCCTTCGCTGCGCTCAGGAAGACAAATTGTTAATGATGGAATAAAGATTTGCTCGCGAGAGATCAATCTTCTTCGATTTCGGACAGTTGGTATTTCTTGAGGATGTCCTCGCGGGAGATGATTCCGATGAGTTTATGCAGGTCCGCGCGGTGCACGACCGGTACCAAGGGAAACTGGGAGACGTACCGCAGTGCCGTGTCCAGAGGCATGTCTGGATGCAAATGTGGAAGATGGCGTATGGGAAGCGCGGAGAGCAGTGTCATCTCTCCTTTGCCCTCGCCCATGAGCTTTTTTAAAGTATCGCGAGAGACGGTATTCCAACCGCTAGGCGAAATCTGCACAATAAAGGTGTCCTCGGGTGCTTCCTGAATTCGAATGGATGCCTGCTGCACGGTGTCTTCAGAACGCAGAACAGGCACGGGCGGCGCGCGCATCGCGTCTTCCACCACTAGAATAGCCTGCTCGCGTTGTTCTTCGAGTGAGGGGAGCACGAGACCATCTTGCCGGGTGAGAAGATCGAAGATGGGGATTGGCTGCAAGCTCCGGGAAATCAAATAGGCAAAGGTATTGGCGACAATCACAGGAACAATGATGGAGTAGTTGCCGCTCACCTCCAGCACCATGAAAACGGATGTCATGGGAGCGCGGAGAAATCCAGCGAAGAGAACGCCCATGCCCACCAAGGCATAGGTTGCCGTTGAACCTGAGAGGTGAGGATAGAAGTAGTGTTCTATTCCTCCTGTTGCTCCTCCAAGCATGGCTCCAATAAACAAAGTAGGAGCGAACATGCCTCCGGGGGTGCCGCTGACGAAGGACAATGTCGTGGTAAGAATTTTGAGGCCTGCGAGAATGGCAAGAACTCTCCATGGAAAGCGGTCATGCAATGCCTGGTCCATGTAGTTGTAGCCCGCGCCCATGATTTGTGGAGCGCCCAGGTAGCCGATAAGTCCGATCATCAGTCCGGCGGCTGCGGATTGCAGATATTGGGTGTAACGCGGGAGGTCGCGCAGCTTGGGACGCAAATATCCAATCGCTTTTGCAAAAATAACTGCGGCAATGCCACCGGTGATTCCGAGCACTGCGTAGGCAATCAGCTCTGTGGGTCTTACAAATGCGACCGCTGGAATATGAAACAGCGGCTCGGAGCCGAGGAACCAGCGGACCACCACGACACTGGAAACCGCCGAGAGGACGACGGAACCAAGAATGCCTGCACTCCAACGACCGATGACTTCTTCAATTACAAAAAGGACAGCGGAGATGGGCGCGTTGAATGCCGCAGCTAAGCCAGCGGCTGCGCCCATGGGCGCCAATAAGCGTAATTTTTCGCGGGAAAGTTCCAGCCCGCGTCCCAGAGATGACGCGAGTGCGGCGCCGATCTGCAGCGAGGGATCTTCGGGACCGAGCGAGTGTCCAGCGCCAATCGCCAGGGCTGCGGTGACGAATTTCCCAATCGCGGTGCGGAACGGGATATAGCCGTTGTAAATGTAGAGCGCGGCCTTGGTCTGGTTTACGCCACTGCCGCGGACCAGCGGAAAGACGTGAATAACCAACACCGAGACGAGCAAGCTGACCAGGGTTGGCACGATCAGCAGTCGCAGGTTGTGAGGATGCGGCAGCGGACCGAGAAGGGCGATGCGCGTCCAATCAATTGCCAATCGAAAGCAGATTACAGCGAGGCCGGAGAATATCCCTATGAAGACGGCAAGCAGAAGGAAAAAGCGTTCTTCGCGGAATGACGTGATGAGAGAAAACCACGCGATGCGGTGTGTGTGATTGGATGGGGCTGGCGCTTCGCCAGGCGCCACCGGATTTTGTGTTTGCGTCGTGACTGGTTCGCTCATCTTTCCGCTCCGGTAGGATTCTGGGAAAGCAGAAGCAGCGCCTGATCTAAACCGGACGGCGCTCCGCAAGCAGTTGCCGTTTGCTGCTCGATATCAAAAGTGACGTCAATGGCGGAGTCGCGAAGGCTATTTCCAGCGCTTATTCGCAACGCAGTCACTCTTGGTTTCAACGCAAGCCAGCGCTGGTAAAGCGCGCTCAGGTCATCCTCAGAAGGCTGAGTCCCGGAGGACTTCACGTTAGCGGAATTTTGTTGGGTACTGGATTCCTTTGCTGAAGTGTCCACGACGATATTTTTCTCTTTTACGCATTCTGATAACCGTGTGCCTGCCCGCTCAAAATCCTGAACCACCCGTTTCGAGGCTTCGCGGGCTGAGATACGTCGCGCGTAAGGATTGGCATCAAGAATCATATTGGTTGTTTCGAGCAGTTGCTTGCTCTCCGGAGTCCGACCATTATTGAGAGTGCCGCTGGAGAGATAGCGTTGAGCGGTGCGATAACGTCCAAGACGATAAGCAGATTCTCCGGCCCCGGCGAGCGCTTGCGCATTATTGCGGTCGCGGCGAAGAACCGTCTGATATTCGTCCAGAGCATGGTCATAGTCGTGGGCGTCCATGAACAAGCTTGCCACCGTAAGGTGCAGATTTGGGTCCGGTGGCAACGCCGCGGACCAGCTGATCAGTTCCGCCTGTGCTTGCGGATAGGCATTTTCCGTTAGCAGAGAATGAATAAGTTCAAGCTGCGTTTGTTGCCGTAAGGCTGGCGCGTCACTGGGCCAGACTCCGTAGATCGCGTTGTGATAGTACTGCAATGTTTTTTCCGGCAGTTTTTGGCGGGCGTAAAGACGAGCGATGGCCAAGTTGACCAATGAGTTCTGCGGATCGCGCTCCCACAAGCCGATGAGGTAGGATTCCGCTTCGCTGGTTTTTCCCGTGTCGCGAAGCACGCGGGCCAGGGTGAGTTCATATTCGAAGTTGTTAGGGTTGTAATCGAGAGCGGCGCGAAGGTCGTCAATGGCGTCGTCAGACTGGCCGCGGCGCAATTCAGCCTGGCTGCTCTGGAACAGATGTCGTCCTAAAGCTTTTTTCTGCTCACCAAAGCGATTGACCAGGCGGTTGACCACTCCAAACCCGATAATAGCCAGTACAAGGAGACTCGCAAGAACAACGGGAGGGCGGCGAACGAATTCTTTAAGCCGCAATGAAGAGATCATGTCGTAGTCTGCTGCTCCATGCTAAATCAAGTGAACTGTGAGAGTTGTTATGCCGCAAGATGCGCCTCAAAAATATTTTATGTTCAGGTAAGATGAGTGTGCTTTGACTGCTCAGGACGATCCTATGCGCATTGTTTCGCTGCAAATTTCCACGCGATGGATTATGCATACTATAAAGGAAGGCAGAGCAGGATCTCAGCATCTCGTGACCAGAGTTGAAAAGCTTATACGCCGTGAGCCGTGGGCCAGGTAGGCATGGTCGTCATCGTCATGGGAGTTACGGGAGCGGGGAAGACCACGGTTGGAAATCTACTGGCCAGTAAATTGGGATGGGAGTTTGCGGATGCAGACAGCTTCCACTCGCCGGCTAACGTGGAGAAGATGCGGCAGGGAATTCCTTTGGGAGACGCCGATCGTGCTCCGTGGTTGAAGGCGATGCAGGATGCGATTTCGCAATGGATTGCAGGGCACAGCAATGTAGTATTGGCGTGTTCCGCGTTAAAGCAGAGCTATCGCGATGAGTTGCGGGTGGGATCGGAAGTAAAGATCGTGTATTTGAAAGGCTCCGAGGAATTGATTAGTTCGCGCCTGCGGCAAAGACACGGGCATTTCGCCGGAGAGAGTATTCTGGCTGCGCAGTTCTCAGACTTGGAAGAGCCCGCGGACGCGATTGTCGTGGATGTAAGCTTGCCGCCGGAAGAGTTGGTGGGCGAGATCAGAGCGCGGTTAAATATTTAGCAACAGGATTCGGATGGCGCAAAGTATTATCGGTCACGCAAGAGGTGCTTCCCACGTCTAATCTCATCCCTACACCAGCGTCCGTTCAACAGGATTCCGGAGCGGCGATAATTTCCAAGATCACGTTGCGCCTGGTCCCTTTTCTTTTTGTTCTTTACATTGTCGCCTATCTGGATCGCATTAATGTCGGTTTTGCCAAGCTGGAAATGCTGCAACAACTGGGATTAAGCGAGGGCGTCTATGGCTTTGGCGCGGGAATATTTTTCGCGGGATATTTTTTCTTCCAGTTGCCCAGCAACCTGGTTCTTGCGAAAGTAGGGGCGCGGCGCTGGGTCACGCTGCTGATGGTGGTTTGGGGCGCGATTTCCTGTTCCATGATCTTTGTGAAAACCGCGCATGAGTTCTATTTTTTACGGTTCTTGCTAGGCGCGGCGGAGGCGGGCTTTTTCCCCGGGGTCATTCTTTATTTAAAAAGCTGGTTCCCAACCACGGCGCGCGCGCGCACGGTTGCCTGGTTTATGGCAGCGGGGCCGCTTTCAGGCGTTGTAGGCGGTCCAATTTCAGGCGCCATCCTGCAATGGCACATCAGCGGATATTTGAAGGCGTGGCAATGGTTATTCCTGATGGAAGGACTTCCCGCCATTTTGCTGGGATTGGTCGTCTTCTTTGTGCTTGCCGATTCTCCGCAACATGCCCGATGGCTAGGCGAGAAAGAGCGCAATTGGCTGCTTGCTTTATTGGAAGAGGAACGGCGGAGCATGATAGTGCAGAAGAGCACGGTGGGGGCGGCGTTTGCGCGGCCGATTATCTGGCTCATGGTGGTGATGTATTTCGGAGTGAATACGTGCGCTTACGGCGTAAGCCTTTGGCTGCCGTCGTTTATTCGAAATCTTTCGGGAATGAGTGACTTCAAACTCGGCTTGCTTTCTGCCGTGCCCTATATCGCAACCGCGATCGCCATGGTTTTGATTGGATTCCATTCCGACCGGACGGGGGAGCGCAGGTGGCATATTGCGCTTTCAGCATTTTGCGGAATGGGAGGTTTATTGCTTAGCGCGTTCTCTCATTCTTTGGTGCCGACCATCATCGGATTATCGCTGGGGCTCATGGCGGTGTTTTCCATGTGCGGACCAATATGGGCGTTAAATACCGGACTTAGCGGGACGGCTGCCGCCGCGGGAATTGCTATCGTGAATTCGGTGGGCAATTTGGGAGGATTTTTCGGGCCATCCATTATTGGTTTTGTTCAACACAAGACAGCGCTCATCATTATTGGTCTATTGATCGGACTGGGCGGGTGCATGGCATTGCTGGTGACGGGACAAGAGCAGACCAAATCCACATAGCGGTGTACAGGTATCCACCTACATACCTATATAATTGTTGAGCTTACAGAGTAGTTCCTCGCTCCTTATCGAACAATTGTTTACAATAATGTGCCTGCCTTTAGTGTTTAAGATATGAATTCCTGAAGATCCAGGTTAACAAGTTTGAACGAATCCGATTTTGACA